>CAYVOW010000027.1:0-26766 GCA_964453585.1 uncultured Micropruina sp.
CATGGCCGCGCACCGCAAAGTTCTCCAGTGCGATCGGAGCCGTGGTCCTGCCGTTGTGGGTGTAGGTCAGGCTCCCCTTGTAGATCGTGGTCTTCGAGGTGGGGTACACGGTGTTGTTGACGCTCACCCGGAGCACGTTGGCGCCCAGAGAGTATGAGGGGGAGTCTTGGAGCCCCGGACCCGGCAGGAACTTGGTGCTGGGCGACTTCACCGACGAGGCGCTGCCAAAGCTCGGCGCGTAGATCCGGTACGACTTCGCGGTCCATCGGCTGAAGCCCGTGATGGAGAAGGGGTTGAACGACACCTTGCCCGTGGTCGGGTCGACGTCCTTCGTCGAGATGGTCTTCCAGGTGGTGCCGGAGAGGTACTGGAGCTTCACCGGACGGGCGACGTCACTGGCCACGAGGCCTGCCCCGACCAACATGCCGGTGGCCTGAGCTTGGGTATCGCTGATTCGACGGATGCCGCAGTCGGCACACACGATGCTCGTCGTCTCGTTCGTGGTCGGGTCGACGACGCTCTAAGGCACGAGCAGCGCTTTGTTCGCGGTCACGAGGCTCGGCAGTGCTGGCGTCAGCACCGGTGCCACGGGTGGGCTCGCGTCCGCTGGCGTGGAGTGACTGAACGGCAGGATGAGGCTTGTTGCGCCTAACAACGCCAAGATGACGCGCGCGCGAATGCGTTGAAACATCAATTTCGCCCTAAGTCCCCGGGTGGGTGTGACGAAACGGTACTACGCGACTAAGCAATCTGGGAGCGCTGCTCAACAAGGAGACAAAATGCGCAACCCGAGCCTCAGGGTTTCGGCTAGCCTCGATAGATGCTCCGGTCTCCGTGGTTGCGCCTGATCGCAACGATGAGTTCGATGTGCCTTCTGGCCGGATGTGGCACCACTCTTCCGAGTGCGCCGGCCACTGATCCGCCCCCCGCCACGGCTGCGCCACAGACCCAAAACCCGTCGGCCCCACGGTCCACCGCACCGTCGGAGGAGCCCCAGCGGGTGGTGCTGACCACGGCTGGTGACTGGAATTGGTCGTCGGCTACCCGGGCGGTGTTGCAGCGGATAGCCGAGGTCGAACCCGACGCCAACGTGATGGTGGGGGACCTCTCGTATGGGAAGAACGGGGAGGAAGGCGTCTGGTGTGATCGAGTGAAGACGACCGCGCCGGACGTGAAAGAACTCCTTGTCAGCGGAAATCATGAGTCGAATGGCCGCAACGGACGGATTGAGAACTTCGTCAAGTGCCTACCCGCTCCGATGAATGTCTCAGGAGATTACGGTCGGCGCTACTACGTGGACTTGCCAGCGCGGAACCCGATCGTCCGGCTCGTTCTGATCAGCCCAGGACTCGATTTCGGAGGTGGCAAGGAGAGCTACGCGAAGGGAACGGAAGACTACGCCTGGACTAAGCAGGCGATAGCTGGTGCTCGGAGCGGTGGCATCGGCTGGGTCATCGTCGCCGGACACCGACCCTGCATCACGATGGGTCGTTACGCTTGTACCTCCGGCCGAGACCTCAACGAGATGTTGTTGGCCGAGAAGGTGGACGTGCTGATTCAGGGTCATGAGCACCTCTACCAGCGCTCCAAGCAACTGACTCTTCAGTCAGGTTGCAAGGCGCTCGGGATTGGCAAGTACGACGCCGACTGCGTCGTTGATGCCGACGACGAGCTGCAACAGGGAGCGGGCACAGTGGCCGTCACGGTGGGGACCGGAGGCACCAAGCTGCGTGACATCTACCCGCGTGACAAGGAGGCTGGATACTTCGTGACTGCATCGGGAAAGAACGAATCACCCGCCCACGGCTTCCTCCAACTCACCGTCACCAACGACGCGATCACGGCGGTGTTCGACAACGCGGGAACTGGAACCTTCACCGACTCGTTCACGATCACCCGCCGATGACCCCCGCTTTCGAACCGGGGGACGATCTGGTTGCCTTGTTCCGCGCGATCGTGGACTGCGACTCGGTCAGCGGCAACGAGGGGCGGCTCGCTGATGCTGTCGAGGCTGCCCTCCTGGGGCGGGCGCATCTGCAGGTGGAGCGCGATGGCGACACTGTGATTGCCCGCACCGATCTGGGTCGAGAGCAGCGGGCGGTCATCGCCGGGCACCTAGACACCGTGCCGGTCGCCGGCAATCTCCCGTCCTGGGTTGAGGGAGATCGGGTGTACGGCCGGGGCACCGCGGACATGAAGGGTGGCGTGGCAGTGATGCTGGCGGTCGCAGCCAAGGTCGCAAGGCCCAGTCGCGATCTCACCTGGATCTTTTACGACCACGAGGAGGTGGAGGCGTCCGCAAACTCCCTGACCAGGCTGGCGGCTGAACGCCCCGAGCTTCTCGCTGGTGACCTGGCCATCTTGATGGAACCCACCAGCGCCCGGATCGAAGGGGGCTGCCAGGGCACTCTCCGCGCCACCGTGACGACCAGGGGCGTGGCTGCTCATTCGGCCCGCGCTTGGCTGGGACACAACGCGATCCACGATGCGGCCGAGGTCTTGGGCCGCCTCGCCCGCTACGTCCCCAGATCCGTTGAGGTGGAGGGATTGGAGTTTCGCGAGGGAATGAACGCGGTCAGCATCTCCGGGGGCATTGCCGGGAATGTTGTCCCGGATCGCTGCGTGGTCACCGTCAACTTCCGCTTCGCCCCGGATCGGTCGATCCCGGACGCGGCCGCGGAGGTGGGCCGGCTGTTCGACGGGTTCGAAGTCGAGATCATCGACGTCGCCCCCGGTGCCCGCCCTGGACTGGACCAACCTGCTGCCCGGCACTTTGCGGCAGCGGTTGGTGGGACTCCGACCGCGAAGTTCGGCTGGACGGATGTCGCTCGCTTCTCGGCACTCGGCGTGCCCGCGGTCAACTTTGGCCCTGGCGATCCCGGCAAAGCGCACGCCGATGACGAGTTCTGCCCCGTCGCCGACTTGTACACCTGCCGGGACGCGTTGCTGCGGTGGCTGGCGTAGATCGGCCTGACCGATCCAGCCGACATCTTGAGCACGACCGGTGGCCACTAGCCTGACGACGTGACCAAGCGCATCCGCACCACCGGCCCCACGATCCGTCGCCAGGGCCAGGTTCAGCCGACCACCACTGACCAGCGGCTGCTGCAGAGCCGAGGCGACACCTCCTGGGTGCACTCCGATCCGTGGCGGGTGATGCGGATCCAGACCGAGTTCGTCGAGGGCTTCGGAACGCTGGCCGAACTTGGCCCCGCGATCGGCGTGTTCGGGTCGGCCAGGACGAAGAAGTCCAGCCCGATGTGGCAGTCGGGGGTGGAGATCGGTCGCGGCCTGGCCGAGGCGGGCTACGCGGCGATCACCGGTGGTGGCCCCGGCATGATGGAGGCGGTCAACAAGGGAGCGATGCAGGCCGGCGGAGTGTCGGTCGGTCTGGGCATCGAGCTCCCCTTCGAGCAGTCGCTGAACCGCTACGTGACGCTCGGCATCAACTTCCGCTACTTCTTCGCCCGCAAGGTGATGTTCCTGAAGTATTCCCGCGGCTTCATCGTGATGCCCGGCGGCTTCGGCACCCTGGACGAACTGTTCGAGGCGCTGACCCTGGTCCAGACCCACAAGGTGACCTACTTCCCGATCGTGCTGTTCGGCACCAGCTTCTGGGGCCCGCTGCTCGATTGGGTGCGGGACAGGGTGCTCGCCGAGGGCTACATCAGTGAGGCCGACCTGGACCTGATCCACCTCACCGACGATGTGGACGAGGTGATCCGGCTGGCCACCACCAGCCCGGATGGGCCCCCATCGCAGTCGGCCACCGCGACGATGTCGTGACAGGATGACCGCCATGGAGTGGGTGCTGTGGATGTTCGCGGTAGCCATCCTCGGCTTGGCCGCGGTCGCCGCCAGTGGGCGGCTCGGCTCGATGCCGGGAACGACCACCGACACCCCGCGGCCACACCTCCCGGAGGGACCGATCAGCGCTGACACCCTGCGCAGCGTCCGCTTCGCCGTGGTGCCGCGTGGCTACTCGATGGCCCAGGTCGACCAACTGTTGGACCGGGTGGCCCGGCAACTCGACGCCCCGGTGCCGGACGCCGCTGCCGCGACCCGCGCGGACGCCCCCGACTGAGTCGAGGCGCCAACCGTCACCAACCACCCACCCGAGATCGGGTGACGACGCCGTTTCGGGCGCTGGCGCCGGGCCTCGGGCCGCGCCCATCGGCGATGGGGACGCGCGCCAACAGGGGGCGCTCAGAAGCGTTGGCAAAGTCTGGAATAATGGCCCTCTAGTCCAACGAAAGACAAGGTGTGCGATGGCTGCGATGAAGCCCCGAACCGGTGAAGGTCCGATCGAGGTGGCGAAGGAAGGGCGCGTGATCGCCATGCGGATTCCGGCTGAGGGTGGCGGCCGCCTGGTGATCGAAATGAACGCCGCTGAGGCCGCCGAACTCCGGGCAGCGCTGGACGGCGTCGTCCAGCCCCCCACGGCCTGACCCGACGGGTCAGCGAACCTGACCCATCAGCACTCAGCCGGTCCCGGACATCTCCGGGACCGGCTGAACTGTGTTGAGGACTACTTGGCGCCGTGGGCGGCGATGGCCGCCTCGTACACCGCGACTGTTTCCTGAGCGATCTTCTCCCAGCTGAACTCGTCGATGCAGCGCTGGCGCCCGGCCAGGCCCATCTGACGGGCCCGGTCGCGGTCGCGGGTCAACTCGTTGACCCGGTCGGCGAAGGTGCTCTCGAAGTCACTGATGAACGCCGGGTCGTCGGCCTGGGCCGGGTCGTAGGCCACCAGCAGACCGGTCTCACCATCGACGACGACCTCGGGGACGCCGCCCACTGCGGACGCCACCACCGGGATCTCGCAGGCCATCGCCTCCAGGTTCACGATGCCCAGCGGCTCGTAGATGGACGGGCAGGCGAACAGCGTCGAGTGGGTGAGCACCTGGCGCACGGAGGCCCGGGGCAGCATCTCCTGCACCCACTTCACCCCGCTGCGGGTCTTGTTCAACTCGGCGAAGGCGCCGTCGAACTCGGCGGCGATCTCCGGGGTGTCCGGGGCGCCGGCCAGCAGCAGCACCTGGGTGTCGGGGTCGAACTGCTGGGCCGCCCGGACGAGGTGGATCAGGCCCTTCTGCCGGGTGATCCGTCCGACGAAGGTGACGATCGGCTTGTCCAGGTCGACACCCAGGGTCTCGATCACGTCGGTGTTGGGGTCCGGCTTGAACTCATCGGGGTCGATGCCGTTCTTCACCACATGGATCTTCGCGTCGTCGACGAACGGGTAGGCGTTCTTGATGTTCTTGATCATCGCCGCCGACACCGCGATCACCGCGTCAGCTTCGGCGTAGGCGGTCTTCTCGATCCACGAGCTGACCCGGTAGCCGCCGCCGAGTTGCTCCACCTTCCACGGACGATCGGGCTCCAGCGAGTGCGCCGTCACCACCGACGGAATGTCCTGGAACAGACCGCCGATGATCCCGGCGAACTGGGCGTACCAGGTGTGGCTGTGGACGACGTCCACCTCCGGGATGGCCGCCGCCATGGCGACATCGGCGCCGAGGGTCCGGATCGCGCCATTCGCGCCGGGGGGGTAATTCTCCGCGTGGGCGGTGGCGCCCTCACGCGGCTCGCCCATGCACTGGACGTCCACCAGGGAGCAGAACTTGCGGAGTTGAGGCACCAGTTGGGCCACGTGCACGCCGGCTCCGCCATAGATGGAGGGCGGGTATTCGCGGGTGAGAATCGATACGCGCAGGGACATACCCGGATCGTGTCACACAAACACCATTGCGGTCAGGGGTGGTGTCCAATCCCACCTAAACCCATGCGCTTGGGACGTTTTCTGCGATCCCCTGGCACCGGGCGCGCTGGGGCCGTAGGTTCTCACTCATGAGTGATCCGAACGTTCTCTCGATCGTCCTGGCTGGTGGCGAGGGGAAGCGATTAATGCCGCTGACGGCAGACCGGGCCAAGCCCGCGGTGCCGTTCGGCGGGACCTATCGCCTCATCGATTTCGTCCTGTCGAACCTGGTCAACTCCGATCTCCGCAAGATTTGCGTGCTGACCCAGTACAAGTCGCATTCGCTAGACCGCCATATCGCGGTTACCTGGCGGATGTCGTCCCTGCTCGGCAATTACGTGACCTCCGTGCCGGCGCAGCAGCGCACCGGCAAGCAGTGGTTCATGGGCAGCGCCGATGCCATCTATCAGTCGATGAACCTGATCAACGACGAGGACCCCGACTACGTGGTCGTGTTCGGCGCCGACAACATCTATCGGATGGATGTGTCATCCATGGTGCAGGCCCACATCGACTCGGGCATGGATCTCACCGTGGCCGGCATCCGGGTGCCCCGCAGCGAAGCGAGCGCATTCGGCGTGATCGATGCCGACGAGAACCACAAGATCAACAAGTTTCTGGAGAAGCCGGCCGACCCGCCCGGCCTGCCCGACAGCCCCGACGAGTCGTATGCGTCGATGGGTAACTACGTCTTCACCCGCAAGGCGTTCGTGGACGCGTTGAACGTCGACGCCAATGACGACAACTCAAAGCACGACATGGGCGGCAACATTGTGCCCTTCTTCGTCCAAGCCGGACGGGCCCAGGTGTACGACTTCACCCGCAACGCCGTTGATGGGGCCACCGACAAGGACCTCAACTACTGGCGGGACGTGGGCACCATCGAGGCCTACCACAACGCGCACATGGATCTGATCTCGGTCGAGCCCGAGTTCAACCTGTACAACCGAAAGTGGCCGATTTTCACCTCGCAGGTGCAGGCACCGGGGGCGAAGTTCACCTTGCGCGGCAACGCCGAGGACTCGATCGTCAGCTCGGGCTGCATCATCTCCGGCGGCGACGTCGACCGGTCGGTGCTCTCGCCGAACGTGCACATCGACAAGTGGGCGAAGGTGGAGGAGTCCATCCTCTACAGCAACTGCAAGGTGGGTCGTAACGCCGTCGTGCGCCGGGCCATTTTGGACAAGGGCGTTGTTGTTCCGGACGGGGTCGAGGTCGGCGTCGACCAGGAGCACGACCGGGCCCGCGGTTTCCACGTGGAGGACGGCATCACCGTGGTGCCGAAGAATTTCGTCATCCCAGGCTTCTGACCCCAGGGACAGCGAAGGGCCCCGCTTCGGCGGGGCCCTTTGTCGTGGTCAGAAGTCGGACGGGTCAGCCCTTGACGGCGACCAGCAGCCCGTCGCCGATCGGCAGCAGGGTGCGGGTGAACTCCTCGATCCCGGCGACCGCCTCCAGCGCCTCGCGGATGATCAGGGTCTCGTCGTCCTCGTTGCGCTCGTCCGGGACGAGTCCGTTCCACAGCGCGTGATGGACGACCAGCAGGCCACCGTGGCGCAGCAGGCGAAGTGCTTGGGCGATGTACTCGACGTACTCCAACGGGTCACCGTCGATCAGGACGAGGTCGTAGGCCCCGTCGCTCAGCTTCGGCAGCACGTTCAACGCGGAGCTGGCGATCAGCCGAGCCCGGCGAAGCGGAACGCCGGCACCGTTGAACACCTGGCGGGCGGCCACCTGATGCTCGTTCTCCAGGTCGATGCTGGTCAGCACCCCGTCGGCGACCATGCCCTGCAGCAGCGCGAGGCCGGACACGCCGGCGCCGCTGCCGATTTCAACCACTGCCTTGGCGGAGATGGTCCGGGCCAGGAAGGTCAAGGTGGCGGCAACGCCGGTGGAGACGGCACTGACCCCCAAGTCGGCTGCGGCGCGGCGCGCCAGGGCCGCGGCCTCCGATTCGGGGACGAAATCCTCGGCGAAGGCCCAGGAGGTGGCGGCGGCGCTCGACCGGGGAGCTGGCTTGGCTGGAGTCACGCGGTCAGCCTAGCGAACCGCTGCGCGTCCCAGCCGGGTCCCGTGCCGGGGCGGCGGCCCTAGACTCTGCCCATGGCGACCCCCCTCTTCGGCCGCGTTCTGACGGCCATGGTGACCCCGTTCGCGTCCGACGGTTCGCTGAACCTGGACGAGGCGCGGCGCCTTGCCGCCCACCTGGTCGACGATCAGGGCGCCGACGGCCTGGTGATCAACGGCACCACGGGCGAGTCCCCAACCACCAGCGACCCCGAACAGTTGTCGCTGCTAAAGGCGGTCAAGGCCGAGGTGGGCGACCGGGCCACGGTGATCGCCGGGGTCGGGACGAATGAAACCGCCGCGACCATCGCCCGCTGCCATGACGCGGTTGAGGCCGGCGTGGACGGGCTGCTGGTCGTCACCCCCTACTACAGCAAGCCGCCGGCCGACGCCGTCCAGGAGCACTTCCTGATGGTCGCCGACGCCACCGAGTTGCCGGTGATGCTGTACGACATCCCGGGCCGCTCCGCCATCCCGATTCCCGAGGACGTCCTGATCGAACTGGCCAAGCACCCGCGGATCGTGGCGGTCAAGGACGCCAAGGGCGACCTGGTGTCGTCGGCCAAGGTGATGGCCGCAACCGACCTCGCTTACTACTCCGGCGACGACGCCCTGACCCTGCCGCTGCTGAGCGTCGGCGGGGTGGGCGTGGTCGGCACCTCGACCCACTTCACTGGCGCGCTGACCCAGGAACTGATCGCGGCGTTCCTGGCCGGCGACGTGTCCGGGGCCCTGGAACTGCAGCGGCGGCTGTTGCCGGTCTACACCGGGGTGTTCGCCACCCAGGGCTGCATGCTGGTCAAGGCCGGGCTGGCGGCCCGGGGTTGGGCCACCACGGGGTTGCGTCGTCCGTTGAAGGACGCCTCGCCCCAGCAGGCCGCCACCTTCGTGGCCTTGCTGGAGGCTGCTGGCCTCTGAGGCGCCCGCTGGCGCGGCTCTCGGGTTGTGTCGATCCTCTCGGGTTATAACCCGAGATTCGCTGGCTAACCCGAGATTCGCTGGCGAACCCGAGAGTCGACGGCCAACCGAGAGCGCCGACCAACGCGAGTAGGGTTTGCCCATGGACTTCAACGCAGCGGAGATCGTGCTGCTGCTGATGCTGGCGGTGATCATCTTCGGCCCGGAGAAGCTGCCGGACCTGGCTCGAAAGACCGCCCGGGTCCTCAACTACGTCCGCAACATCGCCAATGACGCGAAGGGTCAGTTGCGCCGCGAGCTCGGCCCCGAGTTCGACGACTTCAAGCTGGCCGATCTCAACCCCAAGGCGATGCTGTCCAAGCACGTCCTGGGTTCCGAGGTCGAGCAGGAGTTGCGCCAGGTCGCCAGCGATCTCAAGGACGTCAGCGCGGTGACCCGGGACGCGGCCGTCCCGACCGGCGCGGTGGTTCGTCCAGCGACCGTGTTCGACCCCGAAGCGACCTGAGTCGCCACTTTCCTCGGGGTGGGGACGCGATAATCTCGGCCACGTGAGCAGGTCGTCTTCGTCGATCTTCGTGTCCAGGATGAGGGGTCTCCCGATCCTGGACGGCTCCGGCGACCCCGTCGGCAAGGTCCGAGACGTCGTCATCCAGAACCGCTCCGGCCGGCGCGCGCCGCGAGTGAAGGGCCTGGTGGTCGAGCTGTTCGCACTGCGTCGGATCTTCTTCCCGATGGAGCGGGTGCACTCCATCGACGGCAACCAGGTGGTCATCTCGGGGGTGGTGAACACCCGGCGGTTCGTCTCCCGCGACCGGGAGCACTTGGTGATCGACCAGCTCTTCGACAAAACCGTCCACCGCGTCGGACACGAGGCCACCTACAGCATCTACGACCTGGCGATCCGACAGGCGCGGCCCCGCGACTGGGAGCTGGCCGAGGTGGCGCTGCGCGAGACCGGCCCGCGGCGTCCGTTCAAACGGTCGCACGTGACCATCGTCGGGTGGGAGGAGATCCCCGACTTCGCCGCCGCCTCGGAGCGTGCGGCCGACCAGTTACTGGCCGAGTTGCAGGAGATGAAGCCGGCCGACGTGGCTCGAGAACTGCACGACATGGATCCGCAGCGCCGTGCCGAAGTGGTCAGCGCGATGGACGACGAACTGCTGGCCGAGGCGCTCGAAGAGCTGCCCGACGACGAACAGATCGCGGTGATTTCGTCCCTGGACTCCGAGCGCGCCGCCGACGTTTTGGAGGAGATGGACCCCGATGACGCGGCCGACCTGATCGCCGAACTGGAGCCATCGCTGGCCGAGGACATCCTCGAGCGGATGGAGCCAGAGGACGCCAAGGACGTCCGCTCGCTGCTGGTCTACGACGCGGCCACCGCGGGTGGCCTGATGACCTCCGAGCCGGTGATCCTGGCGCCGGACGCCACTGTTGCGGACGCGCTGGCGCTGATGCGCAATGAGGAGGTCACCCCGGCCCTGGCCTGCGTCGCGTTCATTTGCCGGCCGCCCCTGGACACCCCGACGGGTCGCTATTTGGGCGGCGTGCACATCCAGCGGCTGCTCCGGGAACCGCCGTCAGCCCTGGCCGCGAGCGTGATCGATGCGAGCATCACCCCGTTGACCCCGGCGTCCAACATCGCCCAGGTCAGCCGGTACTTCGCCACCTACGACCTGGTCTGCGCCCCGGTGGTGGACGCCGAGCGGCGGCTGCTCGGCGCGGTCACGGTGGACGACGTCCTCGACCACATCCTGCCCAACGACTGGCGGGGCGTGCAGTTCGACCGGCTGGATCCGGAGGTGAGCGATGTCCAGCACTGAGCGGCTCAACACCCCGGGACGCGAACCCCGGTGGGTGCCCCGGATGAAGGTGGACTCGGACACCTTCGGCGCCTTCGCCGAGGGGTTCGCCCGGTTCATGGGGACCGCCCGGTTCCTGCTCTGGATGACCATCTTCATCATCGCCTGGCTGCTGTGGAACACGCTGGCCCCCAGGGAGTGGGCCCCCGACCAGTGGCCGTACATGTTCCTCACCTTGGCCCTGTCGCTCCAGGCCTCCTACGCCGCGCCGCTGATCCTGCTGGCCCAGAACCGGCAGGAGGCCCGCGACCGAGTGGCGCTGGACGAGGATCGACGCACCGCCGCTCAGGCCCGGGCCGACATGGACTTCCTGGCCCGGGAAATCGCGTCGCTGCGGATGCGGATCAACGAACTCGCCACCCGGGACTTCATCCGGTCGGAGCTGCGCGACCTGGTCGAAGAGCTGGACGAGAAGGCGCGGGAGTTGCCGCCCAAGGGGTGATCGGGGGGTCCCGCCGGTCGGCGACGGACCCGGGGCCGGCCTCGCGTGCGGCTGGGTAGGCTGCCAGGCATGTCCCAATCCGCCCTGCTCGAGGCCGTCCAGCACGCACTGTCCGAGGTCATGGACCCCGAGATCAAACGTCCGATCACCGAACTCGGCATGGTTGACGCGCTGGCCGTGGACGACGACGGCCTGGTCACGCTGACCGTCCTGCTGACCATCGCGGGGTGTCCACTGAAGAGCACCATCGAGCATGACGTAACCGCCGCGGTGACGTCCGTTGATGGGGTGTCCGGGATCGATCTGACCCTCGGCACGATGACCGACGAGCAGCGGACGGCGATGCGCAACTCGCTGCGCGGCGGGGTCGGGCAGCGTGAGATCCCGTTCGCCAAGCCTGAGTCGACCACCCAGGTGATCCTGGTCGCCTCAGGCAAGGGCGGCGTTGGCAAGTCGTCGGTGACGGTCAACCTGGCGATGGCTCTGGCGGCGCGCGGTCGCAGCGTGGGCGTCCTGGATGCCGACATCTACGGCCACTCGATCCCCCAGATGCTGGGCCTGATTGACGCCCGCCCGACCCAGGTGGAGGACATGATCATGCCGGTCCCGGCGCTGGGGCTGAAGGTGATCTCGATGGGAATGCTCAAGCAGTCCCGCGATCAGGTAATCGCCTGGCGCGGCCCGATCCTGGACCGGGCGCTGCATCAGCTGCTCTCCGACGTCTACTGGGGGGATCTCGACTTCCTGCTGCTGGACCTGCCGCCCGGCACCGGCGACGTGGCGCTGTCGCTCGGCCAGAAACTGCCCAACGCCGAGGTGCTGGTGGTCACCACGCCGCAGCAGGCTGCCGCCGAGGTGGCCGAGCGGGCCGGGACGATGGCCTCGATGATGGAGCAGCACGTGCTCGGCGTGGTCGAGAACATGGCATATCTGGACGTCGACTGCCCGCACTGTGGGAAGGCGCATCGGGTTGACGTGTTCGGCAGCGGCGGCGGTGCGGTGGTGTCGGCGGCGTTGACCCAGCGGCTCGGTTACGAGGTGCCATTGCTGGCCGAGGTGCCCCTCGACCCTAGCCTGCGGGTCGCCGGGGACGAGGGCGTCCCGCTGGTCGCCACCGACCCGCAAGCGCCCTCCGCGCGGGCGTTGGACGGCCTCGCCGACCGGCTGGCGAACCGCCGTCGGTCGCTCTCGGGCAAGAAGCTGGGGCTGCTGGTCCATTAGCCGCGCCCAATGTTGGATCTTTCGTCGAGTTCGACGAAAGATCCAACATTGGGGGAGTGCTCCGTCCCTAGAGGCGTGGCGGAGGATGCGCTGGAATGAAATCCTGAGGCGCCACGCTGAAGGAGCAAGAGGACATCACGCAGGAGGAACCGCATGACCCAGCCGCAGCCGCATCTCAGCTCGTTGTTCGAGTTGGAGTACCCCCAGACGGTCTGCGTCTACAACAGCTACCCCGAGGCCCAGCACGCCGTGGACTACCTCGCCGACAACAAGTTCGCCGTGGAGAACCTGGCCATCGTCGGCACCGACCTCAAGTCGATGGAGCGGGTCACCGGTCGCAAGAACTGGGGCACGGTGTTGTGGACGGGCGTCCAGTCGGGCGTCTCGACCGGTCTGATGGTGGCACTGATCATGTGGTTCGTGCAGCCCGGTTCGAACCCGCTGGCGTTGCTGCCCACGGCGCTGGTGATCGGCATTCTGATCGGGGTCGCCTTCGCCGCGCTCGGGTACGCCACCAGCCGCGGCAAGCGAGACTTCACCTCGATCTCGCAGACCGTGGCGACCAAGTACGAGGTGCTCTGCGAGCACAAGGTGGCCACTCAGGCGCGGGAGTTGCTGCGCCAGGCGCCCGGTGGTCGGGCCGCGCAGTTCGACCCGCGCAACGCGCCGCAGGCGCCGGCCTACGACCCCAACCAGTACGGCGCGCCGCAGGCCGGCCAGGGCTACCCGCAGTCCGCTCCGGCGCCCGGCCCGGGCTACGGTCAGCCGGGGGCAACGACCCCGGGCTACGGTCAACCGGCCGCGCCCGCCCCGGGCTACGGTCAGCCGGCGGCGCCGTCTCAGGGTTACGGGGACAGCTCCTACGGCTACGGCCAGGCCCACGGCTACGGGCAGCCACCCACGCCGTCGGGGCAGAATCCGTACGGTCCGCCGCAGGCTCAGCACTCCTACGGCGAAGCCGGCTACGGTCAGGCACCGGCGGGTCAGGACACCGTTGGTGAGTCCGAGCAGCAGGGCCGGACGCCTCGGGGTGAGTCGTAGTCCCGACCGCCGCAGAGGTGCAGCTCGCGCGACCCCGCGAACAGCAAGAAGCCCGGACGATCTCTCGTCCGGGCTTCTGCGTTCAGGCTCAGGCCTGGGGGTCGTTGATCACCACGGTCTTGACGATCTTGTCCGACAGGGTCTGCTTCTTGGCATCCCACAGCGGCCACAGCCAACCGATCATGCACAGCCAGGAGTCGACCAGGTGGGCAACGGCCCGCAGCAGCGCGGTGCCCAGCTGGGGGGTCTGACCGTCGGACTCGTTGACCACCTTGACCTTGGCGATCTTGTGGCCGATCGAGTAGCCGGTGGTGGCCATCCGGTAACCGCTGTTGTAGAGCCACCAGCCCAGAACCAGGACCTGCTGAATGAGTGAGCGCAGGGTCGAGTCGCTGCTGCCGAAGACGACACCGATCAGCAGGCCGATCACGATGCCCGGGGCAACGTAGTCGACCAGGCCGCCGAGCGCCCGCTTGCCCCAGGTGGCCAGGGTGCCGGGAGCGTCTGAGGTGGGGTACGGCTGGTTATAGCCGCCCTGCGCCGGGTAGTTGGCCGGCGGGTAGTTGCTCGGTGCCCCATAGCCGCCGCCAGGAGCGCCGTAGCCGCCGGGGGCGCCGTACTGGGACGGGGCCTGGCCCTGTGGCTCGCTGTAGGTCGGGGCACCATAGCCGGCATTGGAGGCCGGAGCGCCGTAGCCCTGGTCGGCGGCCGGAGCGCTGGCCGGCGGGGTGCCGTATGGGTCGGACGTGGGCGGGGTGTAGCCCTGGCCCGCGGCGGGGGTGCCGTAGTCGGGGGCGGCCGGCGGGGTGTAGCCACCCGGAGCGGGAGCGCCGTACGGGGTGGGGGAGCCGGCTGGAGGGTTGTAGGAGGGGGTGGCGGGCTGCTCACCAGCGGGGGTGCCGGCGCCGTACGCGGGCGGATCCTGCGGGGAGGGAGCCGAGTTGTTGTTCCAGTTCTGGTTACTCACGATGCTTCCTGTCGGTTGAAGGACCCGACGATGCTAAACGCTGTTGGTGTCCTGGATTCGAGTCTCAACGGATAATGAGCGAGTGTCCAGCTTCCGCGTCGGTGATACGGCCAATCTCGGCCGGAGTCGAGCGCGCCGTTCCCTCGTCCGGCTCGGGGGGTTCGGAGCCGCTGGGCTGGGGCTTTCGGCACTCGGGCTGGCCGGATTCGGCATCCCGTGTCCCTGGCGATCGTTGACCGGAACGCTCTGTCCGTTGTGCGGTTCGACGCACCTGGGCATGCGACTGCTGCAGCTGGACGTCCCCGGCGCGTTCGCGGCCAACCCGTTCGTGTTCGCGGTGTTGGTCGTCTTGGCGGTGCTTGCGGTTGGCTGGACGATCCAGGCCGTCGGCGGTCCCGGGGTTCGGCTGCCCCGTCGATGGCGCCTCAGCGCCGATCAGTGGTGGCTGGTGCTCGGCGCTGCCGGGGTGGCGTTCGCGGTCTGGCGCAACGTCGCCTGAGCGCGTCGCCGCCGGGTCAGCTGTCCGCCATCTCCCCGGCGAGGAACTCGGAGTAGGCCGGCAGGTCCAGTTGGCCCGACCCCGAAACCCCGATCACGATCACCGGCGAGGTGCCGTCCTCGATCGCCTGCTTGGCTTCGCGCAGCGCCCCGGCGATGGCGTGGTTCGACTCCGACGCCGGGACGATCCCCTCGGTCCGGGCGAACAGGACGCCGGCCGCGAACGCCTCGCGCTGCTTGACGCTGATCGCGTCCAGCAGGCCGAGGTGCTTGACGAAGCTGATCAGCGGCGCCATCCCGTGGTAGCGAAGGCCGCCGGCGTGCACCGGGTCGGGGACGAAATCGGCGCCGAGTGAGTACATCTTCAGCAGCGGGGTCATGTTGGCGGTGTCGCCGAAGTCGTACTTGTACTCGCCCTCGGTCAGCGACGGGGCGGCCTTCGGCTCGCAGGCGACCAGGCGGGTGTTCGCCCGGCCCTTGAGGTTCTCGCCAAGGAACGGCAGCGCCAGGCCGCCGAGGTTCGAGCCGCCGCCGGCGCAGCCGTAGACCACGTCCGCCTCTTCGCCGAACTCCTTGAGCTGCAGCAGGGCCTCCTGGCCGATCACGGTCTGGTGGAGCAGGACGTGGTTGAGCACCGAGCCCAGCGAATAGGACGCGTTCGGGTCACCGGCGGCCACCTCGATCGCCTCTGAGATCGCCATCCCGAGCGAGCCGGTGGTGTCGGGGAACCGCTCCTGGAAGGAGCGCCCGGCCTGGGTCAGATCGGAAGGCGAGGAGTGCACGGTCGCGCCGAAGGTCTCCATCAGCACGTGGCGGTACGGCTTGCCCTCATAGGAGGAGCGGACCTGCCAGATCTCGCAGTCGAGGTCGAACACGTCGCAGGCGAAGGCCAACGCCGAGCCCCACTGGCCGGCACCGGTCTCGGTGGTCAGCTTCGTCCGTCCGGCCTCCTTGTTGTAGTAGGCCTGGGCGACCGCGGAGTTGGTCTTGTGCGAGCCGACCGGCGACGCGCCCTCGTACTTGTAGTAGATCCGCGCGGGGGTGCCGAGCGCCTGCTCCAGCCGCCAGGCCCGGATCATCGGCGACGGCCGCCACAGCCGGTAAATGTCGCGGACCGCCTGCGGAATCTCGATCCAGCGCTCGGTGCTCGCCTCCTGGGCGATCAGGCCCATCGGGAACAGCGGGGCCAGGTCGTCGGGGGTCAGCGGCTGCTGGGTTCCCGGGTGCAGCGGGGGCGGCGGCGCCTCCGGCAGGTCGGCCACGATGTTGTACCAGTGGGTGGGGATCTGGGACTCGTCAAGAACAACTTTGGTCTTTTCCGGTGCAGTCACGGCCGCACTCTAGGGCCGCGGCTCGGGGCGCGTTGGGCATCTCGGATGGAAACTGGACGCCGACTCGGGGTCATCGCGGTGTCGTGCCGGACACTTCCAAGTGTGAGCACCCCCAACGACGAGGACGCCTTCCGGGCGCTGTTCGAGCAGTACTCCGGGCGCGTCTACGCCTACGCCCGCCGCCACGGCGACGCGGATACCGCCCAGGACGTGGTCAGCGAGGTCTTTCTGGCCGCCTGGCGGCGTCGGGACATCCTGCCTGACGAGCCGCTGCCGTGGCTGCTGGTGACGGCCCGCAACGCCATCGCCAACCAGTGGAGATCGCTGAGCCGGCAGCAGCGGCTGGCCCGCCACCTGGCCGGGGTCGCCCAGGTGGCGGCGACCTCGGACGCCGATCCCGCTGAGCGGGCCGCCCTGATCGAGGCCTTCCGACAGCTCCGGTTGGAGGATCGCGAAGTCCTGCTGCTGGTCGGCTGGGACGGGCTCGGCCCCGATCAGGCGGCTGCTGTGTTGGGCTGCTCCAAGTCGGCCTTCACCGCCCGGCTCCATCGGGCGCGGCGGCGCTTCGACGCCTTGCTCCACCGGGGCGCCGCAACGCCCCGACCCACCCTCCACCTGGTTACCGAAGGAGACCTGACATGAGTGATCTGATCGAGCGCACCCGCCCCGACCTGAGCGCCGAGTGGACGCCCGCTCGTCGGACGGCT
Source organism: uncultured Micropruina sp. (assembly GCA_964453585.1). GTDB lineage: Bacteria > Actinomycetota > Actinomycetes > Propionibacteriales > Propionibacteriaceae > Micropruina. The sequence goes on from CAYVOW010000027.1 coordinate 16,816, forward strand.
GCGCTGGAGGCCCTGCTGGATGCCCCGGACGTCCGGCACCGGGGTCGCCGCTGGCTGATCGGTGCCGGTGCCGCCACCGTGGTCGGTGCCCTGGCGGTTCCGGTGGCGCTGCCGGGCTGGTTCGCGTCCTCGGCCGCGGCCGCGGAGTTGGAGGGCGTCGCCGCCGCGGCATCCCGAAAGGCGGGGCTGACCTGGGGCGCGGGGCAGTTCCTTCACGTGCTCGCGACGACCTCCCAAACGGGAATGATCGACAGTGACCGGGGACTCACGCCCATCGACCTCAGGCTGCGGATCGACGACTGGCGGGACCCGGAGGGTTGGACGTGGTCAAGGCGGGCCTCTACCCGAGATGGCGTGACGCGTCCACGGGAGTACTACCTGTTCGAGCCGGGCTGGGGCTGGATGCGTCCCGGCTACGCGGCCACCATGCCTACCGAAGCGCATGCCCTCGATCTGTTCCTACGGACCCGGGTGTCCGGTTCCACGTCGCAGGACGAGGCGGTGTTCGTGGCGATCGGCGACATGCTCAAGCAGGAGGCCGCGCCCCCTGACCTGCAGGCGGCGGCGATCCGGACTCTGGGCCTCAACCCAAAGGTTCGGGTGACCCGCGAGAAGGACCCCAGCGGCCGTCCCGCGGTGAAGGCGACCTTTATTGACGAGGGTGCGCGCCCGGGGAGTTCGTCCAGCCTTTTCCTGGACCCGGCGACTGGGGCGTTGCTGGCCGAGCAGGACACCTGGCCAGACGGCCGCTACCAGTCGGTGATCGATCGACGCGAGGTGGTCGATCGGCTGCCGGCCGAGATCGTGGCCAAACTCGGCACCGAGCACGTGGCCCAGGACGGGTCGGGCGAGAAGGTGCCAGGTGGCTCGCCGATGCCCGACCCCACCCCGCACCCGAGCGAGACCTACACGCCCTACCCGACGCCGGGCCGGTGAGCGGCGGTCGGCAGGCCTCGGCTCAGAGCCACTTGAACCGCCGGAACAGCACGTAGAGCACCACCATCAGCACGACGTTGGCGCCCATCACCGCGAAGTAGCCGAACTGCCAGTGCAGTTCGGGGATGTTGTCGAAGTTCATCCCGTAAATCGCCCCGAGCGTCGTCGGCACCGCCAGGATGGCCACCGCCGCCGAGATCTTGCGCATGTCGCGGTTGTCGGCCACGCTCGCCCGGGCCAGCGCCGCCTGCAGGATGTTGGTCAGTTGGTCGTCCATGGCAGCGATTCCTTCACGGATCAACTGCACCTGTTCGGCCAGCTCCCGGAAGTACGGCTTGGCTTCGGCCGGGACGACCGCGAAGTCCTTGGTGACCAGGGCAGTCAGCGGCGCGCTCAACGGGGCCACGCAGCGCCGGAAGTCGATCAGCTCGCGCTTGATCTGGTAGGCCCGGCTGATCTCGGTGCCCTCCTCGTTGCCGAACACCAGCTCCTCGACGTCCTCGACGTCCTCCTCCATTTGCGCCGAAACCCGGGCGAAGTCGTCGATCGCCACCGCCAGGCAGGCGTACATCACCCGGGAGGGTCCGAGCGGCATGTCCTCGGAGTCCTGCTCCACCTCGGCGCGCACCTCGGGCATCCGCGACTTGCCCGAGTGCCGCGAGGTCATCACGAACCAGGACCCGAGGAACACCATCAACTCCCCGGTGGACACGATCTCGGCGTCGGTGCGGTCGCCGCGTTCCTCGTAGCTGACCGTGGACACCACCAGGAACAGGTTGTCGTCGAAGCGCTCCAGCTTGGAGCGGCGATGCCCGTGGACGGCATCCTCGACCGCCAGCTCATGCAGGTCCAGCTGGAAGCCCAGTTTCTGCATCGTCGCCTCGGACGGATTGTGCAGGCCGATCCAGAGGTAGCCGTGACCGGCCTTGGCGGCGGCGACCGCCTCGTCCAAGTCGGTTTCGGGGCAACGCTGCCCGCCGACGTACCAGGCCCAGACAAGTTCCGGCGGGGTGGTGGATGGGCGGGTCGCCCCCCGTTGATTGGGCATCGTCACCTCCGCTGCCGCGTCCCCCGCCCATGATGAGCCTGCCAGGCCCCGGACGCCAAGGTCAGGCCAAGAGCCGGGCCATCCAGGCCTCGACCTCGTCCGGGTCGCGGGGCAGACGGGCGGAGAGGTTTTCGCAGCCGTCGGCGGTGATCAGCACGTCGTCCTCGATCCGGACGCCGATGCCGCGGAACTCCTCGGGGATCAGCAGGTCGCTCGCCTTGAAGTAGAGGCCAGGCTCCACCGTGATCACCATGCCCTCGCGCAGCGTGCCGCCCTTGTACTGCGCGTCGCGCGCCTGGGCGCAGTCGTGGACGTCGATGCCGAGGTGGTGGGACGTGCCGTGCACCATCCACCGGCGGTGGTGCCCGCCGTGCTCGGGGTCGAGCGACTGTTCCGCGCTCACCGGCAGGAACCCCCATTCCGCCAGGTGCTGGGCGATCACTCTGATGGCTGCGGCGTGGACGTCGGAGAAGGTCGCTCCGGGACGCGCTGCCGCCATCCCGGCCTTCTGGGCTGCCAGCACCGCCTGGTACACCTTCCGCTGGGCCGGGGTGAAGCGCCCGCTGACCGGGAGCGTCCGGGTGATATCGGCGGTGTAGAGGCTGTTGACCTCCACGCCCGCGTCCAGCAGCAGCAGATCGCCCGGACGCAGATCGCCGTCGTTGTTGATCCAGTGCAGGGTGTTGGCGTGATCGCCGGCGGCGGCGATGGTGTCGTAGCCGACCGCATTCCCGGCGTGGCGCGCGTGCAGCCCGAACACGCCCTCCACCCAACGCTCACCCCGGCCGCGGCGAACCGCCTCCGGCAGCGCGGCGACCACCGCCTCGAACCCGTCGGCGGTGGCGTCGACGGCGGCCCGCATTTGCTCGACCTCGAACTCGTCCTTGACCAGCCGGAGTTCGGAAAGGGCCACGCTCAGGGCGTCGTCGCCGGCGATCGCGTCGCTCAGGTTGGCGTCCGGGCTGCGGCGCAGTTCGTCCACCCGGCTGGTGATCGATGCGTCGGCGTCGCGGACGACCCGCAGCCGGACGGCCCCGGCGTTCTTGGCCAGCGCGCCGTCCAGCTCGGAGATCGGCGCGCAGGGCAGGCCGGTGAGCGCCTCCATCTCGGCCAGCGACTCGCGCTGGCCCACCCACATCTCGCCGTAGCGGGAGTCGGCGTAGAACTCCGGATCGGTGCGCGGGGCCCGGGGCTTGAAGTAGAGGGTCGGTTCGTGGCCGGCGCCGGTCGGTTCGAGGACCAGCACCGCGTCCGGTTCACGGTCGGTGCCCAGCCCGGTGAGGTGCGCGAACGCCGAGTGCGGCCGGTAGGGGTAGTCGGTGTCGTTGCTGCGCACCTTGAAGTCGCCGGCCGGGATGACCAGGCGGTCGTCCGGGAACTGCTCAGCGATCGCCCGCCGGCGCGGAGGCGTCCAGGCCGTGGCCGCCAAGGCGTCCGGCAGATCGGCGGAGTAGTCGGCCCACCCCTGGGGAATGAACGCCTTGAACGGCTCACTGAACGCGGTCTGGCGGTTCGGGAGCTTCGGCTGGTCGGTCATGGCTCCCGACCCTACCCTCGCCGAGCGAGGTCAGCTGTTCCAGCGCAGGACCGCCCAGGACTCCTTCTCCTTGCCCAGGATCGAGACGCTGGCCACCTCGAGCGGGAAGCTCTGCCCGAAAATCAGCGGGAAGTCCAGCCAGCACAGCGCCAACACCCGGGAGGCGTGGCCGTGGCCGAAGCAGATCGCCTTGTCGACCCCCGAGGCACGGACTCGGTGGACGATCCGGGTCAGCCGGGCGCGGACCTGGTCGGCGGTTTCGCCGCCGGGGCAACCGTTGAACCAGAGCCGCCAGCCGGGATGCAGCTGACCGCGAATCTCGGCCGAGGTCTTGCCCTCGAAGTCGCCGTAGTTCCACTCGGCCAGATCGTCGGTGATCTCGGGGTCGCTGAATCCGGCCAGCGCCGCGGTCTTGCGAGCGCGCAACCGGGGGCTGGATAGCACCAGCCCGAACTCGCTGGGGTCGAGCCTCTCGCGCAGTCCGGTCGCCTGCTGGACGCCGACGTCGGTCAGATCGAGGTCGGTGAAGGAGGTGTGCTGACCGGACTTGCTCCATTCGGTCTGTCCGTGGCGGACGAGGTACAGCAGTGTCATGGAGCCATCCTGTCGCATCGGAGCGTGGACTAGGGTGATGCTTCACAACTCCAGGAGGGCAATCGATGCAGGCCACACCCGACGCGCAACGCAAACTGCTGGATCTGCAGCGGGTTGACACCGGCATCGCCCAACTGGAACACCGCCGCCGCACCCTCCCCGAGCTGGCCCAAATCACCGAGGCGCAGAAGGTGCGTGGGCGGCTGGGTGAGCAGTTGATCGCCGCCAGGACCCGGGTCAGTGATCTGGAGATCGAACTGGAGAAGGCCGAGGCTGACCTGGTGCCCGTCCGGCAACGGCGGGAACGTGACCAGCAGCGGGTCGACAACGGCAGCGTCACCGATCCCAAGCAGCTCAACGCGCTGCTGGACGAGATCCAGCACCTTGGCCGACGGATCAACGACCTGGAGGACGTCGAACTCGAGGTGATGGAGCGGCTGGAGGAGGCGACCTCCGAGCGCGACCGGATCACCGCCGATCGGGCTGGAGCGGAGCCCGCGCTGCGCGCTCTGATCGCGGCCCGGGATGAGCAGACCGCCGCCCTCGACGTTGAGCTGGAGGGCCAGCGGGCCGATCGGTCCACGATTGTCGGCGTGCTGCCGACAGAGTTGGTGGCGCTCTACGACAAGCTCCGCGGCCGGTTGGGCGGGATCGGAGCCGCCGCCCTGATTCGGCGGCGCTGCTCGGGCTGTCAGCTGGAGGCCACCGCCACCGACCTGGACCGTTATTCCGCCGCCGCCCCGGACGAGGTGCTGCGCTGTGAGGAGTGCGACCGAATCCTGATTCGGGTCGCGGAGTCGGGCCTGTAGAGCCGCCACGCGACGCGCGCCGGTTTACACCCGGGTTGTGGCAAATGGGGCCCAACGCGCTCGAAACGGAGCGACGCGGCTGTAATCTAGCGGCGCTGGGTGGGCGTCGACCAACGCCAGCCGACTGGGCGCGGCACTAGGGTGAACGGCAGTCGTCGAGGGAGGCCTGATGCCCAGCCGTTCCGTTTCCGTCCTGGCCGATGTGCCGCCGCCGCTGCGGGCCGGACTGGCCAAACTGCGTGACTCCCTCGGCATCCCGGACGAGTTCCCGCCGGATGTGGTTGAGGCCGCCGAGGATGCTGCGGCCTCGGTCGAGTTGCCCGAGCGTGACCTAACCGACGTGCCCTTCGTGACCATTGACCCCCCGGGATCCACCGACCTCGACCAGGCCCTGTACATCTCCCGCTCCGGCGATGGCTACCTGGTGCAGTACGCGATCGCCGACGTGGCGGCCTTCGTTGAGCCGGAGGGTCCGATCGACCTCGAAGCCCACGAGCGGGTGGAGACGATGTACGCGCCCAATGCGCGCACCCCATTGCACCCCGAACCCCTGAGCGAGAACGCCGCCAGCCTGCTGCCCGACCAGCTCCGGCCGGCGCTGGTCTGGGAGCTGGCCGTGGACGCCGAGGGTGCGGTGACCGCCGCCACCGTGGCGCGGGCCCAGGTCCGCAGCCGCCGCCAGTACACCTACGAGGAGGTGCAGCAGCTGATCGAGGCCGGCGACGCCGACGAGTCGCTGATGCTGCTACGCGAGGTAGGCCAGCTCCGCGAGGAGCAGGAGCGCGCCCGCGGCGGGGTCAGTCTGGGCGTCCCCGAGCAGGAGGTGCAGGTAAGCGGGCGTAGCTGGACGCTGAGCTACCGCACTCCGCTGCCCGTGGAGGGATGGAACGCCCAGATCTCGCTGATGACCGGGATGGCCGCGGCCGACATGATGCGTTCAGGCGGGGTGGGGATCCTTCGCACCTTGCCCCCGGCAGAGGATTTCGCGATTTCTCGGCTTCGCCGGACCGCCCAGGCGCTGGGCATCTCCTGGCCTCAGAAGACCGACTACCCGACCTTCGTCCGCAGCCTCAACGCCTCGGTTCCGGCGGAGGCGGCGATGCTCAACGCCTGCACGAGCCTCTTCCGAGGGGCGGGCTACGACGCGTTCATCGACGGTGCGCCGCAGCGCGCCGAGCACGCCGCCCTGGCTGCGCACTACGCCCACGTGACCGCGCCGCTGCGTCGCCTGGTCGATCGCTACGGTGGCGAGATCTGCGTTGCGCTGTGTGCCGGCGAGTCCGTCCCCTTGTGGGTGCTCGCGGCGCTGGAGAACCTGCCCACCGAGATGGAGGACTCGAACCGCCGGGCGAACAAGTACGAGCGCGGCATCGTGGACCTGGTGGAGGCCATGGTGCTGGCACCGCAGATCGGCCAGGAGTTCACCGGCGTCCTGATCGAGGTGGAGTCTTCTCGCGACGAGGGTCAGTTGCAGTTGTCCGACCCGGCGGTCGAGGCGCGGGTGGACGGGCGCCGGCTCACCTTGGGCCGTGAGGTGACGGCGACCCTGGTGTCGGCGGACCTGATTGACGGACGGGTGCGATTCCGGGTGCTCAGTTAAGAGTCGAGTCGGACCGACTTCAAGGTGCGGTCGAGGGCGTCCTCGGGATACCAGGCGCTCGCGTAGCTGCGCCTGCTCACAAACGCCACCCAGCCGTCCCTCTCGGTGACCACGATGGAGTAGACGGTCCGCTCGCCGCCGTCGGCGGGGCTGACCAGCACGTCTTGGAAGCGTCCGTTCACGGCCCCGAGGGTGACCGACCTGACCCCCTGGATCTCGGTGTCGAGGCCGTCGCCCTCGAGTACGTCTCTGGCGATGACGGACGCCGCGGCGCCCAGATCGGCGTGGGGGCCCTGCCACCAGCCCATGAAGTAGTGCCGGTCATTGTTGTCGAGGCCGATCAGGACCTCGCGCACGCACTGCTCACCGGCGCCCGCGTCGATGGGGTCGGCCAGTTCGGCCCCCTCGGGAGCCACCACCGAGATCCCGGCCCAGTGGAAGCGCCCGGCGACGAGATCCGAGGTGTCGCAGGAGGGCACACCGTTCGCCGGTGGAGCCGATTCGGGCGCCGCGCCGGACGGCTGCTCGTCCCCCATGGTCGTGGGCGCCGTCGAGACCGCGAGGCTGAGCGACAGCCATCGGAGCCCGAGCCCAGCGACCACGACGACGGCCAGCGAGCACCAGCGCCACCAGCAGCGGGCTGCGCGCCTTCGGCGCCGGAGGTGCCGCGGTCGGCCCCACGAACTCCGTCCAGGCGGCCTGGCCACTGGCCGGGTGCGGTCATGGCGACCTCCTGCTCGTTCGCCCCCATCGTGGCACGGCCCCGCTCGGCGGTGGGCATGGGTTCCGCTACCGTGGTGGTGGACGAGTCGGCCGGGTGATCGCAGCTCACGCTGAGGAAAGTCCGGACTCCACAGAGCAGGGTGGTGGGTAACGCCCACCCGGGGTGACCCGCGGGACAGTGCCACAGAGAACAGACCGCCGCCGGCAACGGCGGTGAGGGTGAAACGGTGGTGTAAGAGACCACCAGCACTCCAGGTGACTGGGGTGGCTCGGTAAACCCCACCCGGAGCAAGACCAAGAAGGGCCCTCGGGCCTGCGGACGCCGCTTGAGCGCTGCTCGCGCGAGGCGTTCGGGTAGGTCGCACGCCCTCGGGCGAAGGCGGTTGGCAACAGCCGTCGCAGATGGATGATCACCGGCTCTTCGGAGCTCACAGAATCCGGCTTACAGGCCGGCTCGTCCCTTCAAATCCCTCTGGCTAGGTGCGATACCCCCGGTTTGGGGTGGGAGTCCGGAGGGAGTCCGGAAAACTCGCGGGTTCTGCGGCGGGTTCGGCCCGCAAAGCCGCATCGATGGCGTCCCTCGTCCGATCGTCGGAGTCCGGCCAGAGGTGGGCGTAGGTGTTCAGGGTCTCCTCTGCCGACTTGTGTCCCAGCCGGGCCTGGACGACCTTCACCGAGGCACCGGAGTCGATGAGCAGACTGGCGTAGTAGTGCCGCAGCTCGTGGAAGTCGAACCCGGCCAAACCGACCGCGTTGAGCTTCTGCCGCCACTCGTCGTAGAAGGTCTTTGGCCGCCACGGGTTCCCGCGGAAGGTGGTGAACAGTAGCCCCTCCGGCCCGGGCTTGAACCGCTTGAGATGGCGGGCGAGGGCCTCGGCCACGAACTCGGGCAGCGGAACCTCCCGTACGCTGGAGATCGTCTTCGGCGGCCCGAACACCGGCACGCCGCCCCGCCGGGCGTCGATCAGCTGCCGGTCGACGATGACCTTCCGCTCCAGGAACTTCACTCGGTCGACCGTCAGCCCGAACACCTCGCCGCGCCGCAGTCCCATCCCGGCGGCCAGCCATACCGCCGCCTCCAGGCGCGGGCCGACGGCCGAGGCGGCCGTCCGCACCTGCTCGGTCGACCGTGGCTCCACCCGCGTCCGCACGATTTCGGGCAGCTTGATGCCAACGCACGGCGTCCGGGCGATCCGTCGGTTCTCGACCGCGTCCTTGAGGATCGTCGACACGTAGGAGTAGGTGACGGTCACCGTCCTCGCGGCGTATCGCTCGGCGAGTGTGGCGACGAGGCTCTGGATCGTCGTCTTGCTGATGGTCTCCAGGCGGCGGTCTCCGATCGCCGGATAGACCCGCACCCTCAGCGCCAACTCAACCAGGGCGGCGGTCCGTGGGCGGAACACCTGTGACGTCCGCCACGTCTCCGCGTACTCACGGAAGGTCACCCGTCCGGCCTTCGGCACGACGTAAGTCCCGGTGAGCATCGAGCTGGTCTGCGCGTCGAGCCAAGCCTGGGCGTCCCGCTTCCGCGGGAAGTGCCTGGCGTGCTCCTTGCCGGCATCGTCGACGAAACGTGCCCGCCAGGCGGCCGCAGTCGCCTTGACTCCGGCCGTGATTCCGCGGCCGGCGAGTTCGGCGACGAGCGCGTCGACCTCCGCCTGGGACTTCACCGTTGTCACGCGGTTCCCTCCGGCGGAGTCGACGTAGAGCACTCGCCACGACGCGGGCCTGGCGGCGATACTCTTGCCCGCCATCAGTTCGTCCCTACATCTGGTGACTGCGCGTCCGCGACGGCGGCTTCGGCTTCGGCACGACGAGCGGCGACCGCCGCATTGTGGGCGGTCAGGATCCCCGCGAAGTACTGGCGGCTCACCTCCTCCAACACGCCTCCGGTTCGAGGCGGCAGGTGCGCGGTGATGCCCTGCAGGACGCGCTCAGCCCCGGCTGAAAGGGTGTCGAGCACTTCCAGCACTTCCTCGGCCCAGGCTCGTATCCGGTCGCCGTCGGTGGAGTCGCCGCTTCGGGTCAGGCCGGCGACGACGCGTTCGCGGTCGCCGTCGATGGCCGCGAGTTCCTGCTGGATACCCATCGAGATCCGGAACTCGGTCTCGTGGGCGCGCCTGCCGATGTTGGTGAGTTCGCGGAAGGCGTCATCGGCGTTCGACCAGTCCGCCAGCATGTCGTCCACCGTGGATCCCAGGACCTCGGCGAGCGCGTATACCTCGTCCAGTCGGCAGGGGCGTTGTGCCTTCTCGACCCGGTCGATGGTGGCCTGGTGGAACTTCAGCCCGTACTGCTCGCGCAGCTGCACCGCCAAGTCGGTCTGGGACAGGCCGCGAAGCTCCCGGAGGCGCCGCACCTCGCGAGCGAAGGTCTGGCCCAGCGGGCCGACGTCGGCGCCGCTGGGGGCGGTTTCGGTGTCTGCCATGACTTTAGTCTAACAACACCATGTTGCGTTGCCAATACGGTGCTTGACACGTCGGGCATCCCCGCGCATAATCAACATGCTGGTATCCCTACACGCTGTTATGGAGCGAGCGATGATCGACGACACCGAGATCTGGTTCACCGACCAGGTGGCCGAATACCTCCACACCCCTGCTACCACGATCAGGTGGTGGCGCTACGTCGGCCAGGGGCCCAAGAGCTTCAAGCTCGGCGCCCGCAAGGTCGCCTACCTCCGCAGCGACGTCGAAGCCTGGCT
>CAYVOW010000028.1:0-26423 GCA_964453585.1 uncultured Micropruina sp.
TCGGGCCGGCGGCGACGGGGAGCGCTCCCCACAGACCACACCCCCACGAGGTGCTAGCTTCGAAGAACCAGCGGGGCAGCAGGCGCCGCAAAGAAAGGACTACCCCCATGAGCAACCCCTACGGCTACACCCCCGAAGAGATGGACTCGATCGGCAAGCAGCTGATCGCTATCAAGGGCGAGATCGCCGGCAAGATCACCCAGGCGCAGACCGCTGTCAACAACCTGATCGGCTCCGGTTTCACCACCGCCGTGGCCTCGGGCGCCTACTCGACGCAGTTCACCCAGCTGTCCAGCGGCCTCACCCAGGTCAACGACAACATGGAACCGCTCGGCAACTTCCTGGTCCAGTACGCCCAGTCCGTCGTCGACATGGACACCCAGATGGGCCAGGCGCTCGGCTGAGCCGGACCCGACCCCAGTCTCCACACCGTGAACCTTCGCGCCGCTCCGTGGGCTCCCATCCTGGTCGGGATGGGAGCCCTGGTGCTGGTGCTCGTCCGAGTCGTTTCGGGCCACTGGGACATGGTCACGGTGGTGATAAGCGGGATCGTCGGCGCCCTGGCCGTACTGCTGCTCTACCTGCAGTGGGATCGCAACATCTACCGGCGCACGCTACGTCGGCTGGACGCCACCGGTCGGTTCGATCTGCTGGTGGGCGGCTACCTGACCTCGACCGAGATCGGCAACGTCGGGCGAGGAGCGCCCCGTCGCGGCGAGATCGTTCTCGGGGTGGGGGCCAACGGCTTGGAGATCCACTCGGTGACCGACCAGCGCGCGCCGATGGTGACCATCGGTTGGCCGGACGTGATCGACCTGGCGCCGGCAGCGCAGGAGTTCCTCGGCCAGCAGCAACGCGGCCTGGTGATCTCCACAATGCAAGGCAGGCTCGGCCTGGTGCTCCGGTCCGATCCCGCCCGTGGCATCCTTTCCGTCGGTGGCCCGGCCACCGACACCTTCATTGAAGCAATCCGCCGGCTGCGACCTGGCAGCACGGTCGGCTGACCGCCCCCAGGAGTCACTCATGACCACACTGATCATCGACGTCGAGGCCATCAAGAACCTTGGGACTGATCTCAAGACGGTCGCCACCGAGTTCGAGAACGCGAACGCCAACAGCGACGGCATCGCCGCGGCAGTCGGCCACGCGAAGCTGTCCGAAACCGTCCACGACTTCGCCCATAAGTGGGACGACACCCGCGCCGAGATGGTGGATGCGCTGAAGAACCTGGGTGAGGCGGCCACGACGGTGGCGGCCAACTGGGTCGACCTGGACCAGCAGGGCGCCGACGTCCTGACCGGTTCGGGGAGCAGCGCGGGCGGACCCAACAACCCGTCGGCTACCTGAATCCGAGGGTCTCTAGGCTGAGGCTCATGACTGACCCGACCACCCCCGTGGGGCTGGGCGAGTTGCCCGGTGGCATCGCGCCCAGCGCCTCCTTCATTCTCTCCGACGATTCTGCTGAATCCGGCGTCGGTGAGGGACGGCTGCTAGTCCGCGACGATCTGATCTTCCGGATCTACGACCCGCTGGACGCCGACGGCACCGCGGAGAACCCGATCACCGGTCAGGTGATCACCGTGGCCGCCGACGCCGAACTGGGCAGCCCGGTGCTCGCCGCCGCGCTGGCCACCGGTGAGCCGGCCGAGGTGCTGGACGGCCTCGCGTTCGGGATGGCCCTCGTCCCGGTGATTGCGGGGCCCGAGGGCTACCAGGCGGCCGCGTTCGCCGCCAAGGGTGGCGGACCGGCCGATCTCTTGTTGTTCAGCTCAGCGGTCAGCTACGCCGCCTTCGTCGGCTCCTCGGTGCTCCGGCACTTTGTGGTGCGCCACGGGGTGGGGGCGATCGAACTGGCCGTCCGACATGCAGCCGTGCTGCGCGATCTCGTCCTCGACCCCGGCCAGCCGCATTCGACGACGCTGCCGGTGTCGCTGTTCGTCGAGATCTTGTCCAGTGCAGCGGCCGAGGGAATCGGCGCGGAGGTCGAGCTGGACGAGGAAGAAGCCGAAAGCCTGCCGGTCGCCTTCAAACCGGCCCTGACCAAACACTGGGCGCTACTTGATCTTCGCGACGAAGAGGGCCGCGACCAGCAGATTCGTGAGTTGGTGAAGAGGCAGACGAGGTCGCTGTCCGACCGCGGCGCCGGATTGCGGCAGGACATGCGGGTCTGGCTTCGCCGGATGGCTCAGCAGGCTGCCTCGGCCGGCGGTCGCGATTTCGGGTTCCTGCTCAGCGATGTCCCCGATAGTGCCGCGGCCGTGTCCGTGGTGACGTACTGGCACGAACTCGGCCCCACGGGTAACCCGTTGGACCAACTCGAACAGACCCTGCTGAGTGAATCGGGCGAAGGCGACGCGCTGGTCCGGCTGCGCGTGGACGGCGACGAGGTGTTGCGGCACGGCCGGGTGCGATCGGGGGCCGCCGACGTGGGGGGCTCCTCGGTGCCGCTGCTGCTGATCGACTACTGGATTGCGGTTCCCGGATCGTCCAACCTCGCCCAGGTGTCGTTCACCACGCCTCACGTGATGGTCCGGGACGCGATTACGGCGATGACCGACACCATCGTGCTCAACGGCTCGTTCGTGTCCTGACGACTCACTCCACCAGCGGCACCTGGACGGTCCAGATCTTCGCGGCCCGCGCGTAGACGCCGCGGCCCAGCGGGTACTCGGCGCGCTTGATCCGCGGCAGCGCCACCTTGAACAGCAGGTCGCCGTCCATGGGGTCAGGCTGCATCACGATGCCGTGCCGGTTGTTGCGCACCTCGGCGATCAGCGGCCAGCCGGCACCCCAGCCCGCGGTTTCGTTCTCCGCGACCACCAGGTGACCGTTGCGTCGGGCCAGCTTGATCACTTCCAGCAGTCCGGCCTCGACCGGGGTGTTGACCAGTTCGCTGATGCCTTCGATGGCCAGCACGAATCCCGGGATGTCGTCGCTGGGCGGGGTGGCCTCGGCCAGCGGCTTCAACTCGATACTGAGGTCGCGGATTTCGTCGGGGTCGCGGGCGACCGTGGTCCACAGCGACTCGCCGGCCACCACCGAGCGCCGCGGGCCGACGTAGAACATGGGCATCGTGGGCTGCCAGCGGCGCAGCGACCTGGAGATGGCGCGCAGCGCATTGGTCCGACCCGATCCCGGCATGCCCGCGATGATGAAGGTGCCGGTGGCGGGGAAGCCAAGGGGTTCCAAGTCGGCCTCGCCAATGCCGAGGACCGGCTGCCCCGCCGCCGAGGCCGGCAGGTCCGACTCGCGGACCAGTGTGGACAGGCGCTCGACGCCAACGGCTTGGGCGACGCCTTGGGCCCGCAACTGCTCGGCGATCCGATCGATGGCCAGGGACTGATCGGCCGGAGTGGCCGAGCCGCTGGGAACGGCCACCTGCAACTCGTTGACCTCACCGGAGAAGACACCGCGTCCGGCGGGTGCGGACCCGAGGATGTCCTTCGGGATCGACAACGTGGCGTAGGCGTTGTCGTCCGCCTGGCGCAGGACGAGGCGGCGCTGGATGCTGGGGGTCATCGACGTGGGCACCGCATTGGGGCGCTCAGCGGTCAGAATCACGTGGATGCCGACGGCGCGGCCCTCCACCATCAGCCGCGCCAGCCGGCCGTAGGTGGCCAGCAGCGTGGGCGACATCTCGAACTCCTCGCGGAAGGCCGCGAAGCCGTCCAGCAGCAGCAGGATGCGGGGCTCGCCGGCCCGTCCGGTCACCTGTCGGTACTCGGTGATCGACCCCGCTCGCGCGGCGGCGTAGCGGGTGGCGCGCTCGGCCAAGGTTTCGGTGAGCCGGCGCAACAGCCGGTCGGTCCGCTCGCGGTCCTTGCCCTCGATCACCGCACCGACGGTGGGGAGCGACTCGAGCATCGCCAAGCCACCGGTGCCGAAGTCCAGGCAGTAAACCTCAGTTGGGGAGCTCTTCGTGGTCAGCGCCGCGCTCGCCGCCAGCGTCCGCAGCATGGCCGACTTGCCGGTTCCGCCGGTGCCGTAGATGGCCAGGTTGCCTTCCAGATCCGGCTCGTAGAAGACCGCGTGCTGGGCCTGATTGGCCGGATCGTCGGCGATCCCGAAGACGTAGCGGCCCATCGGGGCCGCCTTGGGGTAGTCGGCGAGCAGCCGCTCGAGGTCGTAATGGGCGGCCAACTCGTGGAGCCACGGCTTCCGGGGTTCGGGCAACTGCAGCGAGGTGGCCGCTTCGGCGATCGTGGTGACGATGCGAGCGATGTCGGTGGGCCCCTCGTCGTCCACCTCGGCCACCGGGCGGTTGGCCGGGATCTCCCAGGCGGATCCGGCGCCGAAGGTCATCGTCTCGATGTCGATCCGGGCCGGTTCGGGGGTGTCGGAGGTTCGGCCGCCGGCATAGCCGGTCTGGAAGAGGGAGATCCGGCCAGGTCCGGTGCGCACGGCCCCTCGTCCCGGAATGCGGGGATCGAATTCGCTGGCCAGCTTGGTGTCGATGACGTCGGTGGAGTCACCCTCATCGGCCATCCGGAGGGCAACCCGAAGGGCGGTGTTGGCCCGGAGGTTGCCCTTGATCACCCCGGCAGGACGCTGGGTCGCCAGGATCAGGTGCAGTCCCAGGGAGCGGCCGCGTTGGGCCACGTCGACCATCCCGTCGACGAAGTCAGGAACGTCACTGACCAGGGCGGCGAACTCGTCCACCACGATCACCAGAGCCGGTGGGCATTCCGGATCGCCGGTCCGCTCCAGCGAGATCAGATCCTTCGCGTTCTTCCGGTTCAACAGATGCTCGCGGTAACGCAGTTCGGCGCGCAGCGAGGTGAGCGCCCGGCGCACCAGGTGCGGCGACAGGTCGGTGACCAGACCCACGCAGTGCGGCAGCCGGACGCAGTCGGCGAACGCCGAGCCGCCCTTGTAGTCGACGAACAGGAACGTGACCCGCTGCGGGCTGTGACCCGAGGCCATCCCCAGGATCCACGACTGCAGGAACTCCGACTTGCCCGCGCCCGAGGTGCCGCCGACCAAGGCGTGCGGGCCCTGGGAGCGAAGGTCGAGGGTGAACTCGCCCTGGGCGCCCTGGCCGACCAGGGCCTTCAGGGTGGCTGGCGCTTTGCCGCGGGGTCGTCCTCGCCCCAGCAGGGACCCGCTCTCTTGCCAGCGCTCGATCGTGAGCCGAAGGTCGGTGGCCACCGCCGGCCCCGCCAGGGCCAGGAAGGAGACGGCCCGGGGGATGCCGGACGCGTCCAGCACCGGAGCCCCGGCGTCCTGGATCGGCGCCAGTTGGCGGGCCAACTCGCTGGCGCCGCCCGGGTCCAGCTGCTCGACCTGGGTCAGCTCCACAACCTCCTGCTGGCGGACGAAGCCGGCGACGGCCTGGCCGGTGGCCGGGTCGCGGACCAGATAGGCCTGGCAGGCCGCTGGGAGGTCGTGGTGGGTGGGGGCCAGCCAGAACAGGTGGACCCCGACCTTCGGACCGTCTTCGGCCAGGGCCACCAGACGACCCCGCTCCACTGGCGCGTCGTTCTCGACCAGCAGCACCAGCGCCGGAACCGTCCCCTTCTGCTGCTTGCGCGCGGCGACGAGTTCCTCCAGTCCGGCCACCAGCGCGGACACGGCCGTGGTTCCCGAAGCGAGGTGGGGCCCGCTGATCGGCGAGTAGGGCGATCCCACGTGGGGCAGCCACATCAGCCACTCCCAGCGAGGCGCGGAATCGGCGGAGGCGATCGCCGCCAGGACCAACTCGGCCGGCGAATGGAGGCAGGTCAACTGGGCCACCACACCGCGCGCCACCGAGCCGTCGTCACCGGCCAGGCCCAGGTTGCCGCAATCTCGCAGGTCCGCCACCACCGGGACGTCCGGCACCTCGGCCACCTTGCGGCTGAGGTCTTGCAGCCGCTTCCAGGTCTCCGCGTCCGCCTCGCCGCGGTCCGGCAGTTCGAAGGTGTGCCGAGACTTGCGGGGGCCGAGGCCGAGGTTGACCGCGAGGAAGTCGTCGTCGTCGGGACGGCGGTGCCACAGGTCGGGGGTGAGCTGATGGCCGGCCGCCAGAACCTGACTGAGCGGCAGCACCTCGGCGAGCCGCCCGGCCCGCTCCTCCTCGCGCCCCGCCTCGATCTCCTTGCCCAGTTCGTCCAGGTCGTCGGCGTAGCGCTTGCCGTCCGCCTTCTCCGACTTGCCGTCGGTGTAGCGCTTGTCGAACCAGGTGCCGACCGCGATCAGCGGCGCCAAGGCGACGAAAATGATGCTCATCATGTTCCGGGTCACCGCGTACATCACCACGCCCATCAGCAGGGGTGCCGCCATCGCGATCAGCGGGAACTTGTTGGCGCGGGCTCTGGTTGGCGGCTTCGGCGCCTGGAATTCGCGTCCCTCGAAGGGTTTGCGGACTAGCGGGGAACGGTTGAATTCGGTTCCCTGAGGGGCGGTTCCGGCCCCGGTCATCAGTGCCGGGTTCCACTCGACACTCACCGTGGAGTCGCCAATCAGCACCCGGTCGCGCGGGGTCAAGACGGCGTGGTCGACTCGCTCATCGGCGATCACCACGCCGTTGGCGGAGTTGAGGTCGGTGATCTCCACCCGCTCGGCGACGGTGACCCGGGCGTGCCGCCGGGAGACCAACTGGTCGTTGAGGACGATGTCGCAATCGGCGTTGCGGCCGATCACATTGGGACCGGGATGGAGCGCGAAACTGTCGCCACCGTTGGGTCCGCCGAGCACCCGCAACCGGGCCGGTGCGGACTCCTCGCTGGCCTGACGGGCCTCGTTCCATTCGATCACCTGAACCCGCTGGCCAGACTTCAGAGACGTCTCGGAGAGCAGGGAACGCGGCGGCAGCAGCGCGATCCCGACCCCGGTGTCGGACACCGTCATCAGCGTCAGCACTGGACCCGACCCGGCCGGCACCCGGCTCTCCCCGGCCCTGATGGTGGCGGCCACGTCGGCCACGGTCGCAGTGGCTTCCGCGGTCACCGCTATCGGGACGCGGGACCCGTTACGGGCAGCCAGGTCGAGCTTGAGTTGCACGGATCTCCCGTTCGGCGTTGAGGGTGGGTCGACGGCCAGTGGCGGCGAAGGTCGCTGGTCATTCTAGGCCGAGAAGGGCGGCGCTCGGTCCGGCGGGGGAGTGCTCCCCAGCGGTCAACCCAACGAGATCCGCTGACGCATCACGTGGGTCTCGCCCGGGGCGAGGACGATCGCGTTGTCCATCGCGTTCGCGGCCTCGATGCAGATCATGCCCGGCCACTCGTCGTCGCCGAAGTCGGCCATGGCCGCCGCCTTCGCGATCCATGGGTTCCAGACCACGGTGTTGGCCGAGCCGGACTTCTCGACCCTGATCCGCCGCTCCCAGACCGGGTCGTGGACCACCACAGAACCCTCGTCGTGATAGACCCGATCGGT
Organism: uncultured Micropruina sp.; assembly: GCA_964453585.1. Lineage (GTDB taxonomy): Bacteria > Actinomycetota > Actinomycetes > Propionibacteriales > Propionibacteriaceae > Micropruina. The sequence goes on from CAYVOW010000028.1 coordinate 7,357, forward strand.
CTCGCCGGTGATGGTGATCATCCCGTCCTGGACGGCCCCCTGACCGGCCACCTTGTCCCAGTAGCGCACCCCGTCCAGCCCCTCGACGCTCACCTCGCGGACGTCCCCGACGGCCAAGTAGGTGTGCAGCGCCTCCTCGTAGCTGAACTCGCGGTCGCCGGTGTTGGTGATGCCGAGGTCGATGTCGACGGCGTCCGGCATGAAGTCGACGCGCAACATGGCGGTGTACGGGTAGGGGAAGTTCGGCTGGTCGCCGGTGTCGGAGGCGTCGAGGTGGTAGCGGACGACCAGGTGGCCGTCGGCCTCGTCCACCGCTTCGCAGTGCCAGGGCAGGGTCCGGACGAAGCCGTGGGCGGGTTGCAGGTTGCCCGGGCGTCCCGGGCCGAACCACGGGAAGATCACCGGGACGCCGCCTCGGATCGGCTTGCCGGCCTCGAACATCGTCGCGGCGCTCAGCCACAGCACGGGACGCTCCCCGTCGGGTTGCCAGGCCCAGACGTGGGCACCGTGGTGGTAGACGCCGTAGTGCCCCGATCCCGGATGGGCTTCGACGCCGGGCAGGGGGTTGCTGGTCTCTTGGTGGCTCATCGGCACTCCTTCGTCCTTGCCTGAGGCTACCGCCGGGGCGGCCGTCCCGCGGCGGAACTGCTCACCCGCCGAGCACTCCCAACAGCAGCGGCATCGCGACGATGGCCACCACGATCGAGACGCTGGTCATGAACGCCGACAGTTCCACGTCGGCGCCTGCCTCACTGGTGAATCCGGGGGTCATCGAGGCGATCGGGGCGAACAGGACGATCACCAACACCACCCGCTCCAGATGCCCCATCGGCAGCAGCAGCCAGATCGCCAGCCCGAACGCCGCAGCGATCAGGTAGCGGACCGCCAGGTAGCGCGCGGCGGCCAGATACTTGGCCCGACTCAGCCCCAGTTCCAGTCCAACCCCGATCATCACCATGGCCAGAAACGTGTTCGCGTTGCCAACGGTCGAGGTGAAGACGATCACCGGGTCGGGCAGCCGCCACCCCGCCAGCCGGATGACCAGCAGACTCAGGTAGACCACGAAGACCACGTTGGTGAACATGGTGCGCAACAGCCGGAGCGGGTGCGGACGCTCATTGCGACCGAGGCTCATCCCGGCGGCGTAGCCGACGCCGGCGGCCTGGACGGCGTTGCCGACATCGAACGAGGACGCGAAGACCACCGCCTGCGGCCCCATGAACGCCCCCAGGTAGGGAGTGGCAAAGGCGCCCATGTTGAAGGTGCCGAGGTTGAGGACCCCGAAGGCCTGGTCGGTGTGACTGCCGCGCAGGTTCATCAGGTAGCCGGTGACCTGGTAGGCGAGGTTCACCACGATGCCAAGGGCCGCGATCCCGAGCAGGGCGGCGGTGATGGTGAAGTCGTTGAAGCTGGTGATCAGAGCGCAGGGCAGGGTCACCTTGAGCACCAGGTTGGCGAACAGCGGAAACTGATCCTTGGTCACCCATCCCAGGCGCTTAATGCCGACGCCGATCGCCACGATCGCGATCAGCGACAGGGCTCGGGAGACGATCTCCATCAGGGGACTCGTTGGGTACGTTCGGCCACCGTGAACGCCAGGGCCAACGCGGCGCTGCGTTGATCGGGGGAGGTTCCCCCGTTGGCCAGGATGCGGACGTAATTGGTGTCGTCCACGGCGACGTAGGCCTGGGTCTGCGGGCCTTCACCGGCCACCGCCGACACGCTGTCGCCCTCGAAGTTGGGGGTGGAGGCCAAGTCCTGCAGGATCCGGGCGAGTTGCCCCGTCGGGTCGGCGACCACCTCGACGTCCAGGACGGCACCGGAGTCGTCGGCCAGCGAGCAGTCACCCACCTTCGCGGTGGCGTCGAACCCGTTGAGCTCGATCAGCGCGGCCAGGCTCCGCCCGACGGCGGCTTCGGAGAGGTCGCGCGGCACCCGCCCGCCGCACAACTCCTGGCGGTCGCCAACGGTGCGCGGATCGACCTCGGCCGCGCAGGCGGTGCTGAACAGCAGGCAGACCAAAGCCACGGCGGCGCTCGTCCAACGGACGGGGCGGTGGTTTGGCACGGGGGCCAGCCTACGGGGAGCTCAGTCAACTCCTCCGACGCGCTTGGGGAACCGCAGAACAAAGGCGGGCAAGCACTGGGAAGGCACAGCGGTCCGTGCCACCTGTCGGGCGTGGCGTCGAACCTAAACCGATCCCCCGCCCGGGCGCGGCAAATACGCGGCCGCCGTCCAGAGTTGGACGAGCGCGTACCCGCGCCACGGCCGCCAGCGCTCCGCAAGCGCCAGGGCCTGCGCCGGGGTCTGGACGCCCAGCGCCCGGCGGGCCACCAGGTCGCCCGGGACGAACGCGTCCGGATCGCGGCCCAGGCGAAGCCGCAGGTAGTCCAGGGTCCACGGCCCGATCCCGGGCAGGCGGCCCAGCGGGGAGTCTGGACGGTAGTCGTCCAGGGTGGGTTGGAAGCCGTCGGCGAACAGGCGGGCCACTGCCGCCAGGGTTGCCGCACGGCTCCGGGTGAGGCCGATCACCTCACGCAGCATCGGCGCGGGCACCTCGGCGACTCGGGCGGCGTCCGGGAAGCCGAGCAACCCGCCCGGACCTGGCTTGCCCCATCCGGCTACCAGGCGGCCGGTGAGGGTTCGCGCGCCGGCCAGGGAGACTTGCTGTCCCACCACGGTGGCGGCAACGGCCTCGAAGGCGCTGGGGTAACCGAGCACTCGCAGTCCGTGGCGGTAGCGTCCGGCCAGGAGGGGATAGGCGGCCAGGTGACGAACCCGCTCAGGGTCGTGACCGAGGTCGAGCACCTGCGCAACCAGGGCCAGCAGTTCGGCGTCGGCGTCACCCTCGACCAGCACGCCGTCGGGCAACAACTGGAGCCGCAGCCAGACGGGTCCGGCGGTGGTGGGCCACAGCCGCTCGTGCGTCCAGCCGTGCAGCCGCTCCATTCCGGGCACCGCGTGAGCGGTCAGAATGGCGCAGAGGGCCGCCACGTCCAGCGGTCCGGAGGCGGGCAGCCTCACACCAGCACCGGGTTCTCCAGGTCGAGCAGGAACCGCTTGGCCCGTAGGCCGCCCGCGTAGCCGCCGAGGCTGCCGTCGCTGCGCAACACCCGGTGACAAGGGACGATGATCGGGATCGGGTTGGTGGCGCAGGCCGATCCGACCGCGCGGGAGGCCTTCTCGTTGCCTGCCGCCTTGGCCAGGTCGGTGTAACTCACGGTGTGGCCGAAGCGGACCTCGATCAGGTGGTCGAGGACCTGCCGGCGGAAGCCGGAGGACAGGGTCAGGTCGAGCGGCAGGTCGAAGGTGGTGAGCCGACCGGCGAAGTAGTCGTCCAGTTGTTCCGCGACCGGGTCGAGTCGCCGGCTGCTGCGCAGAATCCGGGGGCTGAGCCGGCCGGCGAGGGTGGCCAGCACGTCGTCCTCGTCCTCGGTGTCGAAGGCGATCTTCACCAGTCCGCGTTCGGTGGCGGCCAGGAACAGCGGGCCGATCGGGGAATCGATGGTGGTGTGCGCCACGTCGAGCAGGTGCTGGGCGGCGGCCTCGGCGGCCAGCCGGGCGGACAAGAGGGTGAGGTCGTCGGTGGTCACTGGGAATGCCTTGCTGAGGTCAGACATCAATGGGTTCCTTCAGGTGTCGGCGGAGGGCGGCGATCCCGTCCGCTGCGGCGCGTCGAGCCGCGGCCGGGCTGACCCCGACCAGCTCGGCCACCTCGGCGTGGGGGAGCCCCGCCAGGTAGTGGTAGGCGACGGCCTGCCGTTGCCGGAGTGGGAGTGCCGCCACGGCCGCAGTGATCGTCGGGTGTTCGGTGGGCTCGGGCGGCCGGGGTTCGTCCGCTAGGGCTTGGCTGGTTCGGGCCTGATGTTGATGTCGCCGGATCAGATCGACCGCCTTGTTGTGGGCGATCCTGACCAGCCAGGCCTGATGGTTGGCGTCGACCGGCAGGTCCGGGTAGGCCCGGAGGGCGGCCAGGAAGGTCTCTGACCAGGCGTCGTCGGCATCGTCGGGTCCGACGATGGCCCGGCAGACCCGCAGGACTGCGGCACCGTGTCGGCGGACCAGCACCTCGAACGGTTCACGCATCGGCTTCCTCCTGGGTCACACACAGTAGACGCGCGCGGGGAGCGAAATGTGAGGTCGGCTGATCAGCGAATCAGGCCGCGGGCCCGGGCCGCCGCGACCGCCGCGGTGCGCGACTCAACCCCCAACTTGGTGAAGAGGTGGACCAGATGGGTCTTCACCGTCGCTTCGCTGACGAAGAGTTGCCGGGCGATCTGGCGGTTGCTCAACCCGTCGGCGGCCAGGACCAGAACGTCCAGTTCGCGGGCGGTCGGCTCGTTGCGGGGCGCCTGCAACCGCGACACCAGCCGGTCGGCCACCGGAGGGGCCAGCACGGTCTCGCCGCGGGCCGCCGCCACCACGGCAGCGGCCAGGGCGTCGGCTTCGGAATCCTTGAGCAGGTAGCCGCAGGCGCCGGCCTCGATCGCCCGCAGGATGTCGGCGTCGCTGTCGTAGGTGGTGACGATCAACACCCGACGGCGTGGCTGGTCCTCGATCAGCGCGCGGGTGGTGCTGACCCCGTCCAACCCTTCGCCCAACTGGAGATCCATCAGCACCACGTCGGGATCGAGGTGCCCGATCAGGGCGAGCGCTTCCCGCCCGGAACCGGCCTCGCCGAGCACGGTGACGCCGCGGGCGGTGAGCAGTGCCCGCAGCCCGGCCCGGACGACCGGGTGGTCGTCGACCAGCACGACGGTGGTCACGATGCCCCCCTGGACGGGCCGATCGGCACGGTGGCCAGCAGTGCCGTGCCCTCACCCGGGGCGGACTCGATCGCCAACTGCCCGCCCAGTTCCAGCACCCGCTGCCGGATCGACCGCAACCCGAAGCCGCTGCCGTCGGGACGCGGAGCAGCCGTGGACGGGGTGAAGCCGCGGCCGTCATCGACGACGTCGAGGCGTACCTCGTCCGGCTCGTAGGTGAGGGTGACCTTGACCCGAGAGGCCGCCGAGTGGGAGCGGACGTTGGCCAGCGCCCCTTGCACGACCCGGAGCAGCGCTACCTCGACACCGGTCGGCAAGGTGACCTGATCGCCGTCCACCTCGAGGTCGGCTCGGATCCCGGTCTGCGTGGACAATCGCTCTACCTGGCGCGCGATCGCCTCGCTGAGCGGGGCGGCGTCCAGATCGGCCGGGGCCAGGTCGCGGACCACCCGGCGAGCCTCCTGCAAGTTGTCGGCGGCGGTCTGAGCGATGATCGACAGCAGGGCGCCGCGATCGCTCTGCGGGGATTCTCCAGCGCGGGAGACCAGCAGGATCGAGGAGAAGCCCTGGGCCAACGTGTCGTGGATGTCGCGCGCCAGCCGGGCGCGTTCGCCCAGCGCACCGGCCTCGCGCTGGGTCTTGGCCAACGTGTCCTGAAGGGCGACCAGATCGTCCTGCGCTTCGGTGAGCTGGACGATCAGCCGCGCCCGTTCGGTCGACTCCCGGACGATCGCGCGGTAGCCCGCGGCCACCCCGAAGACAATGAAGGCGCCGAGCAGGGGTCCGGCCAATGCGGCGCCCGGCATCGGACCGTCGGTCACCGAGGGCCAACTTCCGGCGATCACGAACCCGGTCAGGCCAAGCACGGCCACGACCCCGACCAGCGTGGGCAGCAGCAGCATCGACAGCAGCGACAGGCTGAACCAGAGCCAGGCGAAGGGTCGCGACTGGAGGCAGACCAGCACCCACACCGCGATCAGGGCGAACAGCCAGGCGGCCCCCTGCCAGGAGATCCGCCGGGTGCCGGGAGTGCTTTCGAAGCGGGCGGCAATCCACATGCCGATCAGGTACCAGGCGCCGAGCGCGGTCACCGAGGAGACCAGCGAGGGGTGCCATGCCGACAGCAGGCTATGGCCCAGGGCCGCAGCCAGGAAGAGCACCCAGAAGAGGAGGTGCTGGCCCCACTGGATGAAGGCGGTGGCGGTCGCCGGGCGGCTGATCATGGCGTGGCCAGGTTAGTCCCATCGCGCTGGGTGACCAGTGGCGACGAAGGTGTTCGGGGGTGGCCCCCGATGCGGTTGGTCCCGTCGTGCTGGGGATGGGTGGAGAGCAAGTAGGCTGCACCAAGTCTCGTTGCCCGGCCGACAGGATCTTGTGCTCTTACCGTTGATCGCCCCCACCGGGGCGCGGATGCTCGAACAGAACGTGCCACTGGCGATCGCCATCGTGGTCGGTTCGTCATTCCTCTACGCGAGCGGTTCGACGCTCCAGCACCTCGCCGTCGGCACGACGGTCGATGCCGAGGCCGAGAACCGGACCATGTCGCTGCGGCAGCTCTGGACGCTGGTCCGCAAGCCCCGCTGGCTGTTGGGGCTGACCCTGATCTTCATCGGCGCCTCCGCCCACATTGTCGGCCTGATGCTGGCGCCGGTCACGGTCGTCCAGCCGGTCGGGATCCTGGCGGTGCCGTGGGCGGTGATGATGGCCGCCCGGATTCACCGGCACCGGGTGTCGCGCCAGATGGTGGCCTCGATCGCCGCGACCATCGGCGGGATCGTCCTGTTCACGCTGATGTCGGCCAGTTCAGCCGCACCGCACACGGTCATCGAACTGGGGCCGATCCTGGTGGGCTGCCTGATCACGATGGCGATCGGCACCACGCTGGGCTACCTCGGAGCTCGCGGCCCCGCGCGATGGCGCTGCCTGATGTGGGCGTCTGGCGGCTCGTTCTTCTACGGGCTGTCGGCGGCGATGGTGAAGACGACCTTCGAGATCGTGAACCGCGGCGGAGCCGGGAGCGCCCTGTTCTGGGCGGTGGTGCCGTTCCTGGTCGCCTCCTACGCGGTTGGCGGCTTCATGGTTCAGCAGGGTCTGGCCAACGGGCCAGCCGAGGTGACGGTCGGTTCGATGACCACCACGGACCCGATCGTGGGTGTCACCTTCGGGCTGTTGATCCTCGGCGAGGGGGCCCATGTCACCGGGTGGCACGGCCTGGGGATGGCAATCGGCGCGGTGCTCGCCATCGGTGGGGTGGTGCTGTTGTCGAGGTATCACCCGGATTCGCAGCGGGATCGTCCCGCCGGCGTGGTCGCTCAGCCTTTGACCACCAGCGCCGACATCTGACGTCCGGCCGAGGTGGCCAGAATGATCGTCGTGTCGCCGCGTGGTGCGGGGAAGAACACCCAACCGCGGATGGTCTCATCGTCGCGCAACGTCCCCCGGTCAAGCTCCGGGACGTCCGGCCCCTGAGTGGGGTCGAGCACGTCGGTACCCGCGTTGGCGAATGCCATGAAGCTGTAGGTGACCGGACCGTCGTCGGCGGTGATCTCGATCTGGGCGCTGAGCCCCTCGTCGGTCCAGCGGGAGGAGACGATCTGCCAGCGGCCGCCCGCAGTGCCGCCGGGGCTGCGGAACGGCTGGCCCGGCAGGGTCACCGTGGGGCTCGGCGGCGGCGGCGTCGGAGTCGGCGATGGTGATGGCGTGGCGGCTCCGCTGCGCAGGAAGAGGCCGGCCAGCACGATCAGGATCAGCGCCACACCGGCGACCACGGTGACCACGGTGGACGTCCGGGCCTTGGGTGGCGCAAACGACTCGATGTGCACCGCCTCTGGCGGCGGTTCGGCGAAGGATTGGCGCGGGTCGCGGGAGCGGTCAGGCGCCGGGTTGGTGACGGCCGGGGACGCAGGGTGTTGCGGGGGCGGGCCGGGGTATTGCGAAGGCTGCCCGGGGTACCGGGCGGGCTGGCCGGGGTGTTGCCAGGGTTGGCCGTGCGGAGGTCCCTGGGGAGGTTGGTAGGCCGGGTTCTGCTGGGGCGCGGCCGGGCCCCACGGCGGCGAGGGCGTCCAGCCCGGCGGAGGCTGCTGACCGTACGGCGTCGGCTGGCCCGGGCCTGACGCCCAGGGCTGGGCAGGGTTGGACCCGGGTGGCGGGGATCCTGGCCACCCGGCGCCTCCTGGTTGCTGAGTCATCGCCGTTCAGGCTACCCGCCAGGGTTGTGGAAAGCCGCGCTTCGGCGGGTGGACCTGTGGACAGTGACCGGTTGGGGCCACCGGTGACCGATGGATGGGGCGTGAACGCAACTGCACCCGTCCGTCTCCCACCGATCCGCTGCCACGAGGACCTGTTGGGGGTGGTCCCTCATCTGCTTGGCTTCCACCCCGCCGAAAGCCTGGTCGTGCTGGTGCTGGACGGCCCGCGGGTCGCCCTCACCGCCCGCTGCGACCTCGACCAGCTCCGCGACCACGACGCGTCGGCCGCCTTCGCCCAGCAACTGATGGGCGCGGTTCCCGACCCGGCGGTGTGGCTGATCGCCTACTCCAGCGACGCCGAGCTGGCCTGGCAGGTGCTGGACCAGACGAGTGACGCCTTCGTCGGGCAGGTGCTGGGACGGCTGTACGTCGATGGCCAGGCGTGGTGGCAGGATCCGGACGACTGCGGAGGCGACTACCGGCCGGCCAGCAGCGCAGCCGCTGCCGAAGCGACCTTGGCCGGCCTGCCGGCCCGCGCCTCTCGCCGGGAGCTTGAAGCCGCGTTGGATCCGACGCCGATCGAAGCTTCACGGTTCGCCGAGTTGCAGCGGGCCGCGCGAGGGGTGCTCAGCCAGCTGACCCGGCGCGGGCGTGCTGCCCGGCTCAGCGAACTGCTGCTCAGCGATCCTGATCGCGTCCGCAACGAGGACGAGTGCGTGCAGTTGTCGCATCTGATCGCCGACCCAGACTGCCGGCTGCAGGCGATGGTGTTGACCACGGCCGACCGCTCAGAGGACTTGGAGCGGGTCTGGACGCGGGTGGTCCGGCTGATGCCCGCCGACGCCAGGGTGGACGCCCTCGCGCTGCTGGGACTGGCCGCGTGGGCGTCCGGCAGCGGGGCACTGAGCAACATCTGCCTCGAGCGGGCCCAGGCCATCGACGAACTGCACCCGCTGGCGTGCCTGCTGGATCGCGCGAACCGGGAGATGTGGCCGCCTTCGATCTGGGAGGAGCTGCGCCACCAGTTGGAATGGGAGGGGGTGGAGCTCAGACGTGTCCGCCGACCAAGGTCCCGACGGCGTAGGTGAGGCCCATCGCCAAGGTGCCGACCACGACGTTGCGGATCATCGGGCGCACCGGAGAGGAGCCGCCCAGCCGGGCACTGGTGAACCCGGTCAGCACCAGCGCCGACAGCACGGCCACCAGCGTCACCGGTAGCCGGATCGCCGGCGGTGCGGTCACGATCGCGATCAGTGGAATCAGGGCGCCTACCGTGAACGCCGCCATCGACGCCCACGCAGCATGCCAGGGGCTGGTCTGCTCGTCAGCGTCGATGCCCAGGCTGGTTCGAGCGTGGGCTTCCAGTGCGTTGTGCTCGGTCAGTTCGAGGGCCACTTCTTGGGCCAACTGAGCGGACAGGCCGCGGGTCGCGTAGAAGTCGGCCAACTGCTGGAGCTTCCCCTCGGGGTCCCGTGCGAGGGCCTCTCGCTCACCGGCCAGGGCAGCGATCTCGGTGTCACGTTGGGTGCTGACCGAGACGTACTCGCCGCCGGCCATCGACAAGGCTCCGGCCACCAACCCAGCCATGCCTGCGATCAGCACAGCGACGGTGTCGGTGGTCGCACCGGCGACGCCGAAGACCAGGCCGGCGGTCGACACGATCCCGTCGTTCGCCCCCAGCACGCCCGCCCGCAACCAGTTCAGCTTGCTGGCCAGGCTCGCCTCGGACCCAGATCGGGTCGCGGTGTTGGTCATGGCCCCAGGGTCGTCCTCGACGGGCACCTAGGACAAGCAAGGGAAGGCGACCCTAACCGGCCTGCCGGGTAGAAGGTGATGGTCCGGGTCGCTGGCGGATCAGCCCCGGGCGACCACGACCAGCAGGGCGAGGTGGTCGCTGCGGGCGATCGGAACGGTGCTGATCGAGACCGGGCGCAGTGCGGCTGAGGTGAACAGGTGGTCGATGGCGATCAGCGGCCCGAAAGGTTGATCGGTCGGCCAGGTGGGTTGCCAGCCGGCGCCGGTGGCGCTGGCGGCGTCGGCGTAGCCGAGGGTTCGAAGGGTCCGCAGCGGTAGGTGCTCCAACGTGGCGTTGAAGTCACCGACCAGGATCGTGGCTCGGTTCGTCCGCTGCGCCGCCCGATCGACGATCGTGGAGTGGTCGGTGAGCCACTGGTCGTAGGCGTATCGCGGGTTGCTGGTGTGCACGACGACCAGGTCCACCCGACCCACAGGCGTGTCGGCCACGGCCAGGTACTGCTGGTTGACCGACGGCAGGGTTTCGGTCGCCTGCAGCGGGGAGCGGCTGAATAGCATCGTGCCGGTGGGGTCCTCGACCCGTCCGGGTGCCCAGGCTGGGGCCGGGTGTCCCAGGTGGTTGGGGTAGCCGGCCAGCGCTTCCCGAAGCCTCGGCTGGCTGGCTACCGCGTCGTTGACCTCCGAGAGCACCACCAGGTCGGGCTGCCGCTGGCGAATCAGGGCCGCAAGCTGATCGGGGTCCGCCTTCCCGAACCGCAGATTGAACGCGAGCACGGACAAGGTCGGTGTCCCGACGGGGGTTTCAGGGCGACCGCGCGGGAGGTAGGGAGCGAGCACGCCCAGGTGCCCCAGCAGGCCCAGCAGTGCCAGCAGGGAGACCAGCTTCGCCCGCCGCCGGGTGCTGAGCAGCAGCAGGCCTCCGGCCAGCGGCCACAGCAGCACGGCATGCGGCAGGAACGCGGCCGCCAAGGTCAGCTGCCGATCCCCGTGCTGCAACTGCGGCCACCAGGACAACGCCAAGGCTCCCGCTCCCGCAAGCAGGCAGCCGACAGCCGCAGTTCGGCAGGTCCAGAGCAGCAGTGCTCGTCCGGCGGTGTGGGGGAGAGGTGTCATCGGACCTTTGCTCGCTGGGCAGCGGCGCTCCGGCGGACGAGGTCCGGCGCCGGGGCGTTGGTGGCTCGGCGTCAGGGTATCGCTGTGGACAACCGGGCCCCGGGGGGTGGCGTTCTCCACAGGTTCACCGATGCTGACCGGTTGACCTGGCCGGAGTCCGAAGGAAGGGGTGTGAGTCTACGCAGAGCCAGGGACGCGGATGCCTTGAGTGAAGTCGTGCGCCAACGCCTTGAGGTGCTGCTGGCCGAGGTGCCGCCCCGACGTTCGGCTGACGAAGCCCCCAGGGAGACCCCAGCAGTCACGGTGACGGAAGTGGACCCGGGGCGCGGGTGGTGGTGGGAGTTCGGGCGCAGGCACGCGATGGTGCTGATCGCGGTGGTCCTGGTGGGCTGCGGCTGGACCGGCTTCACGCTGCTCTCGGCCAGGTCGACCCCGATCGCGACCGCGATCGAGACGTCGGCATCGACCGCTGGCGCACCGGCCCCGGCCGGTTCGGTGACGCCGCAGGCCAGCCCAACGCCCGCGCAGATCCTGGTTCACGTCCTGGGGGCGGTGCGTCGGCCAGGCGTCGTCCGGCTCAGCCTGGGGGCGCGGGTCTTCGAGGCCGTCGACGCAGCCGGGGGGATGACCGCCGAGGCCAGGCCGGGGCAGTTGAACCTTGCAGCGCCTCTCCAGGACGGGGCTCAGGTCGTGATCGGAACCCGGGCGGACTCCAGTACCCTGCGCCCCGCCCAGGGGGACGATGACGGATCTGCCAGCGGGCCCACCACCCTTGACCTCAACCAGGCAACGCTGGCGCAACTGGACACCCTGCCAGGAGTCGGGCCGGTGACCGCCCAGAAGATCATCGACTGGCGCCAGCTTCACCGGCGCTTCAGTCGGATCCAGGAACTCCAGGAGGTCGACGGGATCGGCCCCAAGTCCTACGCCGAGATTGCGCCTCATGTCCGCGTCTAACAGCCCTTCGGTGGCCGAGCCCGATCTCAGGCTGCTTCCGGCCGCTCTGGCCGCCTGGCTGGGGATGTGGGTCGCCACGGCCGGCCACCTGTGGCTGCTCGGGCCCGCCGCAGCCCTGGCGCTGATCGTGCTCTTGTGGGCTTGGCGGCGTCGATCGTGGCCTCTGGCAGCGGTGGGGTTGGTGCTGTTGCTGTGTTTGGCAACGGGGGGAATGCGCTGGTGGCTGTGGGGCGGTGATCAGCTCCGGACCTTGGCTGAGCAGCGGGCGATCGTGGTGGTCCAGGCCGAACTGGTCGGTTCGCCGCTGCTGTTGGAGCGCAAGGGCGTGCGGCCACAGTTGTGGATCGCGCCGGCGCGCGTGGTCGAGGTCGACGGTCGGGGCCAGACCTGGTCGAGCGGGGCGGTGGTGGAAGTCTCGGCCTCGGGTGACCTGGCCAACGCCTGGCGCGAGCTCGCGCCGGGGAGCAGGGTCTCGGCGACCGTGCAGCTGAGCATCGCCGACCCGGCCGAGCCCGTGCAGGCACGGGCCCGGGAACCGCCTGCGCTGCTGGCGCCGCCCAATGGACCTGAGGCTGCGGTTGAGCACACCCGACAGGGGCTTCGCGACTCGGTCGCCGGTCTGAGTGACGGTCCCCGGGCCCTCGTTCCGGCGCTGGTGGTCGGCGACACCGGCGCGATGCCGACCGACCTGGTGGCCCAGTTCAAAGCGACCGGTTTGACCCATTTGACGGCGGTTTCGGGAGCCAACCTCGCGCTGCTCCTGAGTTTCCTGCGGATCATCGCCCGCTGGGTCGGGGTTCGCGGCTGGTGGCTGCGCGGATTGCTGGTGCTGGGGGTGGTCGCCTTCGTGCTGCTCTGCCGGGCAGAACCCAGCGTGGTCCGAGCAGCGGCGATGGGTCTGGTCGCCTTGGCCGCCCTTGGCTGGTCGGAGTCCGGCGCGTCCATTCGTCCCCTGTGCGTGGCGGTCATCGCAGTGCTGCTGGTCGACCCGGCGATGTCGCGATCACTTGGCTTCAGCCTGTCGGTCCTGGCAACCTGCGGGATCATCGCGTGGGGTCGGCGTTGGACCGAAGCCCTGCGTCGCTGGCTGCCGCTGTGGTTGTCCGAAGGGCTCGCGGTCTCCCTGGCGGCGCAATTGGCGACGCAGCCGGTGGTAACAGCGCTCAGCGGCCAGGTCAGCGTGGTCGGGCTGTTGGCGAACCTGGTGGCTGCCCCTCTGGTCGGCCCGGCGACCGTGTTCGGCCTGCTTGCCGCGTGTATCGCGCAACTCTGGCTGCCGCTGGCGACCGTGGTGGGTTGGCTGGCGGGGGTGCCGGCACAGGCGCTGTGTTGGATCGCCTGGGCTGGATCCTCCCTGCCGGGTGCCCAGGTGCCGTGGCCGGCAACGCCCTTGGCGCTGGGGGTCGTGACCGTCGGCTGCCTGGGGCTCGCTCTCGTGCTTGGCCGGGTGCTCTCCCGGCCCGGGGTGGTGATCGGGGTGGCCGTCGTGCTGGTGATCGTTCTGCTCCGGCCGCCGGTCCGGCCGGGCTGGCCGCCACCTGATTGGGCGGTTGTGTTCTGCGATGTCGGCCAGGGTGACGCCACCGCGTTGCGGGCTGGTCCGGATGCGGCCGTCGTGGTCGACGCCGGACCGGAGCCCGCCAGGGTGCTCGGCTGCCTGCGGGAACTCGGAATCACCAGGATCTCGGGGTTGGTGCTGACCCACTTTCACGCCGATCACATCGGTGGGGTCACTGGCGTCACCGATGTGGCCGCGCCGGCACGGGTGATCACCTCCGCCGCGACCAGCCCGGCGGGCGGGGTCTCCCAGGTCGCAGGGGCCACGATCGCGGCTCCTCGGACCGTGGCCGTTCCCGGGACGGTGCTGACTGCGGGAGCCGTCCGGCTCAGCGTGCTGGCGGCCCTCCAGCAGTCGTTCGCGGGCCTGGACGAGGGAGAGTCGGCAGCCGAAAACGACGGCTCCCTGGTGATGCGGGCCCAGGTGCAGACCCCCGGCGGAACGGTGACGGTGCTGCTGGCCGGGGACGTCCAGGAGGAGGGCCAGGCCGCCGCGCTGCGGGCGGTGGCCGACCTGCACGCCGACCTGTTGCTGGTCCCGCACCACGGCTCCCCGCATCAGGATGCGGAGTTTCTGGCTGCCGTCTCGCCTCGACTGGCGGTGTTCAGCGTGGGCCTCGACAACGACTACGGGCATCCATCGGCGCGAACGGTTTCGCTGGTGCAGCGGTCCGGAGCGACCATCGCTCGGACCGACCGGCAGGGATCGGTCGCGGTGTCCCTGGTGGACGGGCGCCTGATTCTCACCACGCAGCGGTGACCCGCTGGGGCGAGGTCGGAGTTGTCGGGAGGGACTGGCATGCTGTCGGCGTGACCACTCGCTCGCCCTTCGGCAAGGCCTTCTTGGTGCTTGGCCCAGAGGGCTTGCTCGCCGAGCGTGCCGTGTCCGGCCTAGTCGCCGACGCCCGCGCCGCGGACCCGACCGTCACCGTGACCCGCATCGCCGGGGCGGAACTGGACCGGGGAGGTCTGGCTCAGGCCGGCGGTGGTTCGTTGTTCGCGAGTTCGTCGATGGTGGTGATAGAGCAGGCCGCCGACGTGCCCCAGGACCTGTTCGACGACTTGGGGTCGCTGGCCGAGCAGCCCTTTCCGGAGCTGTCGCTGGTGGTCGTGCACAACGGCGGCGCCAAGGGAAAGGCGCTGGTCGAGCGGCTGAAGCGCAGCTCATCCCTCCTGGAGTGCCCCTCGATCAAGCCGTGGGAACTGCCGCAATTCGTGATCGCCGAGGTACGCCGGGCCAAGGGCTCGATCGATCCGGCCACGGCCGCCTTCCTGGTCGAGGCGGTGGGCACCGACCTGCGTGCCCTCAGCGCAGCGGTCAGCCAACTGCTGGCCGACGCCGCCGAGGGCAGGGTCACCGACGCTCACGTCAGGCGCTACTTCGGCGGCCGGGCCGAGGTGTCCAGCTTCGCCGTCGCCGACGACACGCTGGCCGGACGAACCGCGGGCGCCTTGGGCAAGCTGCGCTGGGCCCTGGCCACCGGTGTGGCGCCGGTGCTGGTGACCAGCGCGTTGGCCGGGAGCCTGCGCAACCTCGGCAAGTACCTGGACGCCCGGGACGGACGCCAACGCGATGCCGATCTGGCCCGGCTGATCGGTGTCCCACCTTGGAAACTGAAGGACCTCTCCGCGCAGGCCCGGGATTGGACGCCGGCCGGGGTGGCGGCCGCCCTGCAGTCGGTGGCGATCGCTGACGCCGCGGTGAAAGGGGCGGCCGGCGACGCTGGCTTCGCGCTGGAGCGGGTGGTGCTGAAAGTGATCGGGTTGCGCGGGAGAGCCCCGCGCGTGGTCACCGGCTGAACGCCGATCGCGGCGGGATTGTGCCACCGGCCCTCCGGTTCGGCACCGCAGTTGGTGCCACCGGCCTCGGCTCGTAACCGAGGTCACGTCGGTCGCCGTGGGCGTCAGTTCGCTCCCCACGGCCGGAAACGCAAAGAACGCCGCCCCGCGGGGCGGCGTCCGGTCAGCGAACTCAGAGCGCGGCGGCCTTGCTGGCGATCGCGGACTTGCGGTTGGCGGCCTGGTTGGCGTGAATGACGCCCTTGGAGGCGGCCTTATCGAGGGCGCGGCAGGCCTTGCGGGCGAGCTCCTGAGCCTTCTCGGTCTCGCCGGCGTCCAGAGCTTCGCGGAACTTGCGAACGTGGGTGCGCAGCGCCGACTTCACAGCCTTGTTGCGCAGACGAGCCTTCTCGTTCGTCTTGATCCGCTTCATCTGGGACTTGATGTTCGCCACGTGAGGCCTTCTGTTTGTGGTGATCTCGGGGAGCGCCCACTGCGGGCGCGACTGCTTACGCTACCAAGAACCGCGAAGGCGCCAAAATCGCCTGACCGCCGGGGTCTGGGCCGCACCCTGTCGGTCGAACTTGGGCTCAATCCTCCCACTGCAGTAACAACCGCTGGCTGACCACGTCGGCGTGCAGCACCAAGCCGGGGGTCCGGGCCACCCACACCGCTGCCATCGGCTCCACCCCCAGGTCGGCGGACGCGTCCGGCAGTGCGGTGACCAACGCCGGGCGGTACCAGACGCCGGTGCGCTCCTCCAGCACCGCGGCGTAGAAAATCCCACGCTCGACCAGTTCGAGGAAGAAGTGGCTGCCGTAGGACAGTTCGGGACGGAACTCGCCATCGGCGTAAGTCGTCTCCAGGAGGGCGGCGAAACGGCTCATCTCGCGAAAGTGGGTCGGCACTCCGAGCGAGGGCATCGACGTCCCCCAGCGACCTGGCCCGATCAGCAGCGCGCAGTCCCGGCCCAGCTCTTGGTTCAGATCGCCGATCCGGCGGGCCACCGCGTGCCGCTCCGGCTCGCCCAAGGTGAGGTACACCTCTGGTCGGACCAGCACCACCCAGTCGATCGCCATCCTGGCGTTCCCGCCCATGAAGGCACCGACCGATGCCAACAGGCACCGATCCGGGTCCATCGCGGGTATTTCTGCGCTGCCACCTGCCCCGCGCGCCTGCAACGGCCGGCATTGGACGAGGTTCACCTGAGGCTCCCCGAACCGGTCCAGGTTCACCGTGAACTCCACGTCCACCGGGTGGTCGTAGGCGTCGGCGAGAGTCGCGACCAGGTCGGACAGCATCCCCGCCAGGTCGGTGCGCGCCAGCAGCCCCTGGCAGTCGATCAGGTCGGGCGGCTCGCCGGGACGCCCCAACTCGCGCAGCCGCCGTGCGCCGGCCAGGTCCGGGCTGGCCAGGGCCGACCAATCCAGTTCCGGCGACCGGACTCGGGTGGCGTCCACCGGAAGGGTGACCGGCCCCCCGGCCGCGAGATCAATCGCGTCCACCCGGCGCTGCGAGTAGCGGGCAAGATCATCTGGCGCGATCGGCGAGGAGGCGGGGTCGGCCAGGCTGACGATCCGCGCGTAGTCGGCACCGGTCCGATCCACCGCTCGGGTGCCCAGCCCGGCCACCAGCCGGGCCAGCCCTCGGTCGGGCACCGAGGCGTCCCACACGTAAGGGTTGGACGAGTTGGCCACCCCGGCGGCCATCGGAAAGAAGAGCCCCTGGTGCAGGTCGCCGGAGACCCGCTGGACCAGGATTGACATCTGTTCGTCGAGTTCCATCAGGCCCCGCTCGCGACGGTACTGCAGCGCCTCGGGGCCAACCGCGCTCGCGTACACCGTGCGGACGGCGTCCTCGAACGCGGCCAGCCGCTCCTCCGGAGTGCCCTGGTTGGCGAGAAACACGCTGGCGTACTTGCCCGCGAATGCGTTGCCGTAGTCGTCCTCGAGCAGCGAACTCGACCGGACGATGATCGGTGCCTGCCCGAAGTGCTCCAGCAGTTGCAGGAAGTCCTCGGCGAAGCTGCGGGGGAAGGAGCCAGTCGGGATCAGCCGATGGAGTTCGGCTGCCTCGGGACCCGATTCGGGTTGCTCGTGCGCCGTCCAGAGCGTCCACCAGCCGTTGGCCACCAAGAAGCTGACGAACACGTCGCTGCCCAGGAAGAACGAGTCGTGAGGCTCCAGTCGCCCGGCGAAGCGGCCCTCGGGGTCATGCTCAAGGATCGCTCGGGCGAGCAGCATGCCGACGCTCTTGCCGCCGATCCGGCCGGTCCCGACCAGCCGGGACGCCACCGCCAGCAGGTCGGTCAGCAGCAGCCGCTGCCGGCACAGCCGCGCCATCCGACCCGACGTTCCGGCCAACAGGTCGAGCAACCGATCGCGGGCCGCTGCCTGGGCGAATTGGCCGGCGGTCAGGGCCGACCAGGCTTCGTTGACCAGGCGCTGCCAGGGATCGGGTGGATCCAGCCGTCGGGCCAAGCTGGCGAACAGCGTCGTGGTGGCCAGCGACGACGTGATCGAGATGGCCTCCCCGCCGGTCAGCAGGTGCGGGAAGAACATCGTCGGGCTGTGCCGTTGCCACACCTTGAGCGGTTGGACGTACAACTCGCTTTCGATCCGATGCAGGTCCAGCAAGAGCTGGGTCGTCTCGCGGATGCCGGCAACGGTGGGGTAGGTGTGGTGATTGCGCAGCAGCGCGAAGTAGGCGACCGTGTCCAACTCGAACAGGTAGGGGCAGGTGACCTTGAAGAAGTTCAGCACCATCAGGTCCGAGTGCCAGCGCTGGTGCAGGTCGCTGAGCGGATCGAACAGGTAGAACCCGAGCGGCCCGATCTCGGTCAGCAATTGTCGGACGGCGAGGGCGAATCGTTCAAAGCCAAGCCCCGGGTCGATCAGGTGCACCTCGACCCCGTCCCGCTCCGACAGCAGCGGCTCCCGGAGGCCGAAACGCAGGTAGACCAGCCGCCGGCCGTCCCGCCGCGCCTGGGTCACGAACGGCTGGAACACCGAGCGGTAGTCGTCCACCGAGTCGGCGTGCCAGACCACGTTGTCGCCGAGCCGGAGCCCGTCGATGGTGTCGTCCAAGCCTGGAATCCCGGTGCTGGCGCGCATCGTTCAGATCACGCCCATCGCCACCATAGCGTCGGCGACCTTGATGTACCCGGCCAAGTTGGCCCCCACCACGTAGTTGCCCGGCGATCCGTATAGCTCGGCAGTCTCCAGGCAGGTGTCGTGAATGTCGTACATGATCTGTTCCAGCCTGGCGGCGGTGGTCTCGAAGTCCCAGGCGTCACGGCTGGCGTTCTGCTGCATCTCCAGCGCGCTGGTGGCAACCCCACCGGCGTTGGACGCCTTGCCGGGCGCATACAGCACCCCGGCCTCCTGAAACACGGTGATCGCGTTGGGTGTCGTCGGCATGTTGGCGCCCTCGGCGATCAGCCGCACCCCGTTCTTGACCAACGTGGTCGCGTGGCGGTCGTCCAGTTCGTTCTGGGTGGCGCAGGGCAGCGCGATCTCGCACGGAACGTCCCAGATCGATCCGTCGGCGATGTGCTGGACGCGACTGCCGATCCGGTCGGCGTAGTCGGACAGCCGCCCGCGGCGGACCTCCTTGACCTCCTGCAGGACGGCCAGGTCGATGCCGGCCTCGTCCACCACGTAGCCGTTCGAGTCCGACACCGCGACCACGGTGGCGCCCAACTGCTGGGCCTTCTCGACCGCGTAGATCGCCACATTGCCGGACCCGGACACCACCACGCGTTTGCCTTCGAAGTCGTCCCCCCGGGCCTGCAGCATCTTGTCGACGAAGTGGACCGTGCCGTACCCGGTGGCCTCGGTGCGAGCCCGGGAGCCGCCCCAGGTGACCCCCTTGCCGGTCAGCACGCCGGACTCGTAGCGGTTGGTGATGCGCTTGTACTGGCCGAACAGGTAGCCGATCTCGCGGCCGCCGA
>CAYVOW010000029.1:0-25819 GCA_964453585.1 uncultured Micropruina sp.
CCAAGCAGCACCAACTCCGCGCCATCTCGCTGGCTTGGCTGTGGATCCGAATCGTGATCGGTCGGGTCGACAGGAGCCTCAGTGCGGAGGTGACTCGCATTGGTCGGAGTGGTGGACATCTGACGCTCCTCGGACGACTGGTGAGGAACTCAGTCTTGGCCGCCGGTGTCCCGGGCGGCACGGGGCATCCGTCCCGAGGAGCCGGGAAATGCTGCCCCGTCGCCCGCCGGCCCTGTCGGAACCCGCGATCAGCCCGGTCCGTCTCCCGGGGCGGATCATGCCCGGATTGCGCGTGTCAGATGGTCTCGTCAGGCTGTTGCCATGGATCACGCCACCGCCTTCAGTGACAAGCCGACTCTGATCGGGGATCTGGTCACGCTGCGTCCCATCCGGGCCGAGGATGCCGACGCGATCGATGCGTTGATCCGCGATGACGACGAGATCGCCCGGCTCACCGGTTCGATCCACTCGAGCACTGAGCGCGCCGACGACGTGCCCATCGAGCACCTGCGCCGGATCTACGGGGAATGGGCCGAGGCTGACCGCTTGGTCCTGGCGGTGATCGACAACACATCGGGGTCTCTGGTGGGCGAGGTCGTCCTCAACCAATGGGACCCGGGAAACCGCTCCTGCAACTTCCGCACCCTGATCGGTGCGGCCGGACGGGGTCGCGGTCTCGGCACCGAAGCCACCCGACTGATCGTCCAGCACGGACTGACCACGATGGGGCTTCATCGGATCACCCTTGAGGTGTACGACTTCAACCGTCGCGCTCGACACGTCTACGAGAAGGTCGGTTTCCAGCATGAGGGGACGGGCCGCGACGCCCTCCTCTTCGACGACGAGTGGATCGACGTCCACTACATGGCCATCCTGGGCGAGTAAGAAGCGGTCCGGAAGACCCGGATCGGGAAGTGTCTGAGCGGCCTGTCAGACTGTCGCCATGGATGCACCCCACAACACCGGCAACCTCCGCGGCGCAAGGTTCTCCGACGCCGACCTGACCGGCGCCCGCTTCGTCCGATGCTCACTGAACGGGGTGGTGATGCGAGGCGTCGATCTGGCCGGCGCCGATCTCGATGCACCCTGGCTGCTTGAAGAGGGCGGGTCCCTGGTGGTCAACGGTGTCGACGTGGCGCCTTTCGTTGACGCCGAACTCAACCGCCGGTTCCCTGGACGAGAGCAACGCAAGGCGGGCGACCCGGACGGCCTGCGGGCCGCCTGGGCGGCCCTACAGCGAACCTGGTCTGGAACCATCGCCAGGGCGGAGGCGATGCCGAGCGGCACGGTCGACGTCCAGGTGGACGGGGAGTGGTCGTTCTCGCAGACTCTGCGCCACCTGGTGATGGCCACCGACACCTGGTTCCGGGGGGCGATCCTGCAGATCGAGGAGCCCTACCACCCGATCGGCCAGCCCAACGAGGAGTACGCCGCCGACGGCCACGACCCTGCCGTCTTCTCCCTCACCGACCCCGACTTCGCCGACGTCCTGGCGGTGCGCGCCGACCGGGTCGCGATGGTCACCGACTATCTCGAGGCGGTCAGCACCGAAGAGTTGGACGCGGCCCGGGCGAACCCGTGGGCACCGGACTATCAAGAGACGGTGCTGGCCTGCCTGCACACGATCCTCGAAGAAGAGTGGGAACACCACCGTTACGCCGTTCGCGACCTGGACGCGCTGGCCGCGGCCCGCGGCTCTGCCGGGGGTTGATTCCCCGACTCAACCTGTCCGCGTGGCCACCCCTCGCCGTAGCCGGCGGGGTGTGGTGGGCCCGTGACCGGTCGGCCTAGGCTCGAGACCTCTCCGCAGAGAAGGGCCAAACATGACCGAGAAGACTCCCCCGACCATCGAGGAACTCGCTGGCACGAACCGGTTCGCCATGATGACGACGCAGTCCGCGGCCGGACTGGTCAGCCGACCGATGACGGTGCAGGAGTACGCAGACGGCGTCTTCCGGTTCGTCACCCAGCGCAACACCGACGTCGCCCAGCAGAGCGACGGGCAGCAGGTCAACTTCACGATGAGCAGTGACAGCACCTGGGTATCGATCAGCGGTCACGGCTCCCTCAACCACGACGTGGAGTTGAAGAAGCGTCTGTGGAACATCTTCAACGACGCCTACGCCGAGGGCGGCCCCGAGAATCCGGAGAACGTGGTGCTGGAGATCGATCCGGATCAGGTTTCCTACTGGGACACACCCGGCGGCGTCGTCCACCTCCTCCAGGTGGTGAAGGCCGCCGTCACCGGCACCAAGCCGTCAGGCTCCGAGCACGGGACCCTGTCGGTTTAGGCACCCGTCTCTCCCGCCCGATATCCGATCGCGTCGGGCCTGGCTGAGGCGGCGGCGCGCCTGCCGATCAGGTCAGGGTCGCGTTGTGGCCGAAGGCTTCCGGTTCCGTAACCGCTTCTCGGCCTCCACCACGACCCATACCGACGTTGCAGCCGCCAGGCAGGCAGACGCCGAGCTCGCCCACGGTCAACGGCTGGGTATGGAAGAGCGGATTCACCCAGGGCACATAGATCGTCGCTAGTTGCAGCACGAGCGTCAGCAACACCGCGCCCAGGAGCGGCCGATTGCTGAACAACCCCATCTTCCAGAGTGGCTCCGTCTCGGAACGGATCGCCAGGACGTGGGCCATCTGGCCCAATGTCAGCGTGGTGAACACCATCGTCTGCCAGTGGGTTCGCTCAGTCCCGACGCCAGCGCCCAGGCCTGCATCACCAGACACAACCCCGCCAGGAAGGCCCCAACCCAGGCGATATGCGCCCCCATCCCGTGAGCGAACAGACTCTCCCGCGGCGGCCGCGGCGGACGGCGCATGATGCCGCGCTCGGCCGGCTCGGCGGCCAAGGCGAGACCGGGGAGCCCGTCGGTCACCAGGTTCACCCACAGGATGTGGAGCGGCAGCAGCGGTAGCGGTAGCCCGACCAGCGGGGCCACCACCAGGTGAGGATTTCGGCGGAGTTGCCGGTCATCGCGTAGCGGACGAACTTGCGGATGTTGTCGTAGATCCGGCGCCCCTCCTTGACCGCCGCGACGATGGTGGCGAAGTTGTCGTCCAGCAGCACCAGACCGGACGCCTCCCGGGCCACATCGGTGCCGCCGCGGCCCATCGCCACCCCGATCTCGGCTCGGTGCAGCGCCGGGGCATCGTTGACCCCGTCCCCGGTCATCGCCACAAGTTGCCCGCCCGCCTGCAGCGCTTCGACGATTCGGATCTTTTGCGCCGGGTCGACCCGGGCATAGACGCGAGCCCGGGCGCAGCGCTCGGTCAGTTCCTCGTCGCTCATGGCGGCAAGCTCGGGGCCGCTGACGACCGCGTCGTCTGCCACGTCGAAACCCAGTCGGCCGGCGATCGCGGTGGCGGTGGCCGGGTGATCACCGGTGATCATCACGGGGGTGATGCCGGCCCGCAGGCAATCCTGCACAGCCGCAGCCGCCTCGGCCCGCGGCGGATCGATCAGCCCAACCAGGCCGATCAGGGTCAGTTCGGCTTCGATGGACACCTGCGACCCGTCCTCCGCACGCGGCAACGCCGCCCACCCTCGGTGCGCCAGCGCAAGGACTCGCAACCCTTGGGCGGCCAACTCCTCAGCCTCAGCCAGCACGACGGCTTGATCCAGCGGTGCGACACCGTCGGGCGTGCACTGTGCCGTGCACTGTGGAATCACCCGCTCCGGCGCCCCCTTGGTAAAGGCGTCCAGGCCGTCGTTGCCACTGTGGAACGTGGTCATCCGCTTCCGTTCGGAATCGAACGGAAGCTCGTGGACCCGTGGGCGGTCGGCCCGCAGATCGCTCACGTGCAGGCCGATCCGGGAGGCGAGTTCGGCGAGCGCTGTCTCGGTGGGATCCCCGCGCCATTCCAACTCCCCGTCACTGCCGGACCCAGGAACGGCGTCATTGCACAGCGCTGCGGCGACCAACACCACTCGCTGACAGGTGTCCGGAGCACCCCCTGCGTCGGGGTGCCACTGGCGCCCCCTGGCACTGACCACCTTGGCCCGCATCTGGTTGACCGTGAGCGTTCCGGTCTTGTCGGTGCAGATGATGCTCACCGAGCCGAGAGTCTCGACCGACGGCAGCCGACGGATCAGCGCGTTGACGCCGGCCATTCTCCGGGCACCAACGGCGAGCAGAACGGTCACCACGGCTGGCAGCGCCTCGGGGATGGCGGCGACCGCCAGGCCGATCGACGTCAGCGCCATGGTGAGCAGCGCTTCCCCCCGCAACAGGCCAAGCGCGAACAGCCCTGCGCAGATCACCAGGATGATCACCGCGATCCGGCGCCCGAAGTCCGCCAGTCGCCGCTGCAGCGGCGTCGTCTGATCGATCTCCTGGTTGAGCAGTCCGGCCACCGCGCCCAGTTCAGTTTCCATGCCGACGGCGACCACCACGCCCCGGGCGCGGCCGTTGGTGATGGTGGTGCCCCTGAACGCCAGGTTGGTGCGATCCCCCAGCGGAAGGTCCGGGTCGTCCAGGGCCGCCACGGACTTGGCGACGGTCAGCGATTCACCCGTCAGCGCGGACTCGTCGGCTCGCAACTGGGCCACCTCGAGCAACCGAAGGTCGGCCGGCACCTGGTTGCCGGCCGCCAAGACCACGATGTCGCCGACTGTCACCTCGGTGGCCGGGACTGTCACCAGCGCACCACCGCGCACCAGGGTTGCCTGGGCCACCGAGAGTTCGCGCAGGGCGGCCAGGGCCGAGTCGGCCCGCAGCGCCTGGGTGAAGCCGATGACGGCGTTCAACACCACGATCACGACAATGACTGCGGCGTCCACCCATTCCCCGAGCAGTCCGGAGATCAGCGCGCCACCAGGATCACAATCATGAAGTCGGTGAACTGGGCCAGTAACAAGCTCGGCCAGCGCGTCCGGTGGGTCTCGTCCAACGCGTTGGGCCCCACTTCCGCCAGGCGCCTTGCGGCGTCCGCCTCGGTCAGCCCGATCGTCGGATCGGTGCCCAGTTGGTCCGCCAACTCTGCGGCCTCGCTCAGATGCCACGGCAGGCGGCGCTCGTGGAGATCTGGGACGACCGGTGTCATGCCACCCGCTCTTCTATCGGAGGCTACTATCGACGTTAGACTCGGTGTCCTCGAAGTTCAAGGCAGTGCCGACCGGACCATTTCCGAACTGCTCCCTCGGCCTGTGGCCCGCGTGACACAATCCGTCCGTGCCCCCCGAGTTGCTGTCGCTCAGCGTCGGCGCGCTCACCCTGATGGCCGTGGGCGCAGTGCTAATCGGGTTCTCGAAGACCTCCTTTGGTGGCATCGGCGCGCTCGCGGCGGTGCTCTTCGCCCTGGCCATGCCAGCCAAGGAGTCGACCGCGGCAGTCCTCTGCTGCTGCTGGTCGGGGATGTGATCGGGATCGCCCTGTACGGCCGACACGCCTCCTGGCGGCTGATCCTTCGGCTGGTTCCCACCGTGATCGTGGGGCTGCTGGTGGGGGCGGTTTTCATTCGATTCATCGATGACGTTGTCATGCGACGCACCATCGGGGTGATGTTGCTGATCTCGGTCGCACTCCAATTCCTCCAACGCGTCCGCGGCGACCAGGGCAGCAGCCCGACTGGGGACCCGCACCCGCTCGCCGCCGGGAGCGCCGGCGTAGCCGCCGGCTTCACCACCATGACTGCCAACGCCGCCGGCCCGATCATGGCCCTCTACTTCCTGGCCTGCCGGGTGGACAAGAAACGCTTCATCAGGACGAAGGCCTGGTTCTTCGGCGCGATCAAACTGGCCAAGACCCCGCTATCTGGGCTGCTCGGGCTCTACACCCCTCAGGTGCTCTGGGTCTGGGTGGCGATGATTCCGGTGGTGTTGGTGGGGGCGGCTCTGGGGCGGCTGGTGATCGGCAAGGTGAACCAGCGCCAGTTCGAGACCGTCACGATCGCTGCCGCCGGTTTGGCCTCCTTGGTGATCCTGCTGCGCTGACCGGTGGCCGGCCCACCGGCTCATGACGGTCACGATCGCTGCCGCCAGCTTGGCGTCCTTGGTGATCCTGCTGCGCTGACAGGTGGCCGGCCCTCCGGGTCATGGTCCGATGGCCATGGTCGTCGCGCTGATCTGTTGGGTTGATGCCGAGGCTCGCCGGATCCGCCAGCCGATGGCGCTGGTTTCCAGCAGGCCGTCCTCGGTCAACTGATCGAGGATCGCCAGGCAGGTCGGCAGCGGCAGTCCGGCGCGCAGCGAGATCTCCCCCGCATCCAGCGACGTGCGCGCAGGCAGCACCTCGTAGACCGCGATTTGGGGTGCGCTGAGGGCGTCGAGCGGTCGGTGTTGACTTGGTCGGAGCCGGGCTCGAGTGCCAAGCGGTCCCACCAGCTCGGCGACCTCTTCGGGGCTGGACACCAGCACGGCCTCAGCTTCGCGGATCAGTCGATGGGGCGTCACCGAGGTGGCACTGTGCACCGGTCCTGGCACCGCCATCGTCACCCGGTGGCAGGCGTTCGCCCAGGTGATCGTGTTCCGCGCCCCGCTGCGTTCGGCGGCCTCTACCAGCACCGTCCCTTGGGACAGGGCCGCGATCAACCGATTGCGGGCCAGAAACCTCGCCCGGGTTGGCCGCGCCCCCGGCGGCAGTTCACTGACCAGGCAACCCTCCTGGGCAACCCGCTCCAGGACCGGGCCATTCGCCGCCGGGTACAGGGCGTCGAGCCCTCCGGCCATCACGGCCACGGTGATCCCGCGGGCGGCCAAGACCCCACGGTGGGCGGCGATGTCGACGCCGAAGGCTCCGCCCGAGACGACGCTGATGCCGAGCGACGAGACGCCGCCGGCGAGCTCGGCCGCGGTCGTTTCGCCGTAGGAGGTTGCCGCTCGCGATCCGACGACGGCCACCGAGCGGCCAACAGCCTCGGCCAACGTCGCAGTCCCGCGCACCCACAGCGCTACCGGACTGCCGCGCATCTCCTGGACCGGCTCGCAGGTCGCCAGGTCGTCGAGTTGCTGGGGCCACTCCACGTCGCCTGGCACGATCAGCCGAACGCGGTGACGCCGAGCCAGCGCAATCGCCGCTGTCGGGTCGTACGCGGCGGCTCGGCGAGCCAGCGGTTCCCCGTGCCGGCCAGCCTTCAGTTGATGCCAGACCTCAGCAGGGCTGTGCTCTGCCAGCAGCGCGGTGATCATCGCCGAACCGGGCTCCGTGGCGGAGTTCAGCGCCATCCTGGCCTCACGTTCATCCATGGGAAGCCTCCGTTCGGTCTTCGCCGCGCCTCATCGCCAACGCCGTTCTCAGGTGGCTGGCGGTAGGTCGCGGCTGCGCGGCCAGGTCGCAGATCGTCCAGGCAACCCGCATCACTTTGTCGACGCCGCGGGCCGAGAGCCGGCCCGTTGCCACCGCGGACTCGAGCAGGTCAACGCCCTCCGGCAGGGGAAGATCACGACGCAGCGCCGGTCCCGGGACCTCCCCGTTGGTTCGCCAGCCCAAGGGCCCAAGCCGGCATAGTTGCCGCTCTCGCGCCGCGCGCACCCGGTCAGCCACCAGCGCGGTCGATTCACCGGCTCCCTGCGCGGCCCTGAGATACGCCTGGCGCATCGGTCGAAGCTGCTGGTGGATGTCGATTCGGTCAAGGATCGGGCCCGACACCCGATCGCGGTAGCGCCGGACGGTCATCGGTGGGCAGCGACATTCGACCCCACGAACGCCCGCGTTGCCACAGGGGCAAGGGTTCGCCGCGAGCACCAGTTGGAACCGGGCCGGGTAGACCACCTGACTGGCCGACCGAGCCAACACCACCTGGCCGGACTCGAGTGGCACCCGCAGTGCTTCCAACGCCCGCGGGTCGAACTCGGGGGCCTCATCCAAGAAGAGGACGCCCTGATGCGCCCGTGAGATGGAGCCGGGCATCGCCATCCGGGCGCCGCCACCCACCAAGCTGGCCACCGAGGCCGAGTGGTGCGGATCGCAATAGGGCGGGCGGGTGACCAGGCCGCGCTCAGGGGCGGCACCGGCCAGGGAGTGAATCGCCGCCACCTCCAACGCCTCCGAGACGGCCAGCTCGGGCAGGATGCCCGGCAGCCGAGCGGCCAGCAGCGACTTGCCCACCCCTGGCGGGCCGTGCAGAAACAGGTGGTGCCGTCCGGCCGCGGCCACCTCCAGCGCCCAGCGCGCCTCGACCTGTCCCACCACATCGATCAGATCGGGCGTGTGCCCGGGGTCCGGCGAGGCCTGCTCCACCGCTGGCGACGCAGCCGGCGGACGCCCGGCCAGCACGCTGAAGAGGTCTTCCAGATCGTCGACCCCCCACACCGTCAGACCCTCCACCAGCGACGCCTCGGCGACTTGCCTGGCCGGCACCACAGCTCGGGCAAAGCCGCGCCGCGACGCCGCCAGCAGGGCCGGCAGCACTCCCCGGACCGGCCGGACCCGCCCGTCCAGCCCCAGCTCACCCAGCAGCACGGTGGACTCAAGGGCAGCCGGGTCGCAGCGCTGTGCCGCGGCGGACACCGCCGACACGATAGCCAGGTCGAAGTGCGCGCCCGCCTTGGGAAGCGAAGCCGGGGACAGGTTGATCGTCAACAGCTGACTGGGCCACCCGTGCCCGGACGAGGTCATCGCCGCTCGGCACCGGTCGCGCGCCTCCCCCAGCGCGGCGTCGGGCAAGCCGACCAGGACCGTTCGGGGCAGCCCACCGCCGAGGGCCGCCTCGACTTCGACCATCACCCCCTCCATGCCCACCATGGCCACCGACCAGGCGCGCGCGGACATCAGCCGATCCCTTGGACGTGGGTGACTTGAGCGGGCTGGCCAGGTGGGAGCAGTACCCCGATCGCGTCGATCCGGAACCGCTCGACCCGCGAGGGCTGGTGCCCCAGCCAGGTCAGCGCCAGATCGCGCAGCTTGCGTCGTTTGGCGTAGGTGAGCGCCTCCAACGGATCGCCGTAACCCAACCCGGTGCGGCACTTCACCTCGCAGAAGACCAGGGTTGGTTGGCCGCCGGGGGTGACCGCGATGATGTCGACCTCACCGAGGGAACAACGCCAGTTGCGTTCGACGACCCGCCAGCCCAGGGCGGCCAGGTGCGCCACGGCGGCGTCCTCACCAACCCTGCCGACCTCTTGCTTGTCCATGCCCAAACCCTCGGACTCGGGGGTGCAGAACCGGTCAGCGATTGCGCAACTGTGGAAAACTCAGGTCGGTTTACACAGGGCGAAGCCCAGGGCTGATCGATCGGTTCTGCCAGGGATGGGCGAGG
The DNA here is from genome assembly GCA_964453585.1 of uncultured Micropruina sp. GTDB lineage: Bacteria > Actinomycetota > Actinomycetes > Propionibacteriales > Propionibacteriaceae > Micropruina. The sequence goes on from CAYVOW010000029.1 coordinate 9,199, forward strand.
GCCGGTCAAGCGAGGTTGTCGGGCACCTTCAACTCACTGTGCGCGATCTCCTCGATCGAGACGTCCCGGAAGGTCAACACCTTGGCGCTCTTCACGAACCGCGCGGGTCGATACATGTCCCAGACCCACGCATCGCCCATCGATACCTCGTAGTACACGTCGCCGCCTTCGGTCCGAACCTTCAGGTCGACCGCGTTGCACAGGTAGAATCGCCGCTCGGTTTCGACGGCATAGGTGAAGATCCCGACGACGTCCTTGTACTCCTTGTAGAGCTGCAGCTCCAGGTCCGCTTCGTACTGTTCGAGATCCTCCGCACTCATAGCGTGGTCAGCCTAGCCGCTCGCCGGACGTTCTCGAAGCAATGCCGATGGATGCCGCAGGGCCCGTGGGCGTCCAGGTTTTCCTGGTGCAACGGGGTGCAATACCCCTTGTGGATGTCGAACCGGTAGTGCGGCCAGCTCTCGTGCGCCGCCGCCATGATCCGGTCGCGGGTGACCTTGGCGATCACCGAAGCCGCCGCCACGCAGCCGGCCACCGCGTCGCCCTTCCACATCGCCAAGCTCGGGGTCGCCAGGCCGTCGACGGGAAATCCGTCGGTGAGCACGAAGTCGGGTCGCGACTCCAGCCGCAACACCGCTCGACGCAATGCGCTGACATTCGCGACGTGCATCCCTAGCGCATCGCACTCGGCGGGTTCGATCGCCACCACAGACCAGGCCACCGCGCGCGTGACGATCTGGTCGTAGCAGCGCTCCCGGGCAGCCGGGGACAGCAGCTTGGAGTCACGCAGCCCCGCGATCCGGGAGGCCCCGGTGTCGCCAAGAATCACGGCGGCCGCGACCAGCGGGCCTGCGCAGGCTCCTCGTCCGGCCTCATCGGCGCCGGCCACACGATCGAACCCGGCGCGCCGCAGGGCCCTCTCGTATCCGTAGAGGCCAGCATCCCGGCGGAGCACGAAGCTCGTCATCGGGCCAACCTAACAGTGGACCTTGGGCCCGGTGATCACCGCGACGTCGGGTGGCGCTTCCCCGGCCGGGATGTTGGCGAACGCGGCTGGGCGGCCCAACGTCCGCCACCGCTGCAAGGGATACACCACCGCGACGGTGCTCCCCACGACGTTCGCGGTCGGGACGAAGGCGGCATCGCCCTCGGGCTTGCCGACATCGATGTCCGCCAAATGGCAGCGCGAATCCTGGGAGTTGTTGCGATGGTCACCCATCACGAAGATCCGGTCCTTGGGCACCACCACATCGAACTCGACCGCCGAGGGAGCCACCGGAGCCGACCCAGGCTCGCTGTAGAGGTAGCTGGTCTCGTCCAGCGGTTGACCGTTGACCTTGATCCGACCCTGCGCATCGCAGCACTCGACATGATCACCGGGCAGACCGATCACCCTCTTGATCAGGTGGTTGGTGCTGTCGTCCGGCGCCAGGCCAATGAAGATCAGGGCCCGAAAGACCGGGTTCTCCTGCTCTTGCGGGCTGGCTAACCAGCCCTGGGTGTCCCGGAACACGACGATGTCGCCGCGCCCCCAACCGCTGACCTTTTGGACCATGACTCGATCACGAACCAGCAGAGTGTTCTCCATCGATCCCGACGGGATCACGAACATCTGGGCGATGAAGACCCGCAGCAGAGTGGACGCGATCAGGGCGCCCACGATGACGATGGTCAACTCCCGGGCCCACAGGCCCAGCACCCGCGCGGTTGACCGCGGCTTGGCCCGGCCTTCGTCGGGGGTGGTCGGCTCGTCCACGCCGGTCCTCTCCTGCTCGGCGGCTGATGGGCCGCCGAAAGGCGCGATCAGTTGTCGCGCTTCTCCTTGATCTTGGCAGCCTTACCGCGCAGCCCGCGCAGGTAGTACAGCTTCGCGCGACGGACGTCACCGCGACGCTCGACCTCGATCTTCTCGATCACCGGGCTGTGCAACGGGAAGGTGCGCTCGACGCCGGTGCCGAAGCTGACCTTGCGGACGGTGAAAGCCTCGCCAATTCCGCTGCCGGTGCGCGCGATCACCGCGCCGGCGAAGACCTGGATCCGGGAACGGTTGCCCTCAACGACTCGGACGTGCACGCGCACGGAGTCGCCCGGACGGAAGTTGGGGATGTCGGAACGGAGGGCGGCCTCGGTGGCCTGCTGGACCAGCTTGTTCATCGTGTTGTCCTCGTCGGTGCCACAGGTCACCTCGTGGTTTGGGTGGATCAGGGTTGCGCTTCACCTCGAGCCCCCTGTGGCAGGAGCGTGCTCGGCACAACGACTGCCAAGTCTGCCACACCTGCAGCGGCCCCCCGAAATCGCCCGAGCCCCCAGGTTCGCTCGCGCCCTCCCCAGGTTCGCGGCGGAAAAGGGGGTGACACCGCGGGGGAAACCGAGCCAACGCCGGAGGCCGTGCGACGAGAGTTCCCCCGGAATGGAACTCTGACAGCGCTGAAGTCCCGAAAACGGGCAATGCAGCCCACTTTTCGTCGTTCAGCGCTGCCAAAGTTCCACCTCGCCCACCCGAGCACGCCCGCAGCCAGGCGGCTCGGCGTTGACCGGCGCAGCCTCAGTACTTGCCGTCCTTCTTGAACAGGGACGCGATCAGGTCCCGGTTCAGCTGGCTGATCACGTCCAGCGGGATTTGCTTGGGGCAGACCGCCGAGCACTCGCCGATATTGGTGCAGCCACCGAAGCCCTCGTGGTCGTGCTGGGCGACCATGCTCTTCACCCGGCTGTACCGCTCCGGCTGCCCCTGCGGGAGCATCGCCAGGTGGGTGATCTTGGCCGACATGAACAGCATCGCCGACCCATTGGGACAGGCCGCGACGCAGGCGCCGCAGCCGATACAGGTGGCCGCGTCGAAGGCCCGATCGGCGTCCAGCTTCGGCACCGGGTTGGCGTGGGCGTCCGGGGCCGCGCCGGTGTTGACCGAGACGTAACCCCCGGCCTGGATGATCCGGTCGAAGGCGGAGCGGTCGACGACCAGGTCCTTGATCACCGGGAAGCCCCCGGCCCGCCACGGCTCCACGTCGATGGTGGCGCCATCGGCGAAGAAGCGCATGTGCAACTGGCAGGTGGTGGTCGGTACCGGCGACACTCCACGACCGTGGGCCGAGCCGTTGATCACCACGCCACACATGCCGCAAATGCCCTCGCGGCAGTCGTGGTCGAAGGCGACCGGTTCGATCCCGTCCAGGGTCAACTGCTCATTCAGCAGGTCGAGCATCTCCAGGAAGGACATGTCCGGCGACACGTCCTGCACCTGGTACGTGGCCATCTCGCCCTTGGCCTCGGCGTTCGCTTGGCGCCATACGCGCAGCGTGATGTTCACTTGTAACTCCGTTGCTTCAACTCGATGAACTTGTAGTTCAGCGGCTCCTTGTGCAGGACGGGCGAGCCGCCGTCACCCCCGAACTCCCAGGCGGCGACGTAGAGGAACTCGTCGTCGTGTCGTAGCGCCTCCCCGTCCGGGGTTTGGCTCTCGGCCCGGAAGTGGCCACCGCAGGATTCCCGCCGGTGCAGGGCGTCGATGCACATCAACTCGCCCAGTTCGAGGAAGTCGGCCACTCGTCCGGCGCGCTCAAGGGTCTGGTTGAAGTCCTCGTTGACGCCGGTCACCTTGACGTTGCGCCAGAACTCGGCCCGCAACGCTCGGATCAGGCCGATCGCCTTGGTCAGCCCCTCCTCGGTGCGCTCCATCCCGCAGTACTCCCACATGATCTGGCCCAACTCCTTGTGGAAGGAGTCGACGGTCCGATCACCCTGGATCTCGAGCAGCGTCTTCACCCGGTCGTTGACCGCGGTGACCGCTTCCACGACCGCCGGGCTCGATGCGTCCAGCTTCTCGAACGGAGCGCCGGCCAGGTAGTCGTTGATCGTGTTCGGCAGGACGAAGTAGCCGTCGGCCAAGCCCTGCATCAACGCGGACGCCCCCAGCCGGTTCGCGCCGTGGTCGGAGAAGTTGGCCTCCCCGGTCACGAACAGCCCGGTCAGGTTGGACTGAAGGTCGTAGTCAACCCAAAGTCCGCCCATCGTGTAGTGCACCGCCGGGTAGATCCGCATCGGGGTGGCGTACGGGTCCTCGCCGGTGATCTGGGCGTACATGTCGAAGAGGTTGCCGTAGCGGGCGCTGACGGTGTCCTTGCCGAGCCGGTTGATCGCGTCGGAGAAGTCCAGGTAGACCCCGCGCCGCTTGTCGCCGACCATCGGGCCGACGCCGCGACCCTCGTCGCACATGTTCTTGGCCTGCCGCGAAGCGATGTCGCGCGGCACCAGGTTGCCGAACGCTGGGTAGATCCGCTCCAGGTAGTAGTCGCGGTCTTCCTCGGGGATCTGCCGAGGGTCCTTGTCACAGTCCTCGGCGCGCTTCGGCACCCAGATCCGGCCGTCGTTGCGCAGCGACTCCGACATCAGGGTGAGCTTCGACTGCGTCTCCCCGTGGACCGGGATGCAGGTGGGGTGGATCTGGGTGTAGCACGGGTTGCCGAAGTAGGCGCCCTTGCGGTGCGCCCGCCAGCCCGCGGTCACGTTGCAGCCCATCGCGTTGGTGGACAGGAAGAACACGTTGCCGTAGCCACCGGTGGCCAGGACGACCGCGTCGGCCAGCCACGGCTCGATCGCGCCGGTGACCATGTTCCGGGTGACGATGCCCCGGGCCCGGCCGTCCACCATGATCAGTTCGACCATCTCGTGGCGGGCGTACAACTTGACCGTCCCGGCGGCCACCTGACGCGACAGCGCCTGGTAGGCGCCGATCAGCAACTGCTGGCCGGTCTGGCCGCGAGCGTAGAACGTCCGCTGCACCTGGACGCCGCCGAACGAGCGGTTGTCCAGCATGCCGCCGTACTCGCGGGCGAACGGAACGCCCTGAGCAACACACTGGTCGATGATGTTCGCGCTGACCTCGGCCAGCCGGTAGACGTTGGTCTCGCGGGAGCGGTAGTCGCCGCCCTTGACCGTGTCGTAGAACAGCCGGTGCACCGAGTCGTTGTCGTTGCGGTAGTTCTTGGCCGCGTTGACGCCGCCCTGAGCGGCGATCGAGTGGGCGCGGCGGGCGCTGTCCTGATAGCAGAAGCTGAGCACCTGGTAGCCGGCCTCGCCCAGGGACGCCGCCGCGGCGCCGCCGGCCAGGCCGGTGCCGACCACGATCACGGTCATCTTTCGCCGGTTCGCCGGGTTGACCAGCTTCGCCTCGAATTGGCGCTGGTGCCACATCTCGGCGATCGGTACGTCCGGCGCCTTGGTGTCGTGCAGTTCGGAGCCGACGCTGTAGAACTGCTGCGTCGTGGTGGTCGTGGGACGGACCTCGGTCAGCGTGTCGGTCATCACTTCACCCATCCCATCAGCACGGCCATCGGCATGATCATGAACCCGACGAACAGCAGCACCGCGATCACCCAGGCGGCGCCGTTGAGCAGCTCGCGCGAGCGGGGGCTGGTGTTGGCGCCCAACGTGGCCAGGGCGCTCCACACCCCATGGCGGACGTGCATGCAGACCGCCACCAGCCACAGCGCGTAGGCCACAACGACCCACCAGATCCGGAACGAGCCGATCACCGCCTCGTACGGGGTGGCGGTCGCGCTGAACCCCGGGGTGACCACCATCGCGGTGAACTGCAGCAGGTGGAAGACCAGGAAGCCGGCCAGGATCACGCCGCCCCAGCGCATCGTCCGCGCGGCGTAGGTCTCCTGGAGCGACTTCTTGACCACGTAGTTGGTGCCTCGGGACGCGTTGGCGCGATTCCACAGGGCGATCGCGGAGTACATGTGCGCGACCACGCAGAACAGCAGGAAGGCCCGGAACATCCAAATGAACCAGCCGTTGGGGATCAGCGGGTAAAGGATGACGTCGGCGACGCCGTTCTCGGCGTGCGGGTCGAACTTGAGCCAGTGAGCGTAGTGATTGAACGCCTCAGCCCCTTGGAACACCTTGAGGTTGCCGTACATGTGCATGAGCAGGAAGCCGATGAGGCAGAGCCCCGTGAAGGCCATCAAGACCTTCAACGCCACTGTCGATCGGACCGCTCTGCCGTGATTCGTCAGAGTTGTAGTCGCCACGCTTGCCACCCTATTTCACCTACGACGCGTTGTCGTACAAGGCCTGGGAAATGACCCTAGCGGGTCTGTTGCCAGTAAACGTGGCCCGGGCGGGGATCGCCCAGCAACTGATCCAGACCGACCAGGACGAAGCCCCTGGCCCGCAGCTTCCTGATGATCGGCCCGACGGCGTCGATCGTGGTGGGAAGGATGTCGTGCATCAGCACGATCGCCTCGGGACGAGCGCGCTTGACCACCCGCGCCGTCACCTTCCTGGTGTTGAGCAGTCGCCAGTCAATGGAGTCGTTGCTCCAGGTGACCACAGCCTGTCCCAGCGACCCGGCAACCTTGTCGGTGAACGCGTTTCGCTCCCCGAAGGGGGGCCGGAAGAGCCGCGGTTTCACCCCGGTGAGCCGTTGGATGAGTCGGGTGTTGGCGCGGATCTCACGCCTGACTTGGGCGCGGCTGATCCTGGTCAGTACCGGGTGGGTGACGGTGTGGTTGCCCAGGGTGATCCCGGGCATGGTCGCCATCCGTCGTAGGACGTCGGGCCGATCCTTGATCCGTCGACCCATCACGAAGAAGGTCGCCGGCACCTGCTCGCGGGCCAGCAGATCCAGCAATTCTGAGGTTCGCTCCCCTGGCCCGTCGTCGAAAGTGAGCGCAATGCACTTCGCCTGGCGGCAGTCGGGCGGCGCGGGTGGCGGTGGGGCCTGAGGTTGCGGGGAAGTGGTCGGAGTCGGCGTGGCGGCGTCCCCAGGGCCTTCCGACGGACTGGCAGCGGCGCCGGCTCCCGGGCTACCCGGCGCACCGGCTGCCGAGGTGGCGGGAACGGGCCCGGCGCTGGTGCTGGTGCTGTCCGGCGATGGGGACGATGGCCCGAGACCCGGAGGGAGGGGCAGGGTGGCGGCGGAGGGCGTCCGGCCCGACGGGTTGGCGACCCCGGCCGGTGGCGTGACCGCGCAGCCGGCGCTCAGCACGGCGACGGCGATGACGCCGCTCAGCGAGCAGCGAAGGGGTGGCACCCGTCCAGTGAACCCCGAAGCGCCCCAGTACCCAAGCCAGCGCGCCGTCAGCCGCCGACGCACCCGCGCACGCAATGCGGATCAGGATCGGCCAATGCACGAACGACGGCAGGGTCGGAGTCGCACTCCGGAACGACCTGGGATCGCGGCGCTCGCGCGGGTTCAGGCCCGCGTGCCACCGGCTACCGCTCAGATCTTGGCAGCAGGTCGGGGCGGCGTTCGGCCGTGATCCGCTCCGCCTCGGCGCGGCGCCAAGCCGCCACCTGCCCGTGATGCCCCGACAGCAGGACGTCGGGCACCTCCAGCCCGCGCCACGAGGCCGGCTTGGTGTAGACGGGGTACTCCAGCAGGCTCTGGTGGCTGGCCGCGTGGGACTCCTCGTGCAGGGACGCCGGGTTGCCCAGGACGCCGGGGATCAGCCGGACGGCGGCCTCGATGATCGCCAACGCGGCCACCTCGCCGCCATTCAGCACGTAGTCGCCGAGGCTCACCTCGCGCACCTGCATCCGGGTCCGGGCATGCTCGACCACCCGGGCGTCGATCCCTTCGTAGCGGCCGCAGGCGAACACCAGCCACGGTTCCACGGCCAACTCGTGGGCCAACTGTTGGGTGAACGGCTCCCCGGCCGGCGAAGGGACGATCAGCACCGGCCGCTCCTCTCCGGGGACCAGCGCGTCCAGGGCTTCGCCCCAGGGTTCGGGCTTCATCACCATCCCGGCGCCGCCGCCGTAGGGGGTGTCGTCCACGGTGTGGTGCCGGTCGTGGGTCCAACTCCGCAGATCGTGGACGCCGACCCGGACCAGTCCCGCGCCGATCGCCTTGCCGACCAGGGACAGTGACAGCGGCGCGAAGTAGTCGGGGAAGATGGTGACCAGATCAATCCTCATCGGTGGTCTCCGCCGAGTCGTCCAGCAGTCCGGGCAGGTCGGTAACGCTTAACCAGCCGGCAGCCACGTCCACCACCGGGACGAGGTCGTGGACGAACGGCACCAAGCGCTCCTGTCCACCGATGTCCAGCACCAACAGATCCTGGGCGGGCAGGTGTCGGATCGCCCGGACCACGCCCACCGGCTCAGCGGCCCCCGACACCCGAACCTGCAGGCCGATCAGGTCCCGGTCGCGAAACTCGCCCTCGTCTACGGCCAGGTCCGCGCCCTCGGTGGCCCACAGTTCACGGCCGCGCAGGCTCTCGGCTGCCGACCGGTCGACATGGCCGTCAAAACTGACCAGCAGCACCCCCTGATGCCAGCGATGCCCGGCCACTACCAGCGGCCCACCCTCGCTGGTCAGCTCAGCACCGCTCGCAAAGCGGTCGACGACGAAGTCGGTGGTGGCCCGGACGCTCACCTCGCCGCGCAGGCCGTGGGGTCGTCCGATCACCCCAACCAGCACCAGTCCCGATTCGTCCATCAACCCTCCAGAACGCAGCAGCGACTCCCAGGATGGTTCCTGGGCGTCGCCACTGATGGTGTGTTTCAGCGCCGGCGCCGCTGCGGGCGACGGTCGACGTCGACGAAGTCGACCCGAACCTCGTCCCGGCCGGCCAGCGCAGCGATCACCGTGCGCAGCGCGGCGGCGGTCCGGCCCTGGCGTCCGATCACCTTGCCGATGTCCTCGGGATGCACGCGCACCTCAAGGGTCCGGATGCGACGCCGGTCGGCGTCGGTCACCCGCACGTCATCGGGGTTGGCGACCAACCCCCGGACCAGGTGCTCCAGTGCGTCGGTCAGCACGTCAGGCCTCGTCGGCCGGGGCGGCCTCGTCCGCTGCTTCGGCGTCGGCGGCCTTCTTCTTTGACGAACGCGAGATGGCGGCGGTGGCCGGCTCGTTGTCGGCCTCGGCCAGGGCGGCGTTGAAGCGGGCGACCTTGTCGACCGGCTCGGCCTGGGCGGTGATGCCCGACGGCGACTTGTCGCCGCTGAAGGTCTGCCAGTCACCGCTGCGCTTGAACAGGGCGACGACGGCCTCGGTGGGCTGGGCGCCGACGCCGAGCCAGTACTGGGCGCGCTCGGAGTTGACCTGGATCACCGAGGGGTCGCTCTTCGGGTGATAGAGGCCGATCTCCTCGATCGCCCGGCCGTCGCGCTTGGTGCGCGAGTCCATGACGACGATGCGGTAGTGCGGCGACCGGATCTTGCCGAGTCGCTTGAGGCGAATCTTGACTGCCACGAGTGTGGTTTCTCCTGATGGAAGGCCCGGCAACGGCTGCCGGGCTGGCGGGTGAGCCCGCTTGCGCGACGTGGGGATCACGGTCAGGGCTCGAATGGATCCACGACCGTGGCGATGAGAGGGCACCCCGGAGCGCAGAAGCGTCCCTCATTGTGCCAGAACGCCGTCGGCCTCACCTAATGGGCAGTGGCGGCGGCACCCTTTGTATGCTGCCCGAACCCGAAGGGACGGATCACCAATGGCGCGAGGCACCAGCCAGGCGAGCCTGCTCGGCCTGCTCGGGCCCGCCTTCGTGGCGTCGGTGGCCTACGTCGACCCGGGCAACGTCGCCGCCAACTTGACCGCCGGCAGCCGTTACGGCTATGCGCTGGTCTGGGTATTGGCCGCGGCCAGCCTGATGGCGATGCTGATCCAGTACCAGTCGGCGAAGCTGGGTTTGGTCACCGGGCATACCCTGCCGCAGCTGATGAACGCCCGGTTGGCGGGGCGCAGCTGGCGACTGCCGGTCTCGGTGGCCTACGGCGTCCAGGCGTTCGTGATCGCGGTGGCCACCGACATCGCCGAGGTGGTCGGTGGGGCCCTCGCCCTCTACCTGCTCTTCGGCCTCCCGCTGTGGATCGGCGGCATCATCGTCGGCGCGGTCTCGATGGTCCTGCTGTGGCGGCTGCGCAGCCGTGGTGAACAGACCTTCGAGGCCGCGATCACGGCCGTGCTCGGCGTGATCGCCCTGGGGTTTCTGGGCTCGCTGGTCTGGACGCCCCCGGACCCCGCCCAGGTGGCGGCGGGTCTTTGGCCGAGCGTGCCCGAGGGCGACGCCTGGCCGCTGATCGCCGCCATGCTCGGCGCTACCGTGATGCCGCACGCCATCTACTTGCACTCCGCCTTGGCCATCGACCGGCACCGGCCAGACGGGGCCTTGAGCGTCCCCCTGCCTCGGCTGTTGCGGGCGCAGAAGGTCGACGTCGGGTTGGCCCTGGTGTTGTCCGGGACGGTCAACATCGGCATGCTGCTGCTGGCCGCGGCCGCCCTGACCGGGCTCAGCGGCGACACCATCGAGGTGGCCCACCGTCGCCTGGGGCTCGAGGTCGGCGCCTGGCCGGCCGCCGTCTTCGCGATCGGACTGCTGGCCTCGGGGATCGGCTCGGCCGTGGTCGGCACCCACGCGGGCTCCCGGATCCTCAAAGACCTGATGCACGTGCGCACCTCCCCCACCCTGCGGCGGGCGCTCACCGTCGGGCCGGCCGTGTTGCTGCTGACCACGGGGATCGCCCCCACCGAGGTGTTGGTCTGGAGTCAGATCGTGCTGTCCTTCGGGGTCGCGCTGGCTGCGGCCCCGTTGGCCCATTTCGCCGGCGACCGAACGTTGATGGGCGACCACGCCGATCCCTGGTGGCTGCGTGCGATCAGTTGGATCGTCGTGGCCACCATCGTGGCGCTCAACCTGATCGTGCTGTGGTGGACGCTGGCCGGCTGACCACCGAGAATCGCGCAGCGGGGCCCACCTTCCCGCGCCAGCTACAGACGACATCGGCGAAATGGTCGTCTTGACGGGGCCGGCGGTTGCCGGACGAACTGGAATCGGAGAAGTGGTCGTTCTGAGACCCGGGGCGGAGCCCACAACGACCACTTCTCCGATTTCGGTTCGGGGGGTCGCCCAGACCGTCCGGATAACGACCATCTCTGCGATCCGAGTCCCGCCACGTCGGGTAGCCGGCCCTACCGGGCCGTCTGACCGCCGACCACCCGTCCGTTCAGGATGATCAGCCGCGGCTCCCGCACCACCGAGATGGTCGTCCGCGGGTCGGCGTCGAAGACCACCAGGTCGGCGGGGGCACCGTGCTCGATCGCGGGTTCGCCCAGCCACGCCCGCGCGGCCCAGCCGGCGGCACCCAGGGCGAACTCCGCGCCCCCGACGCGGGCCAACAGCTCGATCTCGCCGGCAATCAGCCCGTGGCCGTGGACGCCGCCGGCGTCGGTGCCGGCGAACACCGGAACCCCCGCGTCAACGGCCTTGCCGACGGTCTCGAAGCGGCGTTCGTGGAGTGCTCGGATGTGGGCGGCGTAGCGAGGGAACTTCTCCTCCCCCGCCGCGGCGAACTTCGGGAAGTTTTCGAGGTTCACCATGGTCGGCACCAGGGACACCTGACGCTCGGCCATCACCGCGATCGTGTCGTCGTCCAGCCCGGTGCCGTGCTCGATCCCGTCGATTCCTGCGTCCACCAGCTGACGCACCGACTCCTCGTCGAAACAGTGGGCGGTCACCCGGGCGCCCACCTGGTGGGCCGCCTCGATGGCCGCTTGGGCCACGTCCTGCGGCCACAAAGGGGTGAGGTCACCGGCGTCGCGATCGATCCAGTCGCCGACGATCTTGACCCACCCGTCCCCGCGCTGGGCCTGGGTGACCACCTCGTCCACCAGTGCCTCGGGTTCCACCTCCTCGGCGAAGTTGCGCGAGTAGCGCCGGGGTCGCGCGATGTGGCGGCCGGCACGGATAATCTTCGGCAGGTCCTCCCGATCCTGGAGAAACCGGGTATCCAGCGGTGATCCGGCATCGCGAATCAGCAAGGTGCCCGCCTCGCGGTCGGTGACCGCGTGCTCCTCGGCCCGCTCCTGGCTGACCGCTCCGTGCGACTCCAGGCCAACGTGGCAGTGGGCGTCCACGAAACCGGCCATGATCCAGCCGCCGGTGACGATGGTCAGCGCGTCAGGGGTCGGTTCAAGCGAGAGCACCCCGTCACGGATCCAGAGATCCCGTTCTTCACCCTCGGGCAACACCACCCCGCGCAGATGGAGTCGGGGTGCGGGACCGTCCGGCGCCTCGCCGCGGACATGGCTATGGGTGTGCCCGTCGTGGGTGTGGGTCAGCGACGTCAGGGCGCCCAATCCGGGGGGCATCGCATGGCTATGCGTCATGAAGCGATCCTCGCACGGGCGGCCGCCCGCCAGCCGAGAACCGGTTCCCACCGTCCGCCCACGAAAACCGTGTCAAAATCGCGGGGCTCTGCCAGATCTGGCAGAGCCCCGCGATTTCTGACGGTTTGGCGTGGCGGGCCTCGATTAGCGGGGTCCCTGGTTCTTCTGGTTGAACATCCGCTGCAGTTCGGGGGGCAGCTGGTAGTCGCTCAGCGCCTTCTGCAGCTCGGCGTCGGACGGCTGCCCTCCCCCGAACCCAAACGCGTCGGCCGCGCTGCCCTGGGGTTCGGACGACGCCGCCGCGGGCAGCCCCGCCCGACGGGCCGGGTTTCCGGAGACGCCCTTGCCCTTGCCCTTGGCCTTGCGCGGCTGCGGGGCCGGACGACGACCGCCGGGCGCGCCGGGCATCCCCATCCCGGCGCCGCCCATGGCGCCGCCGAGCTGCTGCATCATCCTGCGCGCCTCGAAGAACCGTGTCACCAGCTGGTTCACGTCGGACACCTGGGTGCCTGAGCCCCGCGCGATCCGGGAGCGGCGGGAGCCGTCCAGCATCTTGGGGTTGGCCCGCTCGGCCGGGGTCATCGACTTGATGATCGCCTCGATTCGGTCGATCTCGCGCTCGTCGATGTTGTTGATCTGGTCCTTGACCTGATTCATCCCCGGCATCATGCCGAGGATCTTGGACAGGGGGCCCATCCGGCGGACCGCCTGCATCTGGGACAGGAAGTCGTCCAGCCCGAACTCACCACGGCCGCGCAGCAGCTTCTCGGCGGCCTTGGCCGATTCGGTGGCGTCGAAGGTCTTCTCGGCCTGTTCGATCAGGGTGAGCAGATCGCCCATGCCGAGGATCCGGCTGGCCATCCGGTCGGGGTGGAAGGCGTCGAAGTCGCTCAGCGCCTCGCCGTTCGACGCGAACATGATCGGCTTGCCGATCACCCGGGCGATGGAGAGCGCCGCGCCACCTCGGGCGTCGCCGTCCAGCTTGGAGAGGACGACCCCGTCGAAGCCCACGCCGTCAGCGAAGGCCTGGGCGGTGTTCACCGCGTCCTGACCGATCATCGCGTCGACCACGAACAGGATCTCGGTCGGGTTGACCGCGTCGCGGATGTCGACCGCCTGCTGCATCAGCTCGGCGTCGACGCCGAGACGGCCCGCGGTGTCGACGATGACCACGTCGTAGAGCCGCGACATGGCGTGCAGGATGGACGTCCGGGCAACCGCCACCGGGTCGCCGACGCCGTTGCCGGGGGCTGGCGCGTAGACGTGGACGCCGGCGCGCTCACCGACCACCTGCAACTGGGTGACGGCGTTGGGACGCTGCAGGTCAGCGGCCACCAGCAGTGGCGAGTGGCCCTGACCCTTCAGCCACAGGCCGAGCTTGCCGGCCAGGGTGGTCTTACCGGAACCCTGGAGGCCGGCCAGCATGATCACCGTCGGGGGCCGCTTGGCGAAGCGCAGCGGCCGGGCCTCGCCGCCGAGGATGTTGATCAGTTCCTCGTTGACGATCTTGATGATCTGCTGGGCCGGGTTGAGCGCCTTGTGGATCTCGGCCCCGAGCGCCCGCTCCTTGATCGCGCCGATGAACTCCTTGACGACGGTCAGGTTGACGTCGGCCTCGAGCAGTGCGAGCCGGATCTCGCGCGCGGTCGCGTCGATGTCCGCCTCGGTCAGCCGGGACTTGCCGCGGAGGTTGCGGAAGACGTCGGACAGGCGATCCTGCAGGGTGTCGAACAAGGGGGTTACCTCACGGTGGGCTGGACGGACCGGCCCAGCTTACCGGGGTGAACCTCAGTAGCCGCGCCCGGTGTAGGCGGCAGCGGAGGCAGCTTCGCCGCCGGCGTTGGGATGGAAGCTCCGGAAGAACGACTCCTGCGTCCCGTCGTCGTAGAACCCGTTCAGGAACGGCGTCGATGTGTCGCAGAACCTGTGGGTGGCGAACGCGGCGTCGGCGTTGACGAAGACTACCGCCACCCCGGCGGCCCGAGCCTCCTGGACGGCCGTGCGCAACTGCCTGTTGACCGACCGGATAGCCCCGTTCAGCCAGACCGCGTCCTTCTTCGCCACCAGCACCCGTGTGGCGCTGCCGGTCTGCGGGTCGGGGAGGAGGCCGACCTGGCAGGTCCCGGAGAAGTCAGCGAAGAACTGCGGATAGCCAGCTAGGTAGATGTCCGCCATCGGCGCCACGTCCTTCAGCGACGTCAGCAGCATTTTGACTCGCTGATCCAACCCATTCAGGCCCTGCGCGACCAGGGCCTGGATCACCGGGTTCTGACTGCAGTTCGGGGCCGCCGTTCCACCCGCGTACAAACACGCCTGCAAGACCTGGACGAAGCCGATGTCGTTGCCGCCGATGGTCAGGCTGATCTTGCTGGCCCCGGCCGCGGCGGGCACCTGGGAGCCGATGGTCAGGGTGTTCGCTCCCGAGCAGGCAACGTAGTCGTCCGCGGCGACACCCAGGTGGGCAGAGGGGTGTCCGCCCGCGGTGCGCAGGCAGGCCTGGTCGAGCAGCGCGGCCAGCCCGAGGCTGCCGGTTCCGGCCGCGTAGGAATCGCCCAGGGCCACCGAACGCGGGGCCACGGCCTGGGCGGGAGTCCCGGCCAAGAGGCTGGACAGGATGGTGAGAAGGACGGCGAACAGAACAGTTGAGCGACGCATGGGGGTCTCCCTCGCGGGCCGAGCGGGCGCGTAACAGGCTCAGGTTAGGCCGGACCTCCCACGAAGGGCGCCGTCGGTCGATTACGCAGAATTGCTTAGTCAGCCGAGGGCCGCGGGCCGGATGATGGTGCGCTGGACCCAGACCAGATCCAACCACCGGTCGAACTTCCGACCGATCTGCGGCATCCGTCCGACCTCGACGAACCCCGCCGACTGGTGCAGAACGAGTGAGGCTTCATTCTCCGAGCACAGGGCGCCCAGCAGCACGTGCACCCCGTTCGCCTCGGCCCGGGCGAGGATCGCGGTCAGTAACGCTCGACCCAGCCCGGCGCCGCGCTGATCGTGGCGGACGTACAGGGTGTGCTCCATGGTCGAGTCGTAGCCGGCCTTGCCCCGGAACCGGCTGTAGGCCGCCCAGCCGACGACCTCGCCGTCGCGGGATGCCACCAGTACCGGGTGGCGGTCGCGACGGTGGTCTTCGAACCAGCTGATCCGGCTGGCCAAAGACACCGGGGCGAGGTCCCAACTGGCCGTGGTGTGCTCGACGGCGTGGTTGTGATGTCCAGGATCGCCGGGACGTCGCCGAGCTCGGCATCCCTGATCTGGACGGTGGTCACGTCGTCGCCAGCAGGGCGTCGACGAACGCGTCCGCCTCGAACTCGATCAGGTCGTCGGCGCCCTCACCCAGCCCGACCAGCTTGACCGGGACACCCAGTTCGCGCTGCACGGCGACCACAATGCCGCCCTTGGCCGACCCGTCCAGCTTGGACAAGACGATCCCGGTGACGTCGACCACTTCGGCGAAGACCCGGGCCTGGGTGAGGCCGTTCTGGCCGGTGGTGGCATCAATCAGCAACAGAACCTCCGTCACCGGCGCCAGCTTCTCGATCACGCGCTTGATCTTGCCGAGTTCGTCCATCAGGCCGGTCTTGGTGTGGAGTCGTCCCGCGGTGTCGACCACCACCACGTCGGCTCCCTCATTGATGCCCCGCTGGACCGCGGCGAACGCCACCGATGCCGGATCCACGCCCTCCGGGCCACGGACGGTCGGGACGCCGACCCGGGTTCCCCAGGTCTCCAGCTGGTCGGCCGCTGCGGCGCGGAAAGTGTCGGCAGCCCCCAGGACGACGCTGCGGCCCTCGGCGACCAGCACCCGGGCGATCTTGCCGATGGTGGTCGTCTTGCCCGTCCCGTTGACCCCGACCACCAGCAGGACGCCGGGCTTGCCGTCGGCGCCTTGCACCCGCAGGGTGCGATCCATGGTCGGATCGACCAGTTTCAACAGCTCCGAGCGCAGCACCCGCCGGGCGCGTCCCTGATCGTTGACGCCGTCGATGGCGAGTTCCCTGCGCAGCGCCGTGACCAGCTCCGTGGTCGGGCCCACCCCGAGGTCGGACGTGATCAGGGTGGCCTCGAAGTCGTCCCAGACGTCGGCGTCCAGTCGGTCGGTCGACAGCAGTCCCAGCAGCCCTCGGGCGAGCGGGCTGTTGCTGCCGGCCAGGCGGCGACGCAGCCGCGCCATCCGGGTGGTGGGCTGCTCGGGCGCCTCGACCGCAGGTGCCGCCGGTGCGGCAGGCTCGCCGGGCAGAGGCCCCGGCTGGGGCGTCGGGGTCGGCAGTTCTGGACGCTTCGGCGCCGGGGCAAGGGCCCGCCGATTGCGCACCACCACGACCAGGGCAGCGGCCGCGCCGAGCACCAGGACGCCAACGAGTAACCAGATCAGCCAATCCACCGGTTCATGGTAGAGGCCGGGTGAGGGGCGGCCCGCACGACGCGGTGACCCCGGACTATCGCGGTCGCTCCGTCCCGCCGATCGTCAAGCCGGTTGCACCACGTGGCGGCGTG
>CAYVOW010000030.1:0-24800 GCA_964453585.1 uncultured Micropruina sp.
CCGCCGGACAGCTCGCCCGGCCGATGCTCGACGCGGTCGCCCAGGCCGACCCGTTCCAGGGCGGCCAGCGCGCGTTGCCGGCGCTCCGCTCGTCCGACCCCGGCGTAGACCAGGGGCAACTCGACGTTGCGCAGCGCGGTCTGGCTGGCCAGCAGGTTGAACTGCTGGAACACGAACCCGATCCGGGCGTTGCGGACGTGGGCGAGTTCCCGCTCCGACATCTGGCTGACGTCGGTTCCGTCGAGCAGGTAGCTGCCCGCCGACGGGACGTCCAGGCAGCCGATGATGTGCATCAGGGTGGACTTGCCCGAGCCGGACGGACCCATGATCGCGACGTATTCGCCGTTGCCGACCTCCAGGTCGATCCCGCGCAGCGCCTCCACCTGAACGGCTCCGGTGTCATAGGTCTTGCGCACCCCGCGCATCGACAGCAGCGGCATCGCGGTCACCGGGTCGGGGCGCCGGACGGGGGTTCGCCGTCCTGTGGGACGGGGCCGCCCCCTGGCCGTCCGAACTGGATCCCGCCGGGGCCGCTGGTCGCGGGCGTGAACCGGGTCTGGATGACGACCTCGTCGCCCTCGTTGAGGCCAGAGGTGATCTCGGTGGCGTTGCCGAAGACCCGTCCGGTGACGACCTCGGTGGTGACCACTTGGCCGGCCTTGGACTGACGCACCGCGGTGTGACCGCCCTCGTTCACGATCGCCTCGGTCGGGACGGTGAGCACGTCGGGATACTCCCCGACCGTGACCGTGGCCGTGACCGCGACGCCCGAGTACGTCCCGATGCCGGAGCCGCTGACCCTCAGGGTGACCGGGAAGCTGGCCGACCCACCGCTGGAGCTGGCGACGATACCGACGGTGTCGACAGCGGCCGGCAGGACGGTGGTGGTGCCGGTGATCGCCACCGTGGCCTTCTGGCCGGTCTTGAGTTGTCCGACCTCGGTGGCGCCTACCGTCCCGTTGACCTTCCAGGCGGCGGTGGAGACGACCACGATGTCGCCGGACGAACTGGCCGTCGACGTGCCCGACGCCCCGGCGGCCGACGCCGCGCTCTGGGCGCCGCCGCCCACGGTGTCGCCCTTGGCGATGTTCACCAGTGCGACCACCCCGTCGATGGTCGATCGCAGTTTCGCCTTCTTCAGGGCGGCCTGCGCGCTGGCCAGTTGGGCGTCCATCGAGGAGACCTGGGCCCGAGCCGAGCGGATCTGGGCGGCCGAGGCATCGTTGTCGATCGCCTCGCTGAGCTGGGTGCGGGCGGCGGTCAGGTTGGCCGCAGCCAGGTTGACCGCATTCCGCAGGTCGGTCGGGTCGATCGCGGCCAGGGCCTGGTTCTTCTTCACCGATTGGCCCACCTTGACCGAGACCGAGGTCACCGTGCCAGCGGAGGAGAAGGACAGGTCGGCTTGCCGTCGGGGCGCCAGGGTCCCCGACAGCCCGACGGTCACCACCTGGGTTGACCGGGTGACCGTCGCCGTGGCCGTCCGGAGGGTGGGGTTGTTGCGGGGACGGGTCAGGAACCAGGCGGCCACTCCGACCGCGACCACAAGGACACCGACGATTCCGATGACCACCCAGCGCCGCCGCCGCGACCTCCGCCGAGTGGCGACCGGCGCTGATCGATCGTCCGACATCTGTGACCCCACACTTCGTTAGCCCTCGCCTAAGTATTGCTCCTGCAACCTGTGTCCTGGCTGTGAATGGACTGTTATGACGCCAAGGAACGGCTCACAGCAGCGGGAAGACAGCGGCCAGATCGCTGCGGGTGCCGGACGCCGAAACCCGGTGTCCGGCCCTGGCGTCGGCCCAGGACAGGGTTCCGGAGGCGAGCCTGACCAGCACCTGTGGGGTCAGCTCGACCACATTCGGCGGGGTTCCTCGGCGGTGGTCGCCGGCCTCGTCCAGCCCCAACTGAACGGCCGCGTACGGGGGCACCCGGAGTTCGATCGAGCGCCCGGGATGGCGCTGGGCCAGCTCGGCGCAGATGGCCCGGCAGGCGGTCGCCAAGGACGCCGGGTCGGCGACTGATCCGGCCTCGAGGGTCGCCGCCAGCCTCCGGATCAGGTCAGGGTCGATCGTGGGCGGACGACGGGGCATGGCTCGACGCTACCCGCTTGTCGAGGGCGGCCGTCCCGCCGCACGCAGCGCTAGCATCGCGGCCATGAGCCGCACCTCGACGATCCAGGGTGAGTTCGCCCGGATGGGGTTCGGCGACCCAGCCGGCGCCGCAGCGATCGTCACCGGATGGTCGGAGCGGATCGGGGACGAGGGGGCCCGCGCGCTGGCCGCGCAGGTGCTGGCGTCGGCCGACCCGGACCTGGCCCTGGACGGCCTGGTCCGACTCGTCGATCTCGAATCCTCGACGCTGGACGACCTGGCCGCCGATCCCGACTGGTCGGCCCGGCTGATCGCGGTGCTCGGCGCCAGCGTGGCGCTCAACCAGCACCTCGGCGTCCATCACGGCGACGCGGTCGTGCTCCGCGACGCCCCGGTTCGTCGAGGCCGCGACGAACTGCGAGGAAACCTGCTGGCGGCGGTCGGCGCTGACCCGGGAACGGCACAACCGGTCGCCCCCTCGTCCGCCTCGGACGAGTTGCGGCTGGCCTACCGCCGCGAGTTGCTGCGGATCGCCGGCCGGGACCTGACGTCGCCCGACCCCTTGGCGGAACTGCCCAACGTCGCCGGCGAGCTGGCCGACCTGGCCGACGCGGCCGTCGAGACCGCCCTGGCGCTGGCCCGTTCGGAGGTGGCCAACTGGGAGCTGGCCAGGTTGGGAGTGGTGGCCCTCGGCAAGACCGGGGCCGAGGAACTCAACTACGTCAGCGACGTGGACGTGCTCTACGTCGCCGAGCCGGCCCTGCTCGAGGACGGCTCCCCGGCCTGTACGGCTCAGGAGGCGGTGGCCATCGGCACCCGGCTGGCCGGCGCTCTGACCAGGGTCTGCTCGGCCCACACCGGTGCCGGCACCATCTGGCAGATCGACGCGGCCCTTCGTCCCGAAGGCAAGGCCGGTCCGCTCGTCCGGACCTTGGCCAGTATGGGCACCTACTACGCCAAATGGGCCAAGAACTGGGAGTTCCAGGCGATGCTCAAGGCGCGCCCGATGGCTGGCGACCTGGCGCTGGCGGGGGACTTCTGCGACCTGATCAGCCCGCTGGTGTGGCAGGTGGCGGAGAACGATCAGTTCGTCTCCGAGGTGCAGGCGATGCGCAAGCGGGTAATTTCGCTGCTCCCGCCCCGGGAGGCCCAGCGGGAGATCAAGCTCGGCGCTGGCGGTCTGCGCGACGTCGAGTTCAGCGTCCAGTTACTGCAACTGGTTCACGGTCGGGCGGACGAGCGGGTCCGGCTGGCCGGGACGCTGCCTGGGCTGGCCAAGCTGATCGAGCTCGGCTACGTCGGGCGGTCCGACGGCCACGACCTGGACGCGGCGTACCGGTTTCTGCGGTTGCTCGAACACCGGATCCAGCTGTCCAAACTGCGCCGGACCCACCTGATGCCCGAGGACGAGTTGGCGTTGCGCCGGTTGGCCCGCAGCGTCGGCGTCCGGGACGCCGAGGAGTTGCAGCAGCAGTGGCGAGCCGCCACCCGGCGGGTACTCGGGCTGCACCAGCGGCTGTTCTACTCGCCGCTGCTGGAGGCGGTGGCGCGGATCCCGTCCGAGGCCGTGCGGCTGAGCTCCTATGGGGCGGAGGTGCGGCTGCGGGCGCTCGGCTACGCCGACCCGAAGGCCGCGCTCCGGCACATCGAGGCGCTCAGCCAGGGACTGTCGCGGCAAGCCGAGATCCAGCGGCAGTTGCTGCCGGCGATGCTCGGCTGGTTCGCCGAGGGGCCGAACCCCGACCACGGGCTGTTGGCGTTCCGACAGGTGTCGGAGGCGATGGGGCGCACCCACTGGTACCTGCGGGCGCTGCGCGACGGGGACGCCATGGCCGAGCGGCTGGCGCACATCCTGGCCTCGTCGCGGTATGCGGTGGACCTGCTGATGCGGGCGCCGCAACTGGTGGGAATCCTTGGCGACGACGCCCAACTGCGGCCGCGTCCGACCTCGGAGATCCTTGCCGAGATGCTGCTGTCGTCCCAGCGCCACGAGGAGCCGGAGCGGGCGGTGGCGCACGTCCGGGCCGTCCGACGTCAGGAGTTGTTGCGGCTGGCGATGGCCGACCTGTTGGGCCTGGTCGACCTGCCGGCGATCGGCGCAGCGCTGTCCGGAATCATGTCCGCCACCATCGAAGCGTCCTTGCGGGTGGCAGCCAGTGAGGTGCCCGGAGCTCCGCGGATCGCGGTGATCGCGATGGGTCGTTGGGGTGGCGGGGAGTTGTCGTATGCCTCCGACGCCGACGCGATGTTCGTGGTGGAGGATTCCGACGACCCGCACACCACCCGACTCGCCACCCAGGTGGTGGCCCGGCTGCGAGCGCTGCTCGCCCAACCGGGTGCCGACCCGGCGGTGGAGATCGACGTCGACCTGCGTCCCGAGGGCAAGGGCGGGCCAATCGTCCGGTCGCTGTCGAGTTACCTGGCCTACTACCAACGGTGGTCGTCGACCTGGGAGGCGCAGGCGCTGCTGCGGGCCTGTCTGGGGGCCGGCGACGGCGAACTGGCGACCGCGCTGCTCGACGGAGTCGAATCGTTGCGCTATCCCGAGCAGGGGATTACCCGGGCCCAGGTGACCGAGATCAGGAAGCTCAAGGCTCGGATGGAGGTCGAGCGGCTGCCCCGCGGCTCTGACCCCAAACGGAACACCAAGCTGGGTCCGGGTGGGCTGAGTGACGTGGAGTGGGTGGGGCAACTGCTGCAGCTCGAGTACGCCGGAAGGGTGCCGCGGCTGCGGCACACCGGCACCCTGGACGTCCTCGAGGCGGCGCAGGACGCCGGGCTGCTGTCGTCCGGCGATGCGCGAGCCCTGCGGGAGGCGTGGCTGATGGCCGGTGAACTCCGCGACGCGATGATGCTGCACCGCGGGCGGGCGTCCGACCAGATCCCGAACGACCCCCGGGAGCTGGCGGCCGTTGCGGAGATCCTGCACTACGCCAAGGGCGAGGCGTCCCTGATGGTCGAGGACTACCGCCGCCGGGCCCGGCTGGCCCGGGCGGTGATGGATCGGGTGTTCTGGGGGCTGGACTAGGCCGGTGGGTGCGTTGCGGCGCTGACCGCGTCCCGAGTGGGACCGATTCAGCCCGGCGGGAGTTGCCCGGCGGAGCGCCGACAGTGGCCGGGGAACTCCGATCGGACTTCGTGTCGTTTTCCGGGGGGTCAAACGGCTGAACGCCAAATCAACATCTGGTCAGAGGGTGAGGCGGCCCAGATCAGGAAGCGCCGCGGCGCCCAGGCCGGCGAGCTGGAGCTCCAACTCGGGCCAGGGCGGATTGTCGTGGCCCAGATGGATCGCGATCACCCGCGTCCGGTCGTCGAGGTTGCCCCAGTCCCGCAGGTCGGCGATGGCTTGGCCGAAGGACTCCAGGTTGTGGTGTTGCGGCACCTTCCGGGGGTGCAGCCCGAACGTCTCCTCCAGCAGCACCGCGTCGAACCGCCAGCCGTGGAGTTGGGCACGGACCCGCTTCGTCCAGGGCCCGGTGTCGGTCGCCCAGAGCAGGGACGAGGAGCCGTCCGACACTGCCCAGAGCAGCGCCTCGCCGTGGGCGTGGTGATTCGCCGTGATCGCGCGTACCCGGTAGCCCGCCACCTCAACCTCATCGCCGGCGGTCACGGTGACGAATGTGACCTGGGTCTGGTCGGGCGCCAGCCAAGGGCGGCAAGACTCGATCACCGGCTCCGGCCCGACCACCGTCAGCGGCCGGTCGGTGACCCAACTGCGGTGCATCAGGAAGGAGGGGTGGCAGTGGTCGTCGTGGGCATGGGTGATCAGCACGGCCTCGACCTCGGCCAGGTCGAAGCCCGCCCGGATCGCCTGCCGCGGCATCTCCGGGCCGGCGTCCAGCAGCAGGCGGCGGTCCACGATCGCGCAGCTGGGCGTCCGTGGCTCGCGGGTGCGCTGGTCGAGGCAGGACGGGCAGCCACACCAGGCATTCGGCCAACCGTCCGAGGCGCCGGTGCCGAGCAGGGTGATCTCCACCCGGCCAAACTAAGGCAGCGGACCCCCGATTCGCGCCCTCGCGGGCCGGTGATAAGCTAGCGCGTGCTCCGGAGACGGGGCGTTGGGGCTATGGCGCAGTTGGTAGCGCGTCTCGTTCGCAATGAGAAGGTCAGGGGTTCGAATCCCCTTAGCTCCACCAGTACCCGTCCGACAACCCGATTCAGGCGGGTTCTCAGCTCCGGCTGAGCGACGAACGGACTAGCGCGCTCAGGTCGTCTTCTCCGACTCCAGACTATCGAGGATCCAGGAGCGCACCAGCGTCGAATCTGGCAGCTGCCGCGCCTCGGCCACGGCCTCGACCCGCTATCGGCTTGCCTAACCGCGGCTGAACCAGTCCTGACCACCCTCCTCGACCGCCACGGTCGCACTCGTCCGCCGCGCCGGGACCCTGGTGGTCGTCCACCGCAACCACGCCACGCCGGACGACACCAGCGCCAGCCCGACGGCGATCCAGGCCGGTGCGGCCAGCCCACTCAGGACGCGCAGCGCCAACAACCCGAGCCCCAGCATGGTCCCGGCCGCGGCCAACACCACCCCGACCTCGGCCAGCAGTCGCCATCCGGCCCGGACGGTCAGCCGGGCCCGGGGAGGCATCGCCGCCAGCACCGCCACCGCCTGGTGGAAGACCGCCAGCAGCACCGCCAGCGCCAGGGTTGGCGGCCACTCACGCGGCCCGGACACCAACCACCACAGCGCCAGCAGCAGCACCCCCAGCAGCGCGCCCGCGCCGTCGGGACGAAGGAGCGACCAACCCACCAGCACTCCCGCCCCGACCGCCAGCCCCGCTGCCCAGCCGGTGCCGTCGAAGCTCCAACACAGGCCAATCGCCCCGGCCGCGACCAGTCCGACCAGGTCAGCCGGTAGCCACCAGGGCGGTGCCGTCGGGAGCGGACTCATCGTCGCGCCCCGAGCCGGGCCGCTCCGCGCTGGTGCTCCAGCTGCCCCAACAGCGACCCCAGGCCGGACGCCGCCGCCCACGGCACCACCGGCGTCCCGGTCCGGCGGACCTGCTCCACCAGGGCGTCGCGCTGCAGCCGCCGTACCGCAAACGCCAACTCCCGTCCCGACGCCGGCCCGGCCAGCGAGCCGAAGGCCGTGGGCAGGGTGTCGACCACGATCAACCGCCAGGCCTGCCCGATCAACCGTCCCAGTTCCCGGTCGGCCCGTGGTGACAGCAGCGGAGTGCACAGGAACACCGTGGTCCCAGGACGAATCCGCAACCGCAGCGCACTGGTCCGGGACGGGCCACCGCGGTCCACCGCCGCCAGCGCGTGGGTGATCAGCGCCGCTTGGCGACGGCCACCACCGAAGGGCACCGTGGCCACCCGGCCGCCAAGGTCGTGCAGGCCGACCCGGTCGCCCTGGCCGGCGTAGTGCTGGCTGATCGTGGCCACCGCCTCGCAGGTGACGTCCAGGCTGGTCACGTCCGCGTCGCCGGGCACCTCGAAACGGGTGTCGGCCAACACCAGGATGTCGGTGTCCCGCTCGGCCAGGGTGGTGTTCACATGCACCTGGCCGCGGCGTCCGGTGACCCGCCAGTTGATCAGGCGCCGTTGGTCACCGGCCAGATAGGGCCGGATTTCGTCCTTGGTGGCGCTTGGCCCGCGCCGCGGTGACAGATGGGCGCCGACCACCCCGATCGGCAACGGCAGGGACGTGTTGCCGGGCAGCTTCCCGGACGCCACACCCCTGGCCAACACCGGCCCCGGCACAACCTCCTCGGTTCGCCAAGCGCCGGTCAGATCCGACTGGACGACCGTCGCCCGCCCCAGGGTACGGTCGCCCCAGGCCCGGGCCTCGAACTCTCCGATCACACCGCCGGACGAGGCCAGGTCGGCCACCTGGGCAGATCCCCGCCGACCCAGCAGGCCGGGTGCCAGGTCCCAGGCGACGCTGACCAGGCGGGTGTCCTGACCGGCCACCCGGACCGCGACCTGGGCGGGCAGGGTCACCCGATCGCCGGGCTCGACCCGGGAAGGAGGCCGGGCTGACGGCCGCCGCACCAAGGCCAGCAGCAGATAGGCCATGAACGGGCCCCCCAGCAGCAAAGCCTCTGCCCGCCCGTAGAGCGCGGCCACCGCGAGCAGGACGAAGGCGACCACCGCCGCCCGGGCCATCGCCTGGGTCATGTCCGGATCTCCCGCAGCCAGGACGCCAGCACCTCATCGGAGGGCAGGTCGTCGATCGATCGGCTGCTCCGGTCCCGCCGCAGGAAGCGGACCAGGGGTGCCGACAGGCCCTCGTCCGCGTCGTCGAGCCCCAGCCGCGACTGCCGGGCCGCCACCAGGTTGCCGAGCGCGGCCGAGATGTCGCGCGCCTGCAGCCACCTCGTCCGGCGGAACGACGAGAACAGATGCAGCAGTCGCCGCGACTCCGGATCGAGGGCGGCCAGGTCCACGTCCGGCCGTGACTGACCCCGGGGCCAGGACGGACTCGGGCTGACCGGAAGCAGGCTGATCAGCCGCAGCAGGACGGCGGCCGCGACCACCACCAGCGCCACCCAGACCGACTGCCGGCCCCACGGCGTCAGCGGTAGCAGCAACGCCGAGGCCGCGATCAGCGGTGCACCGGCCAGCAGGCCCACCTCCAGCCGCTTCATCGGCGCACCATCCCGCGGCGCAACCGCCGCAGGGTCTCCAGGGCCAGCGCCCCGTCCACTGGATCGGCCGCCCCGCTGTCGAAAACGGCCCGTTCGTACAGGGCAGCCAAGGCGCCGAGGTCGGCTGGGTCGGCGTGGGTGACGCTGGCCAACCGTGCGGCGTACTCGTCCGCGGTGTCCTCTGCCCGACGTCGGACGCCGAGCCGGGCGCCCTCGGCCTCGATCGCGCGCCAACAGTCGGCCACCACACCATGCGCCAAGTCACCAGCGGCCAACCGGTCGATGGCGAAGGCCAGTTGGGACGCAACATCGCCGGTCGGCTCATGCCTGCCCGACCCGCCGCGTCCGATCCGCATCACCAGCGGCGCAGCGGCCGCGACCGCCAGCAGCAACAACAAGCCGCCGAGCAACGGCACCAGCCCGCTCAGGGTGCCGTCCACCTCGACCGTCGGCTGCTCGCTGACAGTCGGCCGCGGCGTTGCGCTCGCGCTGCTGGTAGGCCGCGGGCCGACATCGACCGACGCCGTTCCGGACGGCAGGGCGACCGGGCCGCTGCTGGGATGCATCCGGCTGACGCTGGCCAGCCCGATCACCGCCACCACGACCGCGCCGATTAGCACTGCGGCCGCCCAGCGCGACCACACAACAGCGACGGCGCCGTTCACGGCTCAGCCGGTGGGCGCATCGGGAACCGGGGTCCGACCCACCACGTCATCGACCACGGCCGCGGCGCTCGCATTGGTCAGCCACAGCTCCGGACGGACCGTCACCCGATGGTCCAGCGCGGCGTGGGCTAGCGCCTTGACGTCCTCGGGGACGACGAACGTTCGCCCCCGGATCAGCGCCAACCCGCGCGCTGCGGTCATCAGCGCCAGCGATCCGCGCGGCGACGCGCCGACCAGCACATCGCCGTGGTTCCGGGTTCCGGTAACCAGGGCGACGGCGTAACGACCGACCGACTCGCTGACGTGCACCTGTTCGGCGGTCCGCTGGACGGCGAGCAGCCGCCGCTGGTCGAGCACCCGGTCGACGTGGGCCTCCTCGACCTGGCGCGCGATCCGGCGCGAGAGCACGTCCCACTCCTGATCGGGGGACGGGTAACCGAACGACACCCGGAGCAGAAACCGGTCCAACTGGGCCTCGGGCAGGGGATAGGTGCCCTCGTGTTCGATCGGGTTGGCGGTCGCGATCACGTGGAACGGGGGCTGCAGCGGGAACGTCCGACCCTCGACGGTCACCTGCCGCTCCTGCATCGCCTCCAGCAGGGCGGCCTGGGTCTTGGGCGGCGTCCGGTTGATCTCGTCGGCCAGCAACAGTCCGGTGAACACCGGACCTGGGCGGAACGAGAAGTCACCGTCGGACTGCCGGTAAACGTAGGAGCCGGTCAGGTCGGCCGGCAGCATGTCCGGGGTGAATTGGGCCCTGCGAAACTCCAGCCCGAGCGCCTCGGCCAGGGTTCGGGCCGCCAGCGTCTTGCCCAGCCCGGGCAGATCCTCCAGGAGCACGTGGCCGCCGGCCAGGATTCCCGCCAGCACCACGGTCAACTGCTCCCGCTTGCCGACGATCACCCGATCCACCTGGTCGAGGACGGCTGCCGCGGCCCCCGAGGCCTCCTGGATGGGGAGGGCGGGCGGGAGTTCGGTCAGCGGGTTCGGCGCAGCCACCCCCACATCGTCGCCCTTGGACCAAACCGAGGCAATCGCGCCCGGCTAGGCTGACCGACCATGAAGCGCCTCGCCCTGATCACTGCCCTGTGGGGCGCCTTCGGCGCGATCGCGTACGCGCTGCTCTATCGGCCGCCGGCCGGCATCGTGACATCGCTGATCGTCTACGTGGTGTTGAGCGCGGTGGCGATCCTGACCGCCACCGATCGGGTCGCCGTGCTGGGTCGGCTGGGCATCGTCTGGGGGATGGCTGTCGGCGGGCTGTACGTGCTCACCGCGTCGGTCGATCCCTACTTCTCCTGGGCGCGGGTCGGCTTCGCCTTCCTCTACGGGACGATCGGTTTCCTGCTGCTGATGATCCCTTCGGCCGGCATCTGGCACCTGGCCGGACGCGAACCCGCCGCGTCCTGACCGGTCGCGCAGGCCCTACTTGGTATCCCGTTTGGGCAGCCGGTCGCGCAGGTCGTCACCGAACTCCTTGATGTCCTCACCCAGATCGCGCAGTTCCTCGCCAATCTGCTGGCCGCCTGCCAGGGTGGCCGCTCCCGGTTCGGCGGTGCCCTGGATGATGTTCGGCTGCGTTGTGGTCACCGGGCCCGCGGTGACCGGACGCCGACGAAGCCGCTTCTCCACCGCACTGGCCAGCTTGGTCATCGCGTAGTTCAGCAGGATGAACAGGATCGCAGCCACGATGTAGGCCGGCACCGGGTTGGCGAAGGCCGACCCCAGGGTCTTGGCCTGGTTGAGCAGTTCGGCGTAGGTGATGCCGTAGCCCAGCGCCGAGTCCTTGATGACGACCACGAGTTGACCCATCAGGGCCGGCAGCATGGCCACCAGCGCCTGCGGCAACTGGATCTGCCGCAGCGTCTGCTGCGGGGTGAGCCCGATCGACAGCCCCGCCTCGGTCTGACCCTTGGGTAGCGAGTGCACGCCGGAACGGACCAGTTCGGCGATGACCGAACCGTTGTACAGGGTGAGGGCGGTCACGACGCCCATGAGCGGGTTGATGTCGGCACGGAAGACGCCATTGCGGCTGTACAGGTAGAACGCGAAGTACATCATGATCAGCACCGGCACGGCCCGGAAGAACTCGACCACGATCCCGGACACCCAGCGGATCCAGGTCACCTGGGACAGCCGTCCCATGCCGAACACGAGCCCGAAGATCCCCGCCAGGATCACCGAGATGACGGCGGCCAGCAGCGTCCCGATCAGCCCGGGGATGAGGTAGTTCGCCCAGGCGCTGGCACCCAGGAACGGCGTCCACTTCCCCGGGTCGAGCTGACCCCTCTCGGCCAGCTTGCTGAGGACCACCCAGAAGAACCCCAGCAGGGCCAGGGCGCCAATGATGGTCATGATCAGGTGACGCTGGCGGGCTTTGGGCCCGGGGGCGTCGAACAGGACGGTCGGCGCGCTCATCGCTTCACCGCCAGCTTCCGCGACATGCTGGTGAACCAGACGCCGAGCGGGAGGGTCAAGATGACGAATCCCAGGGCGAAGATGAAGAAGACCGGCAGGCTGCCGGTTTCGTTCTCGACGATCACGGCCATCATCCCGGCCGCGTCGGCGACGCCGATGATCGCCGCGACGGTGGTGTTCTTGATCAGGGCGATCAGCGTGGACCCGAGCGGGGCGATGGCGCCCCGGAACGCCTGGGGAAGCAGCACCTCGGTCAGCGACTGCGAGAAGGTCAATCCGATTGAGCGGGCCGCCTCGGCCTGTCCAGCCGGGACAGTGTTCACGCCACTGCGCAAGGCCTCGCAGACAAAAGCCGCGTGATAAACGCTGAGCACCACGACCGCCCACCAGAAGGCGTTCGTCTTGCTGTCCTCTGACCAACTCATCCCCAGGATGAAGCTGAGCCCGAGAATCGCGGCGACCATCAGCACGGTCAGCGGGGTGTTACGAAAGACGTTGACGTAACTCGTCCCGATGAACTGCAGGATCCGGACGGGAGACACCCGGCAGATCGCGATCACCGTGCCGATGACCAGCGCCCCGATTGCGGACAGCGCGGCCAACTCGATCGTGACGAGGAAGGCCCCGAGAATGTCGTACTTGGCGAGGATCGATCCCATCGCGTTCCCGTCTGGTCAGGATGGCAGGTGCCGCCCGTCAGCTGACGGACGGCACCCACGCGTCGGTCAGGAGCAGGCTGCCGGGGTGGGCGGGTTGCCTGCGGGGGCCTTGTAGCCGGCCGGGCCGAGGTTCTTGTCAACGATCGTCTGCCAGGTGCCGTCCGACACCATGGCCTTGAGGGCGTCGTTCACCTTGTTGCAGAGGTCGACGTTGGCCTTCTTCAGGCCGACGCCGTAGTTCTCCTTGGTGAACGGGGCGCCGACGACCTTCAGCTTGCCCTTGTACTGATCCTGCGCGGCGAAGCCGGCGAGGATGGTGTCATCGGTGGTCAGGGCGTCGATCGTCCCGGCCGCCAGGGCCGCGGTGCACTCGGAGTAGGTGGCGAACTCCTGCAGGTTGACGCCGGGCACCTTCTCCTTGATCTTCTGTGCCGAGGTCGAACCGGTCACCGAGCACAGCTTCTTGCCGGCCAGCGAATCAGGGCCGGTGATCGAGGTGTCGTCGGCGCGGACCAGCAGGTCCTGGCCGGCGATGAAGTACGGGCCGGCGAAGGAGACCTTCTCCTTGCGGGCGTCGGTGATGGAGTAGGTGGCGAAGATCAGGTCGACCTGACCGGTGTCGATCAGGGTCTCGCGCTGGGCGGACGGCGCCTGGATCCACTGAATGGAGCCGGCCGGCGTCCCCAGCTTGCCCGCGACGTAGGTGGCCACGTCCACGTCCATGCCGGAGTAGGTGTCACCAACCTTGAGGCCGAGGCCCGGCTGGTCGAACTTGATGCCGATCTTCAACTTGGTCAGGTCGGTGCTGCCCGCGCCGCCGCCACAGGCGGTCAGCGAGAAGGCGAGGGTCGCGGCCGCTGCCGCGGCGACGAGCTTGCGGATCGACATTCGGTTTCTCCTTTGTGAGGGGACTGGCTCGGTGGTGGGACGAGGGGAGGGGGTCAGTGGGTGAGGATCTTGGACAGGAAGTCCTTGGCCCGGTCGGACTTCGGGTTGTTGAAGAACTCCTCGGGAGCGGCGGTCTCGACGATCTGCCCGTCGGCCAGGAAGACCACCCGGTCGGACGCCTTGCGGGCGAACCCCATCTCGTGGGTGACCACGATCATCGTCATGCCGGATTTGGCCAGCTCGACCATGACGTCCAGCACCTCGTTGATCATCTCCGGGTCGAGAGCGGAGGTGGGTTCGTCGAAGAGCATCACCTTGGGGTTCATCGCCAGCGACCGGGCGATGGCCACCCGCTGCTGTTGGCCACCCGAAAGCTGGGCCGGGTACTTCTCAGCCTGGTGGGCGACGCCCACCCGCTTCAGCAGTTCCATCGCGCGCTTCTCGGCCTCGGCCTTGTTCTGCTTGCGAACCTTGATCGGGCCCAGGGTGACGTTCTCGAGGATGGTCTTGTGGGCGAACAGGTTGAACGATTGGAACACCATGCCCACGTCGGCGCGGAGGTCGGCCAGCGCCTTGCCCTCCTCGGGGAGCGCCTTGCCGTCGATGGTGATCGTCCCGGACTCGTAGGTCTCCAGCCGGTTGATCGTCCGGCAGAGGGTGGACTTGCCGGACCCCGACGGCCCGATCAGGATCACCACCTCGCCTTTGTTCACCGTGAGGTTGATGTCCTTGAGGACGTGGAGCGCGCCGAAGTGCTTGTTGACGTTCTCCATCACGACCAGGGGCTCAGGCATGGGCGCACCCTATTCCCCGCATGGATGGGTGAGTCAAGGACCCCACGGGGATCGGGCTCAAAGGTAACCGGATCGAAATCCGGCCTGCTCAGATTGCCTGGCCGAGGTCCGGTAGCCCGGCGAGCCGCTCGGTGCTGAAGCGCTCCATCTCGTTGCCGTCGCAACTGATCAAGACAATCGTCGCGACTGAAGGACCGGCCGGTTCCAGCCGCCAGGAACCCCCCGACGCCACCCAGCGTTCGATGATCGGCGTCGGATCGTCAGCGTCCATGCGATCCATCATGCCGCGGTGGGATCAGCGGCCGGCCGCGGACCCACTACGGTCTTGCCGCGTGTCCGACCGTGGGGTGTCGTCGGCGATCGTCCGGTGCTGCGAGCATGGGGCCACACAGAAGGGGGCGTCCGATGTCGGGTCAGCGAGAACTCAGTCAATCGATCCTGCAGGTGCTGTTCAGCATTTTCCTGGGGTTGGTGGTGGTGGCCTTCGTGGGCATCGGGGTGAACACGGTCTACCCGCAACCCGGACGCGACGGTGAATGGACGCCCGACACGTCTCTGATGTGGGAGGCGTGGCGGCTCAACACCGGCGTCGCCCTGTTGCTCTGCGCCACCGTGGTGATGGCGATCTCCCTGCTCCGGGTTGACGAGATGCCGGTGTTGAACAACGGCGTCCTGCTCGGCGGACTCTTCACGATGATCTACGGCACCGGCATGGTGATTTCGGCCGGGTCCGGCTGGCCGAGGTTCGCCGCGGTCACCTTCGCCCTAATCGTGTCGCTCGCCGTTGGTTGGTGGCGCTTCACCCGGGGCCGGGCGGCCAAGCCGGTCGTCGCGGGCGCGGCGGACACGGGTCCACTGGCGGAGCGGCTGGACGCCATCGAGGCGCGGCTGGACTCGGTCGGCAGGGCCTTCAGGGGCGAGTGACCCACACCCCGGACGTCCCGCGCCGGTGCGATCCGACCAGGTGGGTGTCCACGATCCCGATGGCCTCCATCAGGGCGAACATCGTGGTCGGCCCGACGAAGACGAACCCGTGGGACTTCAAGGTCTTGGCCAGCGCTCGGGATTCCGCCGACGCGGTCGGCAGGTCGGCGTAGCTGCGCGGCGCGGGGGTGGTCTCCGGGCGGTGACTCCAGACCAGGGTGGCGAGGTCGGTCCACTCCCGCAGCGCCACGGTGGCCCGGGCGTTGATGATGGTGGCGTCCACCTTCGCCCGGTTCCGGACGATGCCTGCGTCGCCCAGCAGCCGGTCGCGGTCGGCGGCGGTAAAGGCGGCGACGGCGTCCGGATCGAAGCTGGCGAAGGCCGCCCGGAAGTTCTCCCGCTTGCGCAGGATGGTCGCCCAGGACAGCCCTGACTGGAACGCCTCCAGGCTGAGCCGCTCGAAGACGCCCCTCTCGTCGCGGACCGGCATCCCCCACTCGGTGTCGTAGTACTGGCGCAACAACGGATCGGTCGCCGCCCAGGTCGGCCGGGCCAGCCCGTCGGCGCCGATCACCAGATCGGGGCTGGGCGGGTCGGTCATGGCCGTCACCCTAGCCAGGCCTTGGTCGGGGCGCTTAGGGCGGTCGCGCTCCGGTCCTGCCGGAGCACTCGGTTGCCGGGTTGGGCGCGGCTGGGCGGGGGAGATTGGGTGTGAAATCGGAGAAATGGTCGTCATGGCGGTGATTGCGGCGGCGATTTGGAACTCGGATCGGGAAAGTGGTCGTTATCAGGGCCGAATCCGCGCTCATAACGACCACTTCTCCGATCGGAGTTGGCAACCGCCGGTCATGCCCCCCGATAACGACCAAATTTACGATCGCACTCCGTGGCGGTGGGTGTAGAGCTTCTGGGCGGCATCGTGGGCCGGCTGCGGATGGAAACGCGGGTGGGGTGGATCGCGGCGCGCCGGATCCTCTCCTCACGGGGACCGCTCCGCACGGGGACCGCTCCGCACGGGGACCGCTCCGCACGGGGACCGCTCGGCCTGGGGACCGCTGTTCATCGTGGCCGCGTAGCCTGCGTCCATGGCGACCCTGTCCCGGCGGCTGACCCTGCCGGACGCGGTGCTGATCGGCCTCGGCTCGATGATCGGCGCCGGCGTGTTCGCGGTGTGGGCGCCGGCGTCGGCTGCCGCCGGGGAGTGGCTGCTGGTCTCGCTGGGCCTCGCGGCGGTGGTGGCGTTCTGCAACGCCACCTCCTCGGCGCAACTCGCCGCCAGCTACTCATCCTCCGGCGGCACCTACCTCTACGGCCGCGAGGTGCTCGGCGAGTGGTGGGGGTTCCTGGCCGGCTGGGGGTTCGTGATCGGCAAGATCGCCTCCTGTGCCGCGATGGCGCTGACCATCGCCGCTTACCTGCTGCCGCCCGGGTTCGGTCAGCGGCTCTTCGCGGCAGCGGTGGTGGCCGTGGTGACCGGGGTCAACCTGCGCGGCATCACCCGGACGGCGCTGGCCACCCGGCTGATCGTCGGGGTGGTGCTGGTCGTCCTGGCGGCGCTGATCGTGGGCAATCTGGTGGCGCCAGGGTCGCCGGGCGAGGCGGCGGCGGCCGGGCCCTACGGGGTGCTCCAAGGTGCCGGGCTGCTGTTCTTCGCCTTCGCCGGTTACGCGCGGATCGCGACCCTGGGCGAGGAAGTGGTGGACCCCCGCCGGACGATCCCGCGGGCGATTCTGCTGGCCCTGGCGATCACCACCGCGGTCTATCTGCTGGTCGCCCTCGGGGTGACCCGAGTGCTCGATCCGGCCGGACTGGCCTCGTCGAGGGCCCCGCTGGCGGACGCGGCCGCGATCAGCCTGCCTGCGCTGGCTCCCCTGGTGGCGGGGACGGCCGCGCTGGCCGCGACCGGTGCGCTCCTCGCGCTGATCGCCGGGGTCGGGCGGACGATGCTGGCGATGGCCCGCCACGACGACCTGCCCAGCGGCCTGGCCGCGGTGCATGACCGCTTTCAGGTTCCGCACCGGGCGGAACTGGTGGCGGCCGTGGTGGTGATCGTGCTGGTGCTGCTGTTGGACCTGCGCTGCGCGATCGGGTTCTCGTCGTTCGGCGTGTTGCTCTACTACTTCGTGGCCAACCTGGCCGCCTACCGCCAGAGCGACGGCCGGCTCTACCCGCGGTCGCTGCAGGCGCTGGGCATGGCCCTGTGCGCGATCCTGGTGGTCACCCTGCCGTGGCCGGCGGTCGCGGCAGGCGTGGCGATGTTCCTGGTCGGAGTCGGCTACCGGTTCATCCGGCTCCGGGGACGCGTGGTCAGCGCACCTCGGCGCTGACGAACGCCTTGGCGCCGTCCCGGCTGGTCACGGCGGCATCGAAGCCCCGGTCGTGCTGAGCGGCGGCGAAGCGAACGGTCGACGGCAGCAGGATCGGCTTGAGAAAGCGCACGTCCACCGAGTAGGCGTCCGGCAAGCGCGGTTGCACGGCGGCCAGGATCCGGGCGTGGGTCCACATGCCGTGGATGATCGCCCGCGGGAACCCCAGCGCCTTGGCCGCCACCGGGTTGAGGTGGATCGGATTGACGTCCCCCGAGACCGCCGCGTAGCCGCGGCCCAGGTTGGCTGGCAGCCGCCACATCCCTGCGGTGGGCAGCTCCGAGGAGGCAGCCGCCTCGGCCGGGTCACTCTCCGCAGCGCCGCTCAGCCCGGGCAGCTTGGCCCCCATCGCCAGGTAGTGGCTGATCCCGCGCCACACCTCCTCACCGGCCACCGACGCGGTGGCGAGCAGGTCGAGCATCACGCCGCGGCGGTGGGTCCGGGCGCCGGAAACCTCGCAGCCAAGGGTCAGCTTCTCGGTCACCGACACCGGCCGGTGCAGGGTCATCGAGTTGGCGGCATGGACGACCGTGGCCAGCGACACCGGGAAGTCACGGGCGGCCAGCAGCTCCAGGTGCAGCGGGAAGGCCAGGACGTGCAGCCAGGTCGCCGGGACGTGATCGGTCAGCACGAACTCGCAAACACGGTTGTAGGCTGCCAGCCGGGACGCGTCCTGGACCACATCACGGACGACCACCGTCCGATTCGGCAGCGACCCGCTGGCCCCCCGCGGCAGCAAGGCTCGGGCGTACAGCGGCGCGGTCGGCGGAACGGCGTCGAGCGGGACGACCTCGCGGTCGGCCATCTCAGGCCCCCACCACGAGCTGGCCGCAAACCCGCAGCACCTGCCCGGTCATCGGGGTTTCGGGCTGGGCCAGGAAGGCGACCGCCTCGGCCACGTCGACCGGCTTGCCGGCCTGGGCCAGGCTGTTCGACCGCTTGAAGATCTCCCGCTCCACGAACGGAATGGACGCGGTCATGTCGGTCTCGATGAACCCCGGCGCCACCGCGTTCACGTGGATGCCCCGGTCCGCCACCTTCGGCGCCAACGCCCGCACCCAGCCCATCACGCCGGCCTTGGAGGCGGCGTAGTTGGTCTGGCCGCGGTTGCCGGCCCAACCCGAGGTGGAGGCGACCCCGATGATCCGGCCGCCGTCGGCCAGGCCGCCCGGGCGGGCCGCGTCCAGCAGCACGTCGTTGATCCGCAACTGGGCGGCTAGGTTGACCGCCAGCACCGCCCCCCAGCGCTGCTCGTCCAGGTTGACCAGCATCTTGTCGCGCAGAATCCCCGCACAGTGGACGAGGACGTCGATCCGGGCGTCCGGCCCGAACCTGGCCACCACGTGCCGGGCGAGCTGCTCACCCGCGTCGGCGGCGGTGATGTCGAGTTGCAGCGCGCTCCCGCGCAGTTCGTTGGCGACTGACGCCAGCGCCTCGCCCGCGACCGGGACATCCACCCCAATCACCCGGGCGCCCTGGGCGGCCAGGGTGCGGGCGATGGCCGCACCGATGCCCCGGGCGGCGCCGGTGACGACGGCGATCGGAGCGGCTTGGGGCGCGGCCGGCGAGGCGGTCAGCCGAAGTGGCTGACCGTCCACATAGGCGGAGCGGCCCTGCAAGAGGAAGGCCAGCACCGGGCCCAGCCCGACGAGTTCGGGGGTGGCCCCCTGGATCAGGTTGCAGGTGGCGCCGGCCCGCAACTCCTTGCCGACCGAGCGCATGATCCCGTCCAGCCCCTGCTGGACGGCGGCCGCCTCCACCTCGGTGACACCGGCCGGGTCGAGGCCGATCAGCACGATCCGGCCGGACGGCTCCAGCGCCTTCACCGCCGGACGCAGCACCTGCCGGACGAACTCGAGGTCGGCCACCCGGGTGGCGCCGCTGGCGTCCAGGACGACCCCGCCGATCTTGGAGGGGTAGGCCGGGGCGCGGTCGCGACCCTGATCGTCGGTGGTGCGGTGTTCGGGCAGGTCGAGCAACGGTTCGATGGTGGCGACCCCGAGGCCGCCCACCAGCGATGCCAACTCGGCGGCGTCGCCGCCCACGCTGGAGACGACCACCGGGCCACTCGGCAGCGCCGGACCTCGCCGCAACTCGGTCGCCTCGACCATCCCGAAACTGGCACCGACCTTGCGGCCCAGCGGGGAGGTCATCGCCGACGACAACAGCTTGTCGAGGTTCATCACATGCCCTCCAGAATCGCCACCACGCCCTGGCCGCCGGCCGCGCAGACCGAGATCAGGCCGCGCGAGCCCGGCCCCTTCTCGTGCAGCATCTTGGCCAGGGTGGCCACGATCCGGGCGCCGGTGGCGGCGAACGGGTGACCGGCCGCCAACGACGAGCCGTGCACGTTGAGTTTCGACCGGTCGATCGCCCCCAGCGGAGCGTCCAGGCCGAGCCGCTCGCGGCAGAACTGCTCGTCCTCCCAGGCCTTGAGCGCCACCAGCACGGTCGAGGCGAACGCTTCGTGGATCTCGTAGAAGTCGAAGTCCTGCAGGGTGAGGCCGTTGCGCTGCAGCAGCCGGGGGAGCGCGTAGACCGGGGCCATCAGCAGCCCCTCCTTGCCCAGCACGTAGTCGACCGCGGCGGTCTCGGCGTCGACGACCCTGGCCAGCGCGGGCAGGTTGTGCTCGTTGGCCCAGCCCTCCTCGGCGATCAGGACGGCGGCAGCGCCGTCCGACAGCGGGGTGGAGTTTCCGGCGGTCATCGTCCCGGCCGGGCCGCCGAAGACCGGCTTGAGCTTCGCCAGCTTCTCCACCGACGTGTCGGCGCGCAGCGGCTGATCCTTGGTCAGGCCCTGGTACGGGGTGACCAGATCATCGAAGAACCCGGACGCCCAGGCGGCAGCCAGGTTCGCGTGGCTGGCAGCGGCGAGTTCGTCCTGGGCTTCGCGGGTGATCCCCCAGGCGGCGGTGGTCAGCGCCTGGCTCTCGCCCATCGACAGGCCGGTCCGCTTCTCGGCGGCCTTGGGGGCGTTCGGGACCAGGTCGGCCGGTCGCACCTTGGCCAACAGGCCCAACTTCTGCTGCCAGGTCTTGGCGGCGCTCAGTTGGATCAGGGTCCGGCGCAACCGGTCGGAGACCGCCACGGGAGCGTCCGAGGTGGAGTCGACGCCAGCGGCGATCGCGACGTCGATCTGGCCGACGGCGATCCGGTTGGCGAGTTGGACGGTGGCGGTGAGGCTGGTCGCGCAGGCCTGCTGCAAGTCGTAGGCGGGGGTGGTCGGGTCGAGCGCCGAGCCCAGCACCGCCTCGCGGGTCAGGTTGAAGTCGGCGCTGTGCTTGAGCACCGCGCCCGCGGCCACCTCGCCGATCCGCTGGCCGGCCAGCCCGTAGCGGGCGACCAAGCCGTCGATCGCGGCGGTCAGCATGTCCTGATTGGAGGCATGCGCGTAGGCGCCCCCGGCCTTTCCGAACGGCACCCGGTTGCCGCCCACCACCACCGCGTTGCGCAGGGTTGCCATGTCGCTCCTTCGTCGAAGTTTACTGATACCCAAAGTAGCAGATACGAGAAGTACCCGGTACTGTGGGTTTCGTGGAGACGCGGATCGACGGTCGGGACGCTCGTTGGGCCGAGCACCGGATCGAGCGACGCCGGGAACTGGTGGAGTCGGCCCTGCGGGCCATCCGGCGCGAGGGCCCGGGCGTCGGCATGGACGACATCGCCGCCGAGGCCGGCACCTCCAAACCCGTGCTCTATCGCCACTTCGGCGACCGCGTCGGCCTGTACCTGGCAGTGGTCGAGAAGGTGGCCCAGAACATCCTGGCCGACCTGCACACCTCGGTCGGCTGGCAGCGCCCCGACGACCTGTCCCGGATGGTCGACGAGATGGCCTCGTCCTACCTGGGCCTGGTGGAGCGCGATCCCGACATCTACCGGTTTGTGATCAACCG
This sequence comes from uncultured Micropruina sp., assembly GCA_964453585.1. GTDB lineage: Bacteria > Actinomycetota > Actinomycetes > Propionibacteriales > Propionibacteriaceae > Micropruina. The sequence continues at coordinate 21,297 of CAYVOW010000030.1, forward strand.
GCCGCTGGTCGATCGTCCGCTCACCGACGACCCGGTCAACGGCCTGACCAACCGGATCGGCGACCAGGTGGCCACCGTCCTGTGCGGCCACGGCTACGAACCCGAACGCGCCTCGACGCTGGGCCACGGCCTGGTCGGCTTCGTCCGGGGGGCCGCCGCGCAATGGGTCGCCGGGGGGATGACCCGGGCCCGGGACGCCGTGGTCGCCGACATCTCCGCCCTCTTCCGCCCAGCACTCACCCAGACCGTCACCGTCGAAGGAACAGCATGACCGCCACCATGGAACCCGCCCTGACCACCGAGCCCACTGCCGATCGTCCGCTGGGCGAGCGACTCGCCGAGGTGCTGGACGGACCCTTCCGCGAGCAGCGTCAGGCCACAAGGGCCAGTTGGCCCGCCGAGGGGATGCTGCGCGACCCGTCGATGTCGATGGCCGAGGCCCGGGAGTGGACGCTGGACCGGCTGCAGCAGATCGTGGCCTCCGGGTTCGGCCGGGCCGGGGTCGAGCCGGAGTACGGCGGCACCGGCGGACTCACCCAGTCCGTCCTCGACTTCGAGGTGCTGGCGCTCGGCGACGCGTCGGTGACGATCAAGTCCGGCGTCCAGCACGGCCTGTTCGGCGGCGCGATCGTCAACCTGGGGACGACGTCGCACCACGACCGCTTCCTGGCCGACGCCCTGGCCAACCGGCTGTTGGGCTGCTTCGCGATGACCGAGTTCGGCCATGGCAGCGACGTCCAGTCCCTGGAGACCACGATCACCTACGACCCGGCGACCGAGGAGTTCGTGATCGACTCGCCAACGCCGTCCTCGGTCAAGACCTACCTCGGCAACGCCGCCGCCCACGGCCAGATGGCCGCCGTCTTCGGGCAACTGATCACCGACGGCGAGCGGCACGGCGTGCACTGCATCCTGGTCCCGATCCGCGACGAGCAAGGCCGCGACCTGCCCGGCGTCACCACCGGCGACAACGGTCACAAGGGCGGCTTGCTCGGCGTCGACAACGGGACGCTGGAGTTCCACGGCGTCCGGGTGGCCCGGGACATGCTGCTCGACCGCTACGGCCGGGTCGAGGCCGACGGCAGCTACGTCTCCGACATCGCCAACAACAACCGCCGCTTCTTCACCATGATCGGCACCCTGGTCCGCGGCCGGATCTGCATCGGCGTCGGGGCGGCGATCGCGGCCCGGCGGGCGCTGTCGATCGCGGTGCGCTATGGCGTCACGCGGCGCCAGTTCAAGCAGCCCGGCGCCGATCACGAGGTGCTGCTGCTGGACTACCTGGCCCACCAGCGCAAGTTGCTGCCGGCCATCGCCACCGCCTACGGCCTGGCCTTCGCTCACAACGAGCTGACCGAGAAGCTGGTCGAGGTGTGGGAGGCCGAAACCCCCGACCCGGTCGCCCACCGCGAACTGGAAACCTTCGCCGCCGGGATGAAGGTGCTCTCTACCCGGTTCGCCAACGACACCATCCAGGTCTGCCGGGAAGCCTGCGGCGGCGCCGGGTACATGTCGGACAGCCAACTGCCGTTGCTGCGCCAGGACGCCGACGTCTGCGCCACCTTCGAGGGTGACAACACCGTCCTGCTGCAACTGGTGGCCAAGGGCGTGCTGACCAACTACAAGGAGGCCTGGGCCGAGCTGGACCGGTTCGGCCTCGTCCAGGCCTCGGCCCGGATCGTCGGCCACGCGGTGATCGAGCGCACCGGCGCCCGGCTGCTGGTCGACCGGCTCGTTCAGGCCTCTCAGCGTCGCACCGATGAGCAGTCGCTGGTCGACCGCGCCTGGCACGCCTGGATGTTCGAGGAGCGGGAGCGGCACGTCGTGGAGGGCCTCGCCCGGCGGATGCAGCGGGCGAACCGGGACGACTTCGAGGAGCTCAACCGGATGCAGGACCACGTCCTGATGGCCGGTCGCGTCCACATGGAACGTGAGGTGCTGGACGCGTTCATCGCCGGCATCGCCGAGTGCCGCGACCCCGAGGCGCGGGAGGTGCTGGAGCGGCTGTGCTCGCTGTTCGCGCTGTCGTCGATCGAGGCCGACAGCGGCTGGTATCAGGCGCACAGCCGGCTCTCCGGCGGTCGCGCCAAGGCCATCCGCAGCCAGATCAACGCGCTCTGCGCCGAGCTGCGGCCGAACGCCGTCGCCCTGGTTGAGGGCTTCTCGATCCCGGCGGACTGGCTGGGATCGGCGCTGGTCGACTGAGGCGGATCGGCCATGCTGTGGCCGTGACGATTCGCGCAGTGTTGTTCGACGCCGACGGCGTGGTGCAGTGGCCGGCCCCTCGCTTCGTGGAGCGGTTCGAGGAGCTCGGCGGCCCCGGGTTCTTCAACGCGAGCCTCGACCTCGAGAAGCAGGCGCTGACCGGCAAGGTCGACTTCAAGCCGATGCTCGCCGGGCTACTGACCGAGTTCGGCAGTACGGCCACCGCGGACGAGATCTTCGAGGTCTGGTACGACATCGACGTCCTGGACGACGCACTGGCGCTGGTGGACGAGGTTCGCGGCCGCGGGGTGATCACCGCCCTGGCCACCAACCAGCAGTCCTACCGTGGCGGCTACATGCAGCGGAAGCTGGGGCTGGAACGCCACTTCGACGCCACGTTCTACTCCTACGAGGTCGGCCTGGCGAAGCCCGACCCGGCGTACTTCGTCCATTGCTGCGCGGCCTTGGGCGTGACCCCCGGCGAGGCGCTGTTCATCGACGACCTGATGGAGAACGTCGAGGGGGCCCGCGAGGCCGGTCTGCACGCCGAGTACAAGGACCGCTTCCTGGGCGCGGACGAGCTGGCCCGGATCCTGACCGGTTACGGCCTGACCGCCTCGTGACCGACCACTGGGCGAGGTACAACGCCAGCCGGGCCGAGCGGAAGCCGAGGCCCCTGTCGGCTTCCCTGATCGCAGCGGCCGGGCCGGGGGAGGGTCGGCTGGCGATCGATCTGGGTGCGGGGGCGGGCGTCGAGACCGGGGCGCTGCTGGCGGCGGGCTGGCGGGTGCTGGCCATCGACGGCGACGCCACTACCGCCGAGCGCATCCGCGCCAGGGCGTCCGACCCCACGCAGCTTGAGGTCCGGACGCAGGACTTCGCCAAGCTGGACGCGCTGCCGCCGGCTTCGCTCGTCCACGCCTCGTACTCGCTGCCGTTCGCCGCCGAACACCTCGATCAGGTGTGGGCCGCGGTTCGGGCGGCGCTGGTGCCGGGGGGTTGGTTCGGCGGTCAGATCTTCGGTGATCGCGACTCCTTCGCCGCCACGGGGATGCGGGCCGCCTTCTGGACCCGGGGGCAGGTGCTGGCCGCGCTCGACGGGTTGGAGATCGTCACGTTTGACGAAGAGGACGCCGACGGCGACTCATTCTCGGGCCCGAAGCACTGGCACGTGTTCCACGTGATCGCCCGGCGGCCGGCCTGAGCTCAGGGCAGCCCGGCCGCTCGTCCGGCCGCGGTCGCGACCGCGCCACCGAGCACCACGATGATGTAGGGGGCCTTGACTTCAGCAGCAGGCTC
>CAYVOW010000031.1:0-24749 GCA_964453585.1 uncultured Micropruina sp.
GGTCTGCATCCTTTCGTGGAATCAGACCCTCCACGACACCCGGGGCGGTTCAGCCTGGCCACGTGAGGTCTGCACTTCGACCCATCCGTACCAGACGACATAGAGCCCGGCGAGGAGCACGAAGGCGCCGGAGATCCGATGGATGCGGTGGCCAACGGAGCGGAGCGCTCCGACGACAGCCTGCCCAGCGAGTCCGACCACGAGGGCCAGGGTGGTCAGGACGGCGCCCATCCCGAGCGCGTACGCGGCCGCGGCGGCCAGGATGGCGAGCGGGTTGGAGCCTTCAGCGCGGACCGACCCCAGCACCGCGGCCACGAAGACCGGGAGCGTGCACGACAGGGAGACTGCGGCGTAGGTGACGCCGTAGGCGGCCATACCCGCCACCGAGGGGCTCACCCGCAGCGGCAGACGGATGGTGCCGAAGGACAGGTCCCGGCCCAGGACCATCCACCCGCCGACCCCGATCAGCAGGACGCCGGAGACCAGCGTCACCCAGCCCAGCCAAGGACCGATGCTTACCGAGAACAACACCAACAGCAGCCCTACGACGCCAAACGCCGCCACGAACCCCAGGGTCACGGCCGCGCCGACCGCCACCGCCCGCCGAACCGTCGATCCACGGGTCGCTGGCGTCCCGAGGAACAGCGCCAGGTAGGCCGGGAGCAGGGCGAAACCGCAGGGGTTGAACGCCGCGACCATCCCTGCCGTCGCGGCGAAAGCGAGCGACGTCACGACTATGCAACCCGTCGACGGCGGCGCCATCTTCCCGAACCCCAGGATTCGAGCGATCCTGGCCGTCCGGGAAGATCGCGGACCCTCTGACGGGTTCACGGTGCACCAGCACAACAAAGGAGTCACCATGCGCGCCATCTGGAATGGAACAGTCATCGCCGAGAGCGAAGACACCGTGGTCGTCGAGGGGAACCACTACTTCCCCGTCGGATCGGTCAAGCAGGAGCTGCTCCGTGACTCCTCCACCCACACCATCTGCCCCTGGAAGGGCAAGGCCTCCTACTACTCGGTCGAGGTGGACGGGCAGGTCAACACCGACGCCGCCTGGTACTACCCGACGCCCAGTTCCGCAGCGCAGCAGATCGCCGGCCGGATCGCCTTCTGGCGAGGAGTGACCGTCGAGCCCTGATCGGGCTCGGCCTCCGCGGGTCATTGGGTGCCGACCAGTACCGGCTGGCACTCACCTCTGACCTGCGTGCCCGATCGCTGACCCCTCAGTGGAATGGCCCCGAGGCTGGTCACCCCAGTCCTGCCCGGGCTGCTGGAGTGCTCGTCGCGCAGAAGTGGAACTCTGACAGCGCTGAACGGCGCAAACGGGGCAGAAATGGCCCAATTCAGAGCTTCAGCGCTGTCAGAGTTCCATCCAGTCGCCGCAGGCTTCGCCAGCAGCGCGGCGGAGGTGTACCTGGGTCCGGGCCATCCCGCGGCGTCACCCCGTCTCCTATCGTGGGGCGATGGACCTGAGTGGCCGCGCCGCCGCGACCGTTGCGCTCGCGTCGGCGAGGCTGACCGGCCAAACCGCCGCTGGTGCCCGGGTGTCCACCGTGTTCTGGTACGGGGCTGTCGACATCGACCCGTTGCACCTAGTGGTCTGGGTGCTGCTGGACGGTCGTCCGCCGGAGGAGTTGCCGCGCTGGCTCCTCGACGATGGGGCGGATCAACGACTCGACCCTGCGTTGCTCGACGCCTGCGTCACCTGGCGGCACGAGATTCGCGACCTCTTTGCCCAAGCCGACTGGCCCGACCCCAACGGCGTTCGGGTGGGTTTCGACAGCGAGCAACGAGTCAGCGACGGGGGTGGATGGAACTACTTCCGGTAGTCCGGACGGGCCTTTGTCAGCCAGAGTCCGGGCGGCGTCGGTCGTCGGTGGCCCACCCGCGCCGAGGCTCGGCGGATCGTCAGGGGAACTGCCGCCACCGGCCCTCGGAGATCACCTCGACGCGGCCGTCCGAGACGGTGATCGCGGACTGGTCGTCGAGCGCGTAACTGGGGCCGCCGATCGACGCGGCCCAGCGCTCGGCGTCGGCCATCGAGTTGCCCGGGAACACGTCCAGGTGCGGGAAGATCGCGAAGTCGACCACTCCGAGGGTCCGGTCGTCGGTCGCCCCAGCCCATTCGACGAAGGTGTCGCCGATCCGCGGGGTCAGCACCATGCTGCCGGCGCTGACGCCCACCCAGACCGTGTCGTCCAGCGACGGCAGCAGGTCGGCCAGCCCGGACTCGCGAAGCCAGTGGCACAGGTAGGTGGCGTCGCCGCCGTCCACCAGCAGCACGTCGGCCTCCCGGACCCACGGCACCCACCGCTCAGCGCCGATCGTCGGCAGCGCCGTCAGTTCCAACAAACCGAGCGACCTCCAGGCCAGGGACGCCAGCCCTCCCCACGGTGGCAGCCCGGCGATGAAACCGCGTGCTGAGACCGGCCCACACTGCGGGTGACCCCATTGGGCGGTCGGGACGCACAGCGCGTCCGCCTCCTCAGTGCGCTTGCCCAGAAGCTGCTCCAGGGCGCGGTGGATGCTCGGGTTGGTCACTCCGCCGGAGGTCAGCAGCAGCTTCATCACGCCTCCTCGTCCGCCCATCGCGGGCCTGGACCCAAGTGGGCAATCTACCGGCCCGCGGCCGGGCCATGGGCGGGCGTCGGGGCGGGGTCCGGCAGACTGGCGTTCGACGATGGGCCAGGGGCTCGTCGCACTCAGATGCTCCCTCAGCAAGGAACCCGATGGCTGACCAGACCCTGCACATGTGGACCGACGGCGCCTGCAAGGGCAACCCCGGCGTCGGCGGCTGGGGGGTGCTGATGCGGTACGGCGACCACACCAAGGAGTTATTCGGCGGCGAGAAGCTGACCACCAATAACAGGATGGAACTGCTGGCGGTGATCCGCGGTTTGGAGGCCCTGCAGCGGCCGACCGAGGTGCACCTGCACGTCGATTCGGTGTACGTGATGAACGGCATCACCAAGTGGATCCACGGCTGGAAGCGCAACGGCTGGAAGACCGCCGACAAGAAGCTGGTCAAGAACGCGGACCTGTGGCAGGAGCTGGACGCCCAGGTCGCCCAACACCGGATCCGCTGGGAGTGGGTGAAGGGGCACGCGGGCGACCCCGGCAACGAGCGGGCCGACCAACTGGCAAACCTGGGTGTGGACGAGGCCCGCGGCTGAGTCCGCAGTAGGAAGGGGAAGAAGTGAGCACTGACCTGGAACGCAACAAGCAGAACGTGGTCGCGTTCTACGACCTGATGTTCAACCAGTGCCGGCCTCGGGAGGCGATCGAACGCTACGCGGGCGCGGAGTATCGACAGCACAACCCGCACGTCGCCGACGGCCATGATGCCTTCATCGACTACTTCGAGCGGATGGCCCGCGACTACCCCGGCAAGTCGGTCGAGTTCGTCCGGGTGATCGCCGAGGGCGACCTGGTCGTCCTGCACTGCCACCAGCGCTGGCCGGGGTCGAACGACTACGCCGGCATCGACATCTTCCGCCTGGACGACCACGGTCGGGTCGTGGAGCACTGGGACGTCCTCCAGGTGATCCCAGAGTCGTCAGCCAACGGCAACACGATGTTCTGAGTCCGGGCCGTCCCCCGGATCAGGCGCTGCGGGTCGTTCTGGCTTCGGTGTCGCCGGACGACGCGAGGGGCGCCGCGACGATCAACTCCTCGGCGACGGCATCGATGCGATCCAGCAGTTCCAACTGGCCACGGGTCTGCAACTCGGCAGCGGCGGTGATCAGCTGGTCGTAGGCGTCGGACCTGTCGTCGCGCAGCGCGGCGAGGTCGCGGAGGTCCTGCAGCAAGACTCCTCGCCGGCGGTCCACCACCGCGTGCAGGACGGCCGGGTCGCCGAGCCGCCGGGCCGCGCCCAGCTTGAGGAAGAAGTCGTCGCGGAACCCGGAAGCGGCCCTGGTCGGCGCCGCCAGCCACTCGTCCAGTTCGTGGCGCCCCTTGTCGGTGAGGGTGTAGACAAGCCGATCGGGACGCGTTTCCTGGGGCTCGCGCCGGGTGTCGGCGAGTCCATCGCGAGCCAGCCGCTCCAGCAGTTGGTAGAGGTGGCCGATGTTCAAGCTGCCGAACTGCGGGCCGGCCAGGGCCTCGAACTCGCCCTTCAGCTCGTAGCCGTGTCGAGGTCCCTCGCGGAGGAGGGCGAGCACGGCGTGATGGAGAGCCACCCGCTCATCGTGGCACCCCGGACGCTTGCCTAGCTACTAGGTAATGGGTCAGAGTGGGTCCGTGGCAATCGAGTTGGTCGGGGTGAGCAGGCACTTCGGTGCGCCGGGGCGCCGCCTTGCCCAGGCCCTCGATTCGCTCGACCTCACCATCGGGGCCGGCTCGGCGGTCGCCCTGATGGGTCCGTCCGGCTCGGGCAAGTCCACCCTGCTGCATCTGATCGGCGGGCTGGACCACCCGACCACCGGCCGGGTGCTGGTGGAGGGGCGTGACGTCTCGACCCTCAGGGGCCGCGCGCTGGCGGACCATCGGCGCAGCGTCGGCTTCATCTTCCAGCGGTTCAACCTGATCCCGGGGCTGAGCGTCCTGGACAACGTGCTGGCCCCGACCGCGGGGGGACGGTCCGGGGCCAGCGCGCGGCCGCGAGCGCTGGAACTGCTGGAGCGGGTGGGGCTGGCCGCCAGCGTCCGAGCGCTGCCCGCGGATCTCTCCGGCGGTGAGCAGCAGCGGGTGGCGATCGCCCGGGCTCTGGTCAACCGCCCGGCGATCGTGTTGGCCGACGAGCCCACCGGCGCCCTCGACACGACCACCGGCTTCGAAGTGATCGACCTGCTGCTTGACCTGCCCGCCTCCGGCCAGGCCACGGTGGTGATTGCCACCCACGATTACGCGATCGCCGCCCGGGCCGAGCGGATCGTGACCCTTCGCGACGGGCAGATCTCCTCGGACCGGACGCTAGGCCCGCCCGCCGAACCGCGAACGACCGCGGCCCGGATCGGGTCGCTCGGGCCGATGAATCTTTGACCACCCCCAGCACCCACCCCCAGGAGACGACATGGACGGCGCCGTGGTCACCCTCGACCAGGTCACCAAGACCTATCGGCTCGGCGACTCCTCGAGCCTGGTCGCCGCCGACGACGTGACCCTGACCCTGGCTGCCGGGAGCCGCACCGCGCTGGTGGGGGCGTCCGGGTCGGGCAAGTCGACACTGCTGCACCTGATCGGCGCGATCGACGTCCCGGACTCTGGAACCATCACCGTCGGCGAGGACGTCATCACCTCTTTCTCACGCCGCCAACTGGCGGACTTCCGGGCCACCATCGGCTTCGTGTTCCAGCAGTTCCACTTGTTGGCAGCGTTGTCGCTGCTCGACAACGTGGCGGCGCCCCTGGTCGGACGAAAGGTCACCGGCAAGCGGCGACGTGCTCTTGAGGCGCTGGACGCAGTCGGGCTGGCCGATCGTGCTGGTGCCCTTCCGGCTCAGCTCTCCGGAGGTCAGCAGCAGCGGGTGGCGATCGCTCGAGCCCTGGTCGTCCGACCCCGGTTGCTGTTGGCCGACGAGCCGACCGGCAACCTGGACTCGCACACCGCCGACGACATCTTGGACCTGCTCGGCGAGTTGCACGGCCGCTATGGCACCACGATCGTCCTGGCTACCCATGACCCGGACGTCGCCGGCACCTGCGACGACCTGATCCGGATCGTCGACGGGCGCGCCAATCGCGTCGAGTTGGTCCGCGCGCAGGCGCCCCGGCACGCGCTGCGGGACTGAGCCATGGACCTGTTGCGCTACGCGCTGGCGGGGCTGTGGGGCGGCTGGCGGCGGACGCTGGCGGCGTTGTTGGCGGTGTTCACCGCCGTGACCAGCTTCGTCCTGCTCACCGGTAGCGCGGAGACCCAGCGGCTGGAGGTTACCCAGACCGTGGAGGGCAATTTCCGGGGCGCCTACGACCTACTCGTCCGGCCGAAGGGGTCGACGACGGCGTTGGAGGCGGCCAACGGCCAAGTGCGATCCAGTTTCCTGTCCGGTGTGTACGGCGGAATCACCCTCGACCAGGTGGAGCAGATCAAGTCCCTGGGCGGCAGCGAGGTGGTGGCGCCGATCGCGATGCTGGGGGTGACGTTCCAAACCTTCACCATCCCGCTCGACATCACCAGCCTGTTGCCTGCCGGCCAGCAACGCGGCCTCTTCAGGTACCGGATCATGGCCAGTTCCCGCTCGGGGGCGCTCAGGCTGCCCGCCTATCGCGGGTTTGTCTACGTCACCCGCGCCCCGTTCACGGTCGAGACCATCGACGTCGACCAGCCCAATGGCGAGCACTTCCACTCCGATGCCCAGCCAACCGAGATCGTGGACGGCAGGAAGCGTCACCCCTGCATGGTGATGCCGCAGGAGGAGGGTTCCGCCTCGTCGGACCTCTGGCAGCCTCTGTGCGTTTCTCTGGCGACACCCGGGGTTGGCTCGTCCGGGGGCGTGTCGAAGGAACCGGGCATCCACCTGCCGCTGATGGTCACCTACCCCCTGTCGATTGCGGCGATCGACCCCGCGGCCGAGGCGCAACTGGTGGGTCTGGACGCCGCGGTGAGCGAGGGCCGAGCCCTCAGTGACCGTGACTCGTGGAAAGTGGCCGTCGCGGGGCAGGATCCAGATCGACCGCCCAAGATTCCACCTCGGACCGTCGGCATGGTGGTCACTGGTGCGGCCGCCGACTACACCAACACGGTGACGGTTGAGACGCTGCCGGAGTCAGCGGCGAAGGACTTCGCGCTGCTGGACTTCCTCGAGGACGACGACGCCCCGATGATCCGCAGGGCGAAGCCGATCGGGCCGGGAGTGGAGCTGGTCACCAGCGGGGACGCGTTGTTCGAGAAGGGCCAGCAGTCGGTCGTCGCCTCGGAGCAGTGGGGCGCCGATGGCGCTGATCCTGCTCTAGCCTCGTTACCGGTCCATGACCTGTACCGCCCATCCGAGGTCGCCTTCGCGGCGGGCACTCCGTTGCGGCCCGAACCCGAGTCGCCGGCGTCGTACCAGATCGAAGCGGGGACGTATCTCCCGGTGACCATGCAGGACACAGCCTTTCGTCGAATCTCGGCCAAACGCGTGGGTCCGGACGGGTACGAAACCACCCTGTGCGCCAAGAACCTGGACGCCTGCGCCCAGCAGATCGGCATCCAGGTGGTGGGGCGCTTCGACGCGGCCAAGGTCCGGGAGGGGGCGACCTTGGGTCGGGTGCCGCTGGAGACCTACTCCGCCGCGGATCTAGTCGCGGCCGACGACGCCACCCGCGACATTCTCGGTGGTGACGTGATGCGGTCGAACCTGGATCCGGCCGGCTACGCCCAGTTGCCCCCGTCTCTGCTGATCCCGATCAAGGCACTGCCGATGTTCGAGGCCGCGGCCGGACAGATCTCGGTCGACGCCCCGGTCAGCGCGGTGCGGATCCGGGTCGCGGGTGTGACCGGACCGGACGAGGAGTCCCGTGAGCGAATCCGGGTGGTCGCCGAACGGATCCGTGAGGCCACCGGTCTCGACGTCGACATCATGGCCGGCTCGTCCCCGCTGCCGCAGCGGGTGGAACTCCCGGCCACCAAACTCGGAGTTCCGGCGCTCAACCTCAACGAGTTGTGGGCCAAGAAGGGCGTGGCGATCACGATCATTGAGGCGCTGGACCTCAAGTCGGTGCTGCTGTTCGTGTTGATCCTGGTCTCCTCGTCGCTGACCGTGGCCGTGGTGGCCCGGGCGTCCCTCGCGGCCCGCCGACACGAACTGGGGGTGTTGAAGGCAACCGGCTGGACCGACGGTCGGGTGACCGGGGCCCTTCTCCTCGAAGCGGCCCTGATCGGGCTGGCCGCCGGTGTTCTGGGCGCGATCATCTCCTGGCCGTTGGCGGCGGCCGTGGGAGTCGCCTTCGACCCGCTCCGGACCGGGCTGGCCGTGCCGACCGCGTTGCTGCTGACGGTGCTGGCCAGTTTGGCGGCGGCGATGTCTGCCGCGCGCTTGTCATCCGTGAGCGCCCTCACCCCGCCGACGACGCGGGGCGGCTCGTGGTTGCGGGTGCGCGGGCCGGTGTCGCTGGGGTTGGTGTCGCTGCTCCGGCGTCCGGGCCGAGTCGTCGCCGGAGTGTTGTCGGTGGCGCTCGCGTCCGGGTCGCTGTTGTTCCTGCTGGCGGTCAGCCAGGTGTTCAACGGCGCTGTGGTCGGAACTCTGCTGGGGGACGCGGTGGCGCTCCAGGTGCGCACGCCCGACGTGATCGCTGCGGCGATGCTGGCGATCCTGGGCCTGATCGCGGTGGGGGTGATCCTGTTCCTCGGCATCACCGAGGACGCCCGCGACTACGCCTCACTGGCCGCTTCGGGGTGGCACGAAGGTCAGCTAGGGCTCTCCCTCGCTGCCCAGTCGGTAGCGCTGGGACTCTTCGGTGCACTGGTCGGGATCGGCGGCGCCCTGGCCGCGGTCCTGGGGTTCGCCGGCTCGCTGCCTGCCGGGCTCCTTGGCTACGCGGCGCTGATGGCCGGGCTGGCGGTGCTTGGCTGCGTCGTGGCCGGGCTCCTCCCGGCCGTTGCGCTGACTCGGCTGCCGGTAGCCCGCCTGCTCGCCGGGGACTGAGTCGGCCGCCATCGCCGTGTACCCACCCTCCGACTGCCGTGTGCGATGTTCCACAATGACTGCATGCGAGCTGCCTGGTACGACGAACAAGGACCCGCGGCGTCGGTCCTTCGGGTCGGCGAACTGCCAGAACCCACCCCTGGGCCCGGCGAGGTGCGGGTTCGCGTCCGCTTCTCCGGGATCAACCCGGGTGACACCAAGAAGCGGGCCGGCTGGCTGGGTTCGTCGATGCCCTACCCGCGGGTGATCCCGCACAGTGACGGCGCCGGCGTGATCGACGCCACCGCCTTCCCAATGTTGGATCTTTGGTCGACTACGACGAAAGATCCAACATTGGAGCCAGAGGTGCCGCTTCCGACGATCCGGCGACCACCCGTAGGCTGCTTCGAAGGGCTCCGCCGGCGCAGCGATGCTGCAGCGTCCGGCCACACGAACACGGGGGTTTGATGAGCACCGAAGCACGTGAAGCGATCGAGGCCGGCCGGACGGCGCTGGGCATCGAGTTCGGGTCGACCCGGATCAAGGCGGTGCTGATCGGGCCGGACAACACGCCGCTCGCCATCGGCGCCCACGACTGGGAGAACCAGCTCGCCGACAAGATCTGGACCTATCCCCTGGAGGCGGTCCACGCCGGTTTGGCCGACTGCTTCGCCAACCTCGCCGCCGAGGTCCAGTCCCGCTACGGCACCACGCTCACCACGGTCGGCGCCATGGGCGTGTCGGCGATGATGCACGGCTACCTCGCCTTCGACGCCGAGGACAACCTGCTCGTCCCGTTCCGCACCTGGCGCAACACCATCAACGGCCCGGCGTCCGAACAACTCACCCGGCTGTTCCATCACGCCATCCCGCAGCGCTGGAGCATCGCACACCTCTACCAGGCGGTGCTGAACGACGAGGAGCATGTCGGCGCCATCTCCCACCTGACCACCCTGGCCGGCTACGTCCACTGGAAGCTCACCGGAAGCAAGGTGCTCGGCGTCGGCGACGCTTCCGGGGTCTTCCCGATCGACCTCGACACCGGCACCTACAACGAGGCGATGCTCGACCAGTTCGACGAACTGGTCGCCGACCGCGGCCTTCCCTGGACCTTGCGTCCGCTGCTGCCGGACGTGCTCCCCGCCGGTGAGCAGGCGGGCACCTTGACCGAGGCCGGCGCCCGACTCCTCGACCCCACCGGCACGCTGCGGCCCGGGGCTCCGTTCTGCCCACCCGAGGGCGACGCCGGCACCGGCATGGTGGCCACCAACTCGGTCGCGCCGCGCACCGGCAACGTCAGCGCTGGCACGTCGATCTTCGCGATGATCGTCCTGGAGGGCGCGCTGTCCAAGCAGCACTCCGAACTCGACCTGGTGACCACCCCGGCCGGGCACCTGGTGGCGATGGTGCATTGCAACAACGGCGCCAGCGAACTCAACGCTTGGGCCGGGCTGTTCGCCGAGTTCGCCGCCCGGCTCGGCGCTCCGGCCGACGCCTCTGCGGTCTTCCAGGCGCTGTTCACCGCCGCCCTGGACGGGGCCCCGGACGGCGGCGGACTGCTCTCCTACAACTACCTGTCCGGCGAGCACATCACCCACCTCAGCGAGGGCCGGCCGCTGGTCGTCCGGACCCCGGAGAGCAAGCTGACCCTGGCCAACTTCATGCGCACCCAGCTCTACGCCGCGCTCGGCACGCTCCGGATCGGCCTCGACGTCCTGCTCAAGGACGAGGGGGTCGGCCTGGACAGCATGTTCGCCCATGGCGGCCTGTTCAAGACCAAGGGGGTGGCCCAGCGGTTGCTGGCCGCGGCCATCGACGCCCCGGTTAGCGTCGGCGAGATCGCCGGCGAAGGGGGTGCCTGGGGGATCGCCGTGCTGGCCGGGTTCATGAAGAGCAAGGCGCCGGGCGAGTCCCTCGGTGACTACCTGGATCACGCGGTCTTCGCCGACGCTGCCCTGGAGACGGTCAACCCCGACCCGGACGACGTGGCCGGATTCAGCGCCTTCATGGAGCGCTACCGGGACGGACTGGCGATCGAGCAGGCGGCCGTCGAGCACCTGGCCAGTCGTGGCTGAGCGCGCCCTGGCGGCCGTCCTGTGGGACATGGACGGCACCCTGATCGACTCGGAGCCGGCCTGGATCGCCTCTCAGATCACGCTGGTCGCCGAGCACGGCGGCGCCTGGACCCACGAGGACGGCCTCACCCTGGTCGGCACCGACATGGTGGTCACCGCCGAGGCGATGCGCGGCGCCGGGGTCGACCTGCCCCAGCGGCAGATCATCGACCGGCTGACCGAGGAGGTGACCGCCTCCCTCGGCGAGCAGGTCAGCTGGCGACCAGGCGCCCACGAACTGGTCGCCGCCCTGGCCGCGGCCGACATCCCGCAGGCGATCGTCACCACCTCACCGCGGGCCATGGCCCAGGTAGTGGCCGACGCACTGCCGCCGGGGGCGATCCGGTTGATCGTCGGCGGCGAGGACGTGGCCCGCGGCAAGCCCGACCCCGAGCCCTATCGCACCGCAGCCGAACGGCTTGGCGTCCCGATCGAGGGTTGCGTGGCGGTCGAGGATTCCCCACCCGGGCTGGCCGCCGCGGTGGCGTCCGGAGCGGTGGCCTTCGGGGTCCCGCACGACGCCGAGCTGAACCACCCCGGCCCTTGGCGGCGGCTCGACTCGCTCGCCTCGATCACCGTGGCGGACCTGATCGCGGCGGTCGCCGAGCGAACGTCCTGATTCGCGACTGCGATACCCCTAGGGGTATCATCCTGCGGTGCCTGAAACGTCAACGCCCACCCGCAGCGTGGTCATCGTCGGAGGTGTCGCCGGGGGAATGTCGGCGGCCACCCGACTACGCCGCCTGGATGAGCACGCCCGGATCATCGTCGTTGAGCGCGGCGACCACGTCTCGTTCGCCAACTGCGGGCTGCCGTACCACCTGGGCGGGGTGATCCCGCGGCGGTCGTCGCTGCTGCTGCAGACCCCGGCGTCGCTGCACGACCGGTTTGCTCTGGACGTCCGGGTGCGCCACGAGGCGGTGGCCATCGATCGCGAGAACAACACCGTGCTGATCCGCGATCTCGACCGCGGCCGCACCGAGGAGATCACCTACGACGCCCTCGTGCTCAGCCCGGGCGCGCAGCCGGTCCGGCCGCCGATCCCCGGCATCGAGCGAGCCCTGGTGCTGCGCGACATCGCCGACCTCGATCGCCTGGTGGACGCCGCCGGCGGAGCCGCCCGTGCCGTGGTCATTGGCGGCGGGTTCATCGGCGTGGAAGTGGCGGAGAACATGGTCCACCGCGGGATGGACGTGGCCATCATCGAGGCCACCGCCCAGGTGATGCCGCCCCTCGATCCCGAACTGATCAGCCCGGTCCACGACGCCATCCGGGCCGCCGGGGTCGACCTGCGGCTCGGGGTGTCGGTGGTCGCGATCGAACCCGACACGGTCGTCCTGGACACCGGAGAACGGATCCCGGCTGAGCTGGTGGTGGCGTCGATCGGCGTCCGACCGGACACGAATCTGGCCGCGCAGGCCGGGCTCCGGATCGGAGAGCGTGGCGGCATCTGGGTGGACCGTCGGCTGCGGACCAGCGACCCCCACATCTACGCCGTCGGAGACGCGGTCGAGAAGCTGGACGCCCTGACCGGCGCGGCGACCCTGGTGCCGCTGGCCAACCAAGCCAACCTGCAGGGCCGGCGGGTCGCCGACGCGATCCTCGGCCGGCCGGTCGACGATCGCCCAGTGCTGGGCACGGCGATCGTCGGTGCCTTCGGGCTGCAGATCGCCGCCACCGGGTGGAGTGAGAAGCGGCTGGTCGCCGCCGGGCGTCCGCATCGGGTGATCCACACCCATCCCGCTTCCCACGCCGGCTATTACCCCGGCGCCGCGTCGATGTCGCTGAAGCTCCTGGTGGATCCGGAAAGCGACGCGATCCTCGGCGCCCAGGGAGTGGGCGCGGACGGCGTGGACAAGCGGATCGACGTGATCGCCACCGCCATCCGTGGCGGCCTGACCGCCAGCGAACTCGCCGAACTCGGACTCTGCTACGCGCCCCAGTTCGGGTCGGCCAAGGACCCGGTGAACATGCTCGGCTACGTCGCCGAGAACCTGGCCACCGGCACCACCGAGGCGATCCAGTGGCATGAACTGGCCGCTGCAATGGACGCCGGCGCGACCCTGCTCGACGTACGGACGGCCGACGAGCACCGCGCCGGATCGATCCCGGGGGCGGTGCTCCTGCCAGTCGACGAGCTGCGCGACCGCCTGGCCGAACTGCCGGACGGGCCGTTGGTCGTCCACTGCGCGGTCGGCATCCGGGGGCATACCGCCGCCCGGATCCTGGCGGCGCACGGTCGCGACGCCCGGAACCTCGATGGTGGCTATAAGACCTGGCAGGCGGGGATGGCCAGCCGGGAGGCGGCCACCTGATGGTGCGGCGCTCAGGCGAGCGACAGGAACAGCTTCTCGATCGCCTCGGCGTCACCGTCGGTGGCGTCCGGATCGGTCAGGCACTTCCGCATGCCCAGCGACAGCATCAGAAACCCGGCCCGGTCGACCGCCTTCGCGACCGCCGCCAGTTGGGTGACCACCTCGCGGCAGTCGCGGCTCTCCTCCATCATCGCGATCACCCCGCCGAGCTGACCCCGGGCGCGCTTGAGGCGTCGAATGACGCCCTCAAGTTCCTCCGCGCTCAGGTGCACCGCGCGGGCCCCGCTCTCGGCTTGGTCTCCCATGACGCGAGGCTATACCCCAGGGGGTAGCCGCGCCCCCACCCCCGGCCGCGGAACTAGGGTGGTGTCCGGCTGCTGACCACGATGCGGCCGAAGGAGACTGCCATGCCGGCTCGTGCGGTGCCCCAGCCCAGTCCCGACCGGATGGTGCCGCTGGCCGGGCATCCGCTGGTGGTCGGAGTCGTGCCCGGGCAGTCGCCTTTGGTGGCGCTGACCGCCGCCGCCTGGGCGCAGGGCCTGGGCGGGGTGCCCCTGCACTTCGCCTACGCCGATCCCGACCGGGTGGTGGACGAGGAACTGCCCGACGGCACCGTCCGGCACAGCGACCTCGGGCCGGACCTGGCCGACGACTCCTGGCGTCGCCGCGACGTCGAACTCCGAGCGAATCTGGAGTCAATCCTGGCCAGCCACCGGGGCGCGTGGGATTTCCGTTACCTGGCCGGACGGGCCGATCGCGCCCTGACTCATCTGGCCCGGGCCGTGGACGCCTCCGCGTTCGTGATCGGGGCCCGGCGGCCGGCCGCCTCTGAGCGCGTCCGCGACTTCCTGGCCGGCTCGGTGGCGGTGCATCTGTCGCGGCACCAGCACCGCCCGGTGCTGATCGTCCCGGTCGCGGTGGTGGACTGGAAGGTGCGGCTGCGTGGCGACTGAGCGGGCGCCGCTGCATTGGCTGGCGGTGATCTTCGTCGGCGGCTGCCTGGGGACGGCCACCCGGGCGGCCCTGGAGTCGGCCTTCGTTGCCGCACCTGGCGGCTGGCCGGTGACCCTGTGGATCAACCTCGGTGGGTCGCTGGCCCTGGGCGCGTTGTTGGAGGCGCTGGCCCGCAGCGGTCCCGATCAGGGCTGGCGGCGGACGACCCGACTTGGGGTGGGCACCGGCGTCCTCGGCGGCTTCACCACCTACAGCTCGTTCGCCGTCGAGACCATCGCGCTGGCTGGCGGCTCCTGGGTGAGTGGGGTTGGGTACGCGCTGGCGAGTGTGCTGCTGGGGGTCGTGGCCGCCTCCGTTGGCATCCAGCTGACCCGTGCCGCCCTCAGGGCGCGGCCGAGGGCCGCCGATGCCGGCTGAACTGCTGGTGGCGCTGGCCGGCGGGGTCGGTGCCGTGCTGCGCTTCCTCGCCGACCGGATCGTCGCCCGGCGGACGCCCCACGTCGGGATCCCGCTGGGCACGATCGTGATCAACGTCACCGGGTCGTTCCTGCTGGGCCTGATCGGCGCCTGGTGGGGCCGTCACGGCGGCGACCCGGTGGTCCGCGCCGCGCTCGGGGTCGGCCTGATGGGCGGGTTCACCACCTTCAGCACGGCCAGCGTCGAGGGCGCTCGACTGGCCAGCGCCCGGGAGGGCTGGCGGCTGCTGATTCACACCGGCGGCATGCTCGCCGCGGGGCTACTCGCCGCTGGATTAGGGCTGTGGCTAGGCGGTTTGTAACCTACTCGCCGAAGATGGACGCGCTGATCGCGGCCACCTGATCGTCGGTCAACGGCAACCGGGGGGCCTGCGCCGAGTCGATGATCGATTCGGGACGAGACGCCCCCGGGATCGGGATGACGTGGTCGCCGAGCGCCAATTCCCAGGCCAGGGTGACCCGCTGCGGGCTGACCTGATGGGCGTGCGCCACCTCGGAGATCGCCGGGAACCGTGTGCCGACCGCGGCCGCGCCGCCGCCCGTCCCGCCCAGCGGTGACCAGGGCAGGAAGGCGATCCCGTGGTCGCCGCAGAACTGGAGTTCGTCCCTGCTGGTGTGGTGGAACCGCGGCGAGAACTCGTTCTGGACCGCGGCCAATCCGCCCTCGCCGAGCACGTCCAGAGCCACCTGGATCTCCTCGACGTTGGCGTTGGAGATGCCGATCTGCTTGATCACCCCGTCGGCCTGCAACTGACCGAGGGTGGCCACGACCTCGCTGTAGAGGCGGGTGCGGTCCGGGCGATGCAGGTAGTAGAGGTCGATCGACTCCACGCCGAGGCGCTCGCGCGACTTGTCGGCCGCCGCCTTGAGGTAGTTGGCGGAGCCATTGCGGCCCCAGGTCTCGCCCTCGCCGCGGGTGATCCCGCCCTTGGTGGCCACCACGATCCCGGAGTGGTCGCCCGGGTAGGAGGCCAACGCCTCGGCGACCACCAACTCGTTGTGGCCCATCGCGTCCCAGGAGGGGGCGTAGATGTCGGCGGTGTCGATCAGGGTGACCCCGGCGTCCAGCGCGGCGTGGATGACGGCCACCGCCCGCTCCCGGGGGACCGCCTTCTCGCCGCCGAAGGAGAGCGGCATCGCCCCCAAGCCGATCGGGAAGACGGAGAACGGGCCGAGGCTGCGCTGCGTGGTCATGGCCCCAGCCTACGAGGCGCAACGTCGCGTTGGGGTGGGCGAGGGCGCGTGGGCTGGGACCCGCCGGGTCGCGGGTGCCTACTGCTTGGCGTCCAGCACCGAGCGCTCGTCCGAGGCCCACATCCCGGTGAGTCCCCGGAAGTGGTCGAGGAAGCGACCCCGCTCGTGCTCGGGGTACGTGGCGTCCACGGTTTCGCGGAGGATCTTGTCGAACCCCGGCGAGGTCACCCACTCCAACACCTGCTCGTCCAGGTGCGGCAGCTTCTCCGCCACCCACTCCCAGTACTGGTCGGATTCGAAGTAGCGGTCGGACAGCTTCTGGTAGGCCGCCATCTTCTGTTCGTAGCTCAGCGACTCGTCGTCGCCGATGGCGAAGTAGCGCGAGGTCTGCAGGTCGACCATGTAGGGCCGGTCGGTGACCGCACAGAAGGCCGACCAGCGCAGCAGCGCCTTCATCGCCCACGGGAAGTAGTAGTGCAGCGACGTGACGGCCACGTCCGGGCAGGCGTTGGCGTAGTCGATCGGGTACACCTCATCGCCCTTGACCAGCATCTCGGCGGAGTTGAACTCCCAGCCGAAGAACGAGTTCACGGTCTGGCTGACGGTCCGCGCCTGGGCTCCCGCCGACGCCGACAAGAAGTCGTGGCTGACCGCGTACCGCTCGTGCATCGGCTTCTCGGGCCGGTAGTCCATCACCATCGTCTCCGGCCCGATGGTCAGGGCCCGGGCGAACTTGTCGTACTCGACCGTCGACTGCAGGTGCATCAGCATCTCGCCGGACGCGTCGTAGGCGCGGTGCAGGTCGTCGTTGGTGTCGATCCGGGAGACGCCGCGCCAGCCGCCGCCGTCGAACGGCTTCATGTACATCGGGTAGCCCAGGTCGGCGGCGATCGCGTCCAGGTCGAAGCCGAGGTTGTACTTCGAGGACGTGTAGGCCCAGCGGACGTTGTCCACCGGGTTCTTGTAAGGAACCAGCACCGTCCGCGGAATCTTGAGGCCGAGCCGGATCATCGCGCAGTAGGCGGTGTGCTTCTCCATCGCCTGGAAGGTGAACGGGCTGTTCAGCAGGTAGGTGCCGTTGACCATCGCCGCCTTCTTCAGCCACTCCCGGGGGTGGTAGTACCAATACGCCAGGCGGTCGATCACCAGGTCGTACTCGACCGGGTCGGTGAGGTCGAAGGGGTGGATGGTGATCCGGTCGGTCTTCAGCCGATGCTCGACGCCGTCCTGGGTGATCGGACCGACGCGGCGGACCAGCGCCTCGAAGGCCTGTGGCCAGTCCTCCTCAGCGCCCAGCAGAAGCCCGATCAGGTGATCCTTGGTGGTCATCGGTAACGCCCTTCCACGTCGGTGTGGTCGTCATCTTGGCACCGCGTTCCCCCTAGCGGGGAGACCCGTCCCGCCCCAGTGTGAAACGCTCGACCGGCCCGCCCAACCGTGGTGCCCGGACCAGGGGTCAGCCCGTGGCCGCCGCCGAGGTGTCGACGCAGACGACGCCCCGATTGCCCTGCTGGTCGGCGATGACGGTGAGCCCGGGGGCTCGACTGTCGTCGGCGATGGTCCCACCCGCGGCCAGGGCAGCGGCAATCCGTCCCGCGGCCGCCTCCGGCGCTACGTACACCTCGAGATGGAACCGCTGGCCGTCCCCACCGGTCTCGGGAGGGTCCCCGAACCACAGGTTCGGCACCCGAGCGGACGCGTCCCGAACCTCGTCGCTCGGGCTGCCGCGACCCACCGACTTCGTGGTCCCGGTCAGCAGTGCGGCCCAGACCGGCGCGATCGTGGCGGAGTCAGCCGTGTCGAGTCCCAGTTCCAGTTCGCAGACCGCGGCCGGGTCGGGGTCAAGCCCGTGCTCGGCCGCGATGGCCGTGATCCGGCGGGCCTGATCGAGGTCCTTCTGGGTCACCCACTCCACGACGTGCTCGGTGCCGTTGTCCTCGCGGTACACCGCGTCGTGGCTCACCAGTTCAAGGTCGACATAGCCGTGGCCGAGCACCACGCGAGGGTGATGGTTGGCCGCATCGCTAGCCTCCGCGACCGCCAGGACGAACCGGGCCGCCGCCGTGAAGTCGTCCGAGCGATAGCGCGCGTGCAGTCCCTGGGCGAGCTTGCGCCAATCCGTCAAACCCGCGTCCGCGAACTCGGTGCCGAAGAGTGCTTCCATCCATCGACCCTAGTTGCGGGCCGAGTCCGCCACCAGAGCAAGCGAGGCTTGGACGGATCAGCAGAAGCGCGGCAACTGATGGGCGATCTGCCGCTGCCACCAGTGCCAGTCGTGGGAGACGTCGTCGCCCCACTCGTCCAGCTCGGCCCAGATGCCCTTCTCGCCGAGCAGGTGCGCCAGGTGGCGGCTGGACGGGAGCGCGCCGGTCGGGTGGGTCTCCCAGGCGCCCCGGCCAACGGTCAGGACGATGTGCAACCTCGCCCGCAGCCAGTCGAGGTGCCCGCCGCCCAGGTGCGGCACGTATTGGGTGGGGTTGGCGAAGTAGGCGGCGTCGCCGGCGTCCCCCCAGGCGTGCCAGGTGGACGGGTCGTAGTTGCCGGACAGGCAAAGGGCCTCGGGGAACAGGTCGGCCCGCTTCAGGGCGAGGTTGAGGGCGTGGTAGGCGCCGAGGCTGCAGCCGGTGACCACCGCGGTCTGGGCGCCCGGGGAGTCCGCGCCGATCCAGCCGACCACCTCGTTGGTGATCCAGGATTCGTAGGCGTTGTGGCGCCGGGCGCGCTCCTCCAGGCTGAGCCACCGGTCAGACCAGGTTTGGGCGTCGAACGAGTCCACGCAGTAGACCTTGCACCGGCCCTCATCGATCAGTGGCCGAATCGCGTCGATCATGCCGTTGTTCTCGAAGTCCCAGGCGCGTCCGGCCTCGGACGGGAACACCACCACCGGCTTGCCGTAATGGCCGTACCGGATCACCACCCCGTGGCGGTCGAAACCGGGGGCCCAGATCTCGTGGTGGACGCGTTCCATCAGTTCCAGGCCTCTCGCAGCAGGGTGGTCAGATGCGGATCGAACAGGTCCCGCCAGCAGCTGAAGTTGTGGCCGTCGCGGACCTCACCCCAGGCCACCGGCACCCCCTCCCCGGCCAGTCGTTCGGCCAGCAGCCGGTTGTTGCGCAGGTTCTCCTCGGCGCTGCCGCAGGTCACCGACACCGCCGGACGTGAGGGGGTCGAACGCTCCTGCACCTCACCGACGAAGCGGGTGATGTCGCCGAAGTGCTTGAACCGCACTTCCTGGGCGTCTGTGCTCGGGGTGAAGAACGAGCCGGACTGCAGGGCCAGCCCGGCGAAGGTGCCGGGGTGGGTCCACTCGGCGTGGAAGGCCGCCAGGCCGCCGAGACTGGCCCCCATCAGCACCGGACGGACCGGCGTCGGATGCGCCGCCACCAGCCACGGCAGGACGTGATCGACCAGCGCGCAGGCGTAGCCGGGGTTGGCGGAGTAGCGGGTGTTGCGGGCGCCGGGGTCGAGCAGCGCCACCCGCATCCGGGGCAGGCGGCCGGCGGCGATGCCGGCCCCGATGAACTGGGTGAGCCCCGCGAACCGGTCGTACTCGGGGCCGTCGTGGGCGAGCAGCAGCGGCAACAGCTCCCCGAAACTGGCGTCGGCGGGCGACCAGACGATCACGCCCACCTCGCCCACCGGCGTAGCCAGGGTGGCCAGCGCGCGATGGTGCGCGATCGACGGCTCGTCCAGCCAGTCGGGCGTCCGGTAGCCGGGCAGCGGCAGCCAGGAGTGGTCGCCGAAGGCGCCGCCGACCCGGTGCGGGTTGCTCGGGTCGACGGTCAGCACCTCGAAGTGCTGGCCGCCCTCGTCGCGTCCGATCTCCAGTAAGTATTCGAAGCGGTCGAGCGGTGGCCGCGGGACGGTCAACGCCCAGCCGCCCGCCACCTGGGTGAACTCCCGGGGGAGATCGAGGTCGTAGTGATACCAGAGGCGAACTCTCGACGCGGCGTGCTCGGGGTCGTCGAACCAGAAGGTCAGGGTGTCCCCGACCACCCCGGTCCGACGCGTCTCCAGCACCGGAACAGGGTAGCGGGCCGGGCCTCCGACGATCCCCGAATCTGGTGATGGCATGGGCTTCCCCGCGCCTCGTTGAAGCGGCGGTTGTCCCATGGCATCACCACTTTTGCGGCCTAGCCCTCGAGCCAAGAAACTGGGCCCCCCGTGGGAGCAGCCGATCCGCCGCTCGGAGAGTTGATAGAACTGAGGGGACACCAAGGAGACCTCATGCCCGAAGCACTGGCCTACGCGATCGACTCCGCGACCGGCTCATTCCACAAGACCACCATCACCCGCCGCGAACCCGGCCCGACCGAGGTGCTGTTCGACATCACTCACGCCGGCATCTGCCACTCCGACATCCACACTGCCCGCGGCGAGTGGGGCCCGGCTCTCTACCCGCTGGTCCCCGGCCACGAGTTGGCCGGGATCGTCCGCGAGGTGGGGCGCGAGGTGACGACGTTCAAGGCCGGCGACCACGTCGGTGTCGGCTGCTTCGTCGACTCCTGCCGCACCTGTGACATGTGCCTGGCTGGCCTTCAGCAGTACTGCGAGGGCAAGGGCGGCCCGGTGTGGACCTACAACGCCATCGGCCGGGACGGCCTGCCGACCGCCGGTGGCTACTCGACCTGCGTCACGGTGGAGCAGGACTACCTACTGCGGATCCCCGAGTCGATCGACCTGGCGGAGGCGGCCCCGCTGATGTGCGCCGGCATCACCTTGTACTCGCCGTTGCGGCACTGGGGCGCGGGGCCCGGCAAGCGGGTGGCGATCGTCGGCATGGGCGGACTCGGGCACATGGGCGTCCAGCTGGCCGCCGCGATGGGGGCTGAGGTCGCGGTGATCAGTCAGACCCGCTCCAAGGAGGCGGACGGCCGCCGCTTCGGCGCCACCGAGTACTACGCCACCAGCGAGCCCGGCACCCTGAAGAAGCTGCGCAAGTCCTTCGACCTGATGATCAGCACGGTGTCGGGCGACCTTGACCTCAACGGACTGATCGGCTGCCTCAAGGTGGACGGCGTGCTGGTGGACGTCGGACTGCCCGAGCACCCGGTTCAACTCAAGGTGAACCTGCTCACCGGCGGGCGGCGTTCGCTGGCCGGCTCGCAGATCGGCGGCATCCCCGAGACCCAGGAGATGCTCGACTTCTGCGCCGAGCACGGGATCGGCGCCCAGGTCGAGGTGATCGCCGGCGAGGACATCAACGACGCCTACGACAAGGTGGTCGCCTCCCAGGTCCGCTACCGCTACGTGATCGACACGTCGACGTTCTGACCGCCTCTCGGGCGACCGGGCAGCCGGCCGGGGAACGCCCGGCTCCGGCTGATCAGGCGTCGGCCGACAGCAACTGGGCGAGCGCCCGTCGTCCCTCGGTCGCCAGGGTCGGATCGTCCGCGTCACAGAAGATCGCCGCCAACCCCAGCGCCCAGGCCTTGGCCCGGGTCCAGGCGTGCCGGTCGTACAGGCCGAACGCGGCGATGCGGCGCTCGAACTCGTCCCGCCCGCTGCGGTCGAAGGCCAACCAGGCGGACGCCAGGTCGCAGGCCGGGTCACCCGCGGTGAGATCGCTCCAATCCAGGACGCCAGCCAATTCCCCGCGATCGCCGATCAGGAGGTTGAGCGGATGGCAATCACCATGCACCCAGCGCGGGGGGCCGTCATGCGCCGGAACCGACGCCCAGCCCGTCCAGGCGGCGACGGCCGGACGCCCGAAGCCGGGGAGCCGCTCAAGGCGAGGCAACCAGCGCTCCGCCACGGCGCTCAGCGGCACCCCCCGAACCGGGTTCGACGGCGCGTCCGGCGGTGCCAGCCGATGCAGGTCGCCGAAGAACGCGGCCAATCCCGCGGCTGCGCGCGACCTCTCGGCTACCGGGACGGTCGCCATCACCCGTCCGCCGAGCAGCGGGACGATCGACCACGGGTACGGGTAACCGCTGCCGGGCAGTCCGGCGAACACGGGCACCGGGACGTCCACGCTGAGTTCCGGCGCCAGCCGGGGTAGCCAGGCCTGTTCGTGGACGAGGGCGGGCGCGGCCACCGAGCGACGGGGGAGCCGCACCAGCAGTTGATCACCAAGCAGGAAGGACTCGTTGTCCCAGCCGTGGGCGAAGGGAGCAACCGGTAGTTCGGCCAGGTCGGGGCACTGGTCGGCGAGCAAACGGCTGACCAGGTCGGGGCTCAGTGCGACGTCGGCGTCAGGGACGGGGGGCACTCGGCCATTGGCTCACGAAGTGCCGGGACCGGCAAGTTCGGGGCGGACGTTCCGCGCGGTTGCCTCGCCCATCGCTACGCCCGGGCGGGTGAGTTTCCCTGTTGAGGGAGCGCCTAAGCTGGCGGTTACAGAGCCCGGGACGGGCCTCTCCGAAGAACTCGCCAGAGGTGCAAGGCGGTCGCGTGGAGCCTAGGGAGCGCACTCAGTCGCCCGTCCCGGGCTCGCCAGCGCCGGGACGATTCGGGTCAGTCGTGGTCCAGCCCGATGTCGAGGACGCGGGCGCTGTGGGTGAGCCAGCCCACCGAAATCAGGTCCACCCCGGCTTCGGCGATCGGCACCGCCGTCTCGGGCGTGATCCGTCCGGAAGCCTCGGTGATCATCCGCCCCGCCACCAGGTCTACGGCTCGCCGCAGCAGGTCGGGACGCATGTTGTCGAGCAGCACCGCGTCGGCGCTCAGCTCCAGCAGTTCGGCGAGTTGGTCCAGGTTGTCCACCTCGACCTCGATCTTCACCAGGTGCCCCACGTGGGCTCGCGCCGCCTCGACCGCCGGCCGAACCCCGCCGGCCACGGCGATGTGGTTGTCCTTGATCAGGACGGCGTCGTCCAGCCCGAAGCGGTGATTCGTGCCACCGCCGCAGAGCACCGCATGCTTCTGCAGGGCCCGCAGCCCGGGGATGGTCTTGCGGGTGTCGGCGACCCGGGCCCGGGTGTGGGCGATCGCATCGGCGATGGTGGCCGTGCCGGTGGCCACCCCGGACAGATGACCGAGGAAGTTCAGTGCCACCCGTTCTCCGGTGAGCAACCCCCGGGCCGGTCCGGTGATGGTGCCGATGACGTCCCCCGGGGCGACCCGGCTGCCGTCCTCACGGTGCAGTTCGACCTGGATCCGCGGGTCGACGAGGTGCCAGGCCAGCGCGGCGCAGGCCGTCCCGGCGATCACCCCGGCCTCACGCGACACCAACCGGACGGTCGCCGTCCGATCAGCCGGAATGATGGCGTCGGTGGTCAGGTCGCCGGCGCGCCCCAGATCCTCCAGCAGGGCCGAGCGCACCAGCGGTTCGATCACCAAACTCGGCAACGCGCGCATCACAACACTCCTTCGAGGTCGGCAAGGCTGACCAGGACATGCTCGCCGACGGGTTCGGTGGCCGGGAAGTCGGTTCTGGTGTGGCCGCCGCGCGACTCCTCGCGGCGCAATGCCGACCACAAGACGAGGTAACCGACCAGGCCGGTGTCGTCAGCCACGTGCTGCCGCAGTGCGGCCAGTCCTTCGGTCAGACCGGTCGCGTCGCGTAGCACCCCGCCGGCCCGGGTGACCACCTCGCGGATCTGCTGGACGGCCGGCCCCGGCGCGGCCCAGGTCGCCTCGGCCCAGTGGCGTCCGGCGACGTCCGGCAGGGCGTTCTCGGTGCCGAGGACGTCCTTGAGATGGGCGGCCACCCAGCGTCCGCAGACCACCGCTTCGAGCAGCGAGTTGGACGCCAACCGGTTCGCGCCATGCAGGCCGGTGGACGCCACCTCGCCGATCGCGAACAGCCCCGGGACCGTGGTCTCGCCCTGGCGATCAACCAGCACCCCACCCATGTGGTAGTGCGCGGCCGGCCGGACCGGCAGCAAGTCGTGGGCGGGGTCCAGGCCTGCGGCCAGCGCCTTCTCGTTGATCGACGGGAACAGTTCGGCGAACCGCTCGCCCGGGTCCTGGGTGGCGTCCAGGAAGACCCGGTGGCCGGCCTGCAGGGCCGCCCATTCGGCCCGTGACACCACGTCGCGCGCGCTCAGCGGGTTCTTCAGGATCCACTCGCCGTGCTCGTTGACCAGGATGGCGCCCTCGCCGCGGACGGCCTCGCTGACCAGCGGCATTGGGTCGATGTCGACGTCGAGGGCGGTCGGATGGAACTGGACCATCTCCACGTCCCGCAGCACCGCCCCGGCCCGGAACGCCAGCGCCAGCCCCTGGCCGCGCGAGGACAACGGGTTGGTGGTGTGGGTGTAGAGGCCGCCGACGCCTCCGGTGGCCAGGATCACGGTATTCGTCCGCAACTCGACGGGGCCGTCCGGGGTGTCGACGAGGACGCCGGCGACCCGGCCGTCCTCGACCAGGATCCGCCGGGCGGGGGAGTGGTCCCACAGCGACACCGAGTCGGTGCGGCGGGCTCCGTCGACGACCGTGCGAAGGAGTTCGGCCCCCGTCCCGTCCCCGTGGGCGTGGACGATCCGGCGCCGGCTGTGCGCCCCCTCGAGGCCCAGACGCAGGGTGCCGTCGGGGTTGCGGTCCCACTGGGTGCCCTGCACGGCCAGCCACTCGACGGCAGCCGGGGCGGCCCGGGTGATCGCGCGGACCACGTCCTCGTCGCACAGGCCACCGCCGGCGGCCAGGGTGTCGATGACGTGCAGGTCGGGGTCGTCGTCCAGGCCGACCGCGGCCGACAGCCCGCCCTGGGCCCAGCCGGTCGAGGTGCCGGTGGAGACCGCCCCCGCGCTCAGCACGATGCAGCGCAGCGGTGACAACTCGATGGCGGCGGTCAGTCCAGCCAGGCCGGCGCCGATGATCACCGGGCCGTCGGCGACCACGACGGACGCGTCGGGTGCGGCGATGGTGGGGGTGTGCGCCATGGCGGTCAGCCCTTCTTGGGCGGCGGGCCGACCAACAGCATCCGCTCCACCGCGGCCCGAGCGCGATCGGCGACCTCGGGATCGACGGTGACCTCGTGGGTCATCGTCTCCAGGGCGTGCCGGATCTTGGCCAGCGTGTTGCGCTTCATGTGCGGGCACAGGTTGCAGGGCCGGACGAAGTCGAGCTCGGGGTACTCCTGGGCGACGTTGTCGCTCATCGAGCACTCGGTGATCAGCGCCACCCGGGCCGGCTTCTCCCTGCCGACGAAGTCGATCATCTGGGCCGTCGACCCGGCGTAGTCCGCCTCGTCCACCACCTCGGG
>CAYVOW010000032.1:0-24258 GCA_964453585.1 uncultured Micropruina sp.
CCGAGCCCGAGCCAGACGTGTGGTCCGAGCCAGGCGTCCTGCCCGAGGGCGAGGCGGACGGGGAGCCGCAGGCCGACCCCGACCCGGACCAGGAGCCCCAGGCGGCAGCCCAGCCCGACCACGAACCCCAGCCCGACCAGGAAGCCGACCCCGAGCCCCAGCCCGCTGCGGAGGGGGAAGCGGCCCCCGATCCGGAGCCGGCGGTCGGCGAGTCCGACGGCGACCCCGAGCCGGAGCCGGAACCAGCCGCCCATGGGACGGTCGCGGGCGCCAGCGTCGACTACCCGCACGGCCACACGCTGCCGTCGATGTTCGTGCCGCCGGGCTACTACGACGCGGCTCCGGCCCCCGATCCCGACTTGGCCGTGGCGGCCGCACCGCCTGCGTCGGCGGCGTTCATCGACTCGATCCCGTGGGGTCCGGCTGCCTCGCCCGGGGACGAGACGATGACCCCGCAGGAGCGCCCCTATCTGCCCGACGAGGAGGCCGGGGACCTGACCATCAACCGGGGCTCGCTGGCCGCCGCCACGGCGCCCGCCGAGGGGGTGCCGACCGTGGTGGCCGCACGCTGCGACCGCGGGCACCTCAGCCCGGCCTACGCCGGCAACTGCCGGGTGTGCGGCGAGGCGCTGCCTCCTCAGCAACCTTTCGAGGCGCCGCGACCCGCCTTGGGAGTGCTGAACTTCTCCAACGGCGAGGTGGTGGTTCTCGATCGAGGCTGCGTTCTCGGCCGAAACCCGCGGATCCCCGCCGGGCATACCGGCGAGACGCCCAACCTCGTCCGGCTGAACGACCCGGACAAGGACATCTCTTCCCAGCACCTCGAGGTGGGCCTCGACTATTGGCACGTCACGGTGAAGGACCTGGGCTCGACGAATGGCACCGAGGTGGTGCCGGCCGGCGAGCCGGCCACCTCGCTTCGCCCCGATGACCCGGTGACCATCGAGCCAGGGACGACGGTGGTGCTGGCCGGCGTCCTCAGCTTCGTCTATGAGGTGACTGGGTGAGTCCAGCGGTCTTGCCGCCCCCCGAGATCCCCGGACTCACCTACCTCAAGAAGCTCGGCACCGGCGGCTACGCCGACGTCTACCTGTACCAACAGGCACTGCCGTCGCGGCGGGTGGCGGTCAAGGTGCTGCGCGACACCGGCGGTGCCGCGCTGGGGGAGCAGTTCCGCAGTGAGGCCAACGCCATGGCCCGGCTGGAGCACCCCAACATCGTCCCGGTCTACGCGACCGGCCTGACCGCCGACCAGCGTCCGTACCTGGTGATGATGTACTACCCGCGGGCCAGCCTGGCCGAGCGCGTTCGGACCGACCGGTTGACTGTCGCCGAGGCGCTGCGGATCGGGATCCAACTGTGCAGTGCGGTCGAGACCGCGCACCGGGCCGGCCTGTTGCACCGCGACATCAAACCGGCGAACGTGCTGACCAGCCAGTACGGCGCCCCGGGCCTGACCGACTTCGGCATCGCCGCCGACATTGCGGCGGCCGCCGACGACGACATGGGCGTGTCGGTGCCCTGGTCGCCCCCCGAGACGCTGTTCGTCACCGCACCGCCGAGTCCTCGCTCCGACGTGTACTCGCTGTCGGCGACCCTGTGGAACCTGCTGGTCGGACGCTCGCCGTTCGAGGTCCCCGGCGGCGACAACAGCCAGTTCGCCCTGATGCGCCGGATCCGCGACGTGCCGGCGCCGTCCACCGGACGCGCCGACGTGCCGCAGTCGCTGGACCGGCTGCTGCGGGCCGGGATGGCCAAAGAGGCCGCGATGCGCCCGGCCTCGGCGTTGGAACTCGCCCGGTCGCTGCAGTCGATCGAGGCGGAACTGCGGCTGCCGCGGACCGAAGTGATCCTCCCCTCGGAGGGACGCGGAGAGGACCTGAGCGGCGACGTCGGCGACGCCACCCGGATGCGCGGGCAACGGGTGGTTGCCCAGGTGGAGGCCGACTCCGAACACGCCACCCGGCGGCGGATGCCGAGCCTGGCCGGGGACGATCAGGCCGACCGGACCAGGGCCCGCGCCGTGCCGGCCCCCCCGCTGCCGGAGGCCGAACCCGGTGCCGGCCGCCGCGGGCTGCTGATCGGCCTCTCGCTGGTCGGGGTCCTGGTGGTTGGGGCGGTCGGCTGGTCGCTGCTCAACGGCGCGACCACCGTCGGCCCACGGCCGCCCGAATCGTTCAGCACGCCGCAGCCGACGCTGGAGGAACCATTGCCGCCGGGCCCGCTCAAGATCGACGCCGTCCGCACCGGTACCGGTGTGCGGTTTAGTTGGACCTACACCAACGCGCTCAGCACCGACGAGTTCTGGTACACCTTCGACGAGCAGAAGGAGCGGCTCGTCACCTCGGACACCGCGGTCGAGGTGAAGGCGGCTCCGACCCAGAAGGTCTGCATCGCCGTCAAGGTTCACCGGCGCAGCGGTGACGACGCGTCCGACTACACCAGGAAGTGCACCCCGTGACCACCCCCACCTCCACCCCGCTCACCGTCGACTTCTGCGGCGAGCTGCACCAGCCCAACGCCGGACGACTGACCATCGGCCGCGACGCCGACGTCGTCCTCGACGACGACAACCCCTTCCTGCATCGACAGTTCCTGCTGATCGCGGAGCAACAGGGCCTGTGGTGGCTGACCAACGTCGGCAGCCAGTTGACCGCCACGGTCTCCGACGGCGAGGGCGGCCTGCAGGCGTGGCTCTCCCCGGGTGGGTCGCTGCCGCTGGTGTTCCCCAAGACCGTGGTCTGGTTCACCGCCGGCCCAACCACCTACGAGTTCGAGATCCTGCTCGATCAGGCCAGCTACGAGCGGGTGACCGCCGACGACGATCCCGGCGACGATGACCCGCTGTCGAGGACGATCGGACGGGTCAGCCTCACCCCCGAACAGAAGCTGCTGATCATCGCCTTGTGCGAGGACGTGCTGCGTCGCGGCGATCGGGGCGCCGGCCTGGTCCCCCAGTCGGCGGTGGCCGCCAAGCGGCTGGGTTGGGCGCTGACCAAGTTCAACCGCAAGCTGGACAACGTCTGCGGCAAGCTGGCCGACCTGGGCGTTCGGGGCCTGCACGGCGGGATCACCCGGTCGGCGTCCAGTCGGAAGGCACGGCTGGTCGAGTACGCGATGGCGGCCCGGATCGTCACCGTCGACGACCTGGACCTGTTGCCGCCGATCCAGCGCTGAGTCGGCCTCCCCGCAGCCCCGGTTCGGCTCCAGAGGCCTGCCGCGGCTACCATGGCGGGGAGTTCGCCCCATGGGCGATGCACCCACCCCGGCCTAGGCTGGCCCGAAATCCGATCCTCTCCACCTCGAGGTGGCACCCCGGGAGTCAACCGAGTTCATGCGTTCACGCCTTCTGTCGCGCACCGTGCCGGCGCTGATCGTCGCGATCAGCCTGGTCGTCGTCGGCGCGCTGGCGATCGCGTCCCCGGGCTTCCCGATCCGCAAGCTGGAACTGCATGACTCCGGCGTCTGGGTGACCAACGACCTGACCGGGACCTACGGTCGGGTGAACAAGTCGGCTCGTGGCCTGGACGGCTACCTCGAACCACCGGGCTCCGGCGGTGGACGTCAGCCGTTGGACGTGTTGCAGGACGCCGCGGTGGTGGTCGAGAACGACCCGGGTACCGGGGTGCTGGTCCCGATCGACTCGATGGCGGTGACCAACCAGCCCGACGGCGGAGTTCAACTCCTCCCCGGCAGTCGGGTCGACCTGCGCGGCGGCACCGCAGCGGTGATCGAACCGGGCGGCAAGGTGTGGGCGATCCGTTATGACCCCAACGTGCGAACGGTCGACCTGCGCAGCCTCGACCCCAACAACAAGCCGCTGGCCGAACTCGGCGCGGCCCCGGCCGGACTAGCGGCCGCGGTGGCCATCGCGGTCGGCGTGGACGGGGTCGTCCACGCGTTGTCGGCCAACGGCAAGAGCGCCACCCTGGTGCCTGACGGCCCCCTGTTCAAGCCGGCCACCTACGCCCAACTGCCCAGCCCGCTGCGCAGCGCGCAGGTTGCCGCCGTCGGTTCGCGGGCGGTCTCCTTCGATGCCGAGGCCGGCACCGTGATCTTGCCCAATGGCAGCACCAAGACCCTCAATCCCGACCCGGCGGCGCTGCTTCAGCAGTCCGGGCCGGACGCTCCCGGGGTGCTGATCGGCACCTCGACCGGCCTGGTCCGGA
The DNA here is from genome assembly GCA_964453585.1 of uncultured Micropruina sp. GTDB lineage: Bacteria > Actinomycetota > Actinomycetes > Propionibacteriales > Propionibacteriaceae > Micropruina. The sequence goes on from CAYVOW010000032.1 coordinate 4,170, forward strand.
TCGGGCTGGACGACGGGGTCGCCGCCGACCTGTGGCAGGCCGACGGCACCCCCGCTGCGCCCGTCCGGCTCGGCGGTTGCGACTTCGGCGCCTGGGCCGGCCAGGGCGGCGCCGCGGTGCGTGGCTGCGACCCAAACCCGGTGCAGGCGATCCAGGTGGTGGCCAAGAACCAGGCGCTGCAACGTCCGGCCTTTCGGGTCAACCGGAACTCGCTGGTGCTCAACGATACGGCCGACGGTCGGGTCTTCGACCTGGAGGCCCAGATCCGCCTGGACAACTGGGACGTGATCCGGCCGCCGAAGAACACCGATCCCGACAACGACGACCCGAAGAACCGGGAGCAGGACGTTCGGGAGTCCAAGCCCAAGGCCAACGACGACGAGGTGGGAGCCCGCCCCGGCCGCACCACCACCGCCTACCTGCTCGACAACGACACCGATTCGGCCTCCGGCATCCTGATGATCACCAAGGTGACCGGGGTTCCGGACGGGGTCGGTTACGGCATCGCCCCCGACGGCCAGACCGTCAAGCTGGACCTGCCGTCGGCGCAACGCCCGTTCGGCTTCGGCTACACCATCTCCAACGGCTACAACACCTCGTCGGCGAACGTGTCGGTGCGGGTGAGGGCCGAGGACCAGAACCAGCCCCCTTACCTTCGTGAGGGCTACCAGCAACCGGACTTCTCGGTCGCCTCACTCGGCACCCTGGCCATCCCGGTGGCCGCCGACTGGCGCGATCCCGACGGTGACCCGGTGACCCTGGTCTCGGCCGAGGTGAACTCCGACGACCCGCTGTCGATCACCTCCGACGGCCGGATCGAGTTCAGCCCGGCCCGCTCCGACAGCGACGTCCGCCGCCGGATCGAGTACACCGTGACCGACGACGGCAGCACTTCGGTTAAGGGCGCGGTCCGGGTCAAGGTGCTCAAGTCCAAGTCGCTCAGCGGCGCCGCGCCGATCGCGCAGCCGGACGCCGTCCGAGGCGAGGCCGGTCGGCCGATGACCATCCTCCCGCTGAACAACGACATCCCCGGGTCCGACCCGCGCAACCCCGAGGCTCGGCTGACCCTGGGCGGGGCGCTGCCGCCGCGGGCGGGGCTGAAGGTCGCCACCGACGAACTGAGCGGGCGGGTCACCGTGACCGCGGCCAAGGCGGGCAGCTACTTCCTCGACTACACCGCGACCTTCGGCAGCGCCAAGGTGTCGAAGTCCCGGATCAGGCTGGACGTCGCCCGTGAGAAGACCTCGACCGAACCGGTAGCGATGCCCGATCAGGCGGCCATCCGGGGTCGGGGCAGCATCCTGATCGATGTCTTACACAACGACTTCGACCCGCTGGGCGGGCTGCTGACCGTCCAGGAGGCCACCACTTCTGACAAGCAGCAGTCTGCGGTGTCGATCGTCGCTGGTCGCTGGCTGCTGGTGACCGCGCTCCGCGAATCGGTGATGCCCAACCCCCAGGTGGTCCGGTACACGGTCACCAACGGGCGAGCAACGGCCACCGGCGACGCCAAGGTGACCGTGCTGAAGGCCCTCAAACGCGACCAGGCGTTGGTTCGCCACGATCTGGTCACGGTCCGCGACAGCGACACCGTGCTGATCAACGCCCTCTCCAACGACGCCTCGGCCTCGGGACGTCCGCTGACTCTGGTCAGCAACGTCGATGCCTCCCCGGTTGGCCGCCTGCCAGTCCGGATGGCCGATCCCGAAGCCAAGGGTGAGGTCGGGGAGGCCTACGTCCACGGCGACCGGATCCGGTACGTGGCGCCGGCCGGGGTCGAGTCGGAGCAGCAGGTGGTGATCGAGTACACCGCGCAGACCGAGGACGCCGAGACCGCGGTCGGCCAGGTGTTGGTGACGGTCAAGCCGCAGCCGGCCAGCCCGGAGGACAACCGCGCCCCAGCCCCGGAACCGGTCGACGTCCGGGTCACCTCGGGTGACCGGGTCTCGATTCCGCTGCCGATCTCGGGTCAGGATCCCGACGGCGATTCGGTCACCGTGCTGGCGCTGGGGGACGCGCCGAAACTGGGCCGGGTGACCGGGCTGAGCCCGGCCGGGATCACCTACGAGGCCTACCCCAATGCCGACGCCGTCGGCACCGACACCTTCTCGGTGATGGTGGCAGACCGGTACGGCAAGACCGGGACGGCCACCGTCCGGGTCGCGGTGGTCGATCCGGGGCAGACGCAGCCACCGGTCAGCCGCGACGACCTGGTGATCGCCTCGCCCTACGCCAAGGTCCGGGTGGATGCCCGGGCCAACGACCTGATCGCTCGCTCAGACCAGGTCGATGTCGAGGCGCTGGATCAGACCAACGAACAGTTGCCGGCGGGGGTGAAGCTGCTGGAGTCCGGCCTGATCTCGCTGCAGGCGCCCGGGCCCGACGCCCAACCCCTGCTGCTGGACTACGCCCTGAGCGGCAACGGCGGCAGCAGCGCCCCGGCGACGATCCGGGTGCTCTCCCAGGAGGGCTACCTGAACCCGCCGGTGATCCGCGACCTGGTCGCAGAGGCCAGCGGCACCGCCGCCACGGTCGACCTACTGCAGGGCGCCTGGGACCCCGACGGCGTCGATCAGGAACTGACTGCCACGCTGCTGATGACCCCGCCCGGGGCGGACGTCACCGGCTCGAAGGCGACCATTCCGATGCTGGAGCGGCCCCAGGTGATCCCGTACCGGGTGGTCGACCCGACCGGCGCCAGCACGGCCGCGATCCTGTTCGTGCCGCCGCGCGGCGCCGGCGTCCCCTTCCTCAAGGTCGACGCCTTGATCGAGCTCGGCCAGGACCAGAGCGTCACCGAAACCCTCGGCGACTACGTCCTCTCGCCCCGGGATAAGCCGGTGCGGTTCACCGACGCGTCCCCGGTCGTTTCGTCCCCCAGCCAGGTGAAGGTGGAGCGGCTGGACAACACCCGGTTCACCGTCACCGGAACCGACGGCTACTCCGGGCCGGCCGCGGTCACCATGGAGGTGATGGACGGGGCCTCGGTCACCGAGGAGGGCATCTCCCGGGGCTACGTCACCATCCCGATCCAGGTCGGTCCGAAGACGCCAGTGCTGCGCTGCCCGAGCTCGGTGCAGACCGTGATCGCCGGCGGTCGGGCTCGCTCGATCGACATCGCGTCGCTGTGCCACGTCTGGGCGCCGAATCCGGCCGACATTCCGAAACTGGTCTTCACCGCCGATTGGGCGCAGTCGGCGTCCGGGGTCAGTGTGACCCCTGGGCATCGGGTCACCGTGCAGGCGTCCGGCGCCGCGGTGCCGCAGAGCGAGGGCATCCTGACCATCGGCGTCCAGGGTCTGCCGGCCAAGCCTCAGACGTTGCGGGTGCGCGTCCTCGAGGCGCCGCCGCCGACCATGACCGGGCGCACCTTCACCGACGTCAAACAGGGCACCCCGGTGCGGATCCCGCTGGGCATCTCGTCGCCACTGCTGGACGCCCGGCCCGGCATCGTCAAGGTGGAGAAGCAAGACGGCCCGAACGCCTCGGTCGACACCAATGGGTCAGTGCTGACGATCACCCCGGGCGCCAACGTCGACGGCTCGATGAGTTTCGTGGTGACCGCGACCGACGTCGCCGACCACTCCCGGCAGGACCGCTGGGTCAGCGCTCGCTTCACCCTGGTGGTCTACGGCAAGCCTGGGGCTCCGGGGGCACCGCAGCCCGGCGCCCGCGCCCAGAGTCACGCCGAGAACCTCAGCTGGGCTCCGGCCGAGGCCAACGGGGCGGCGATCACCAAGTACGAGGTGCAGACGTCCAAGGGGCTGACCCAGACCTGCCAGTTCACCTCCTGCCACATCACCGGACTCGACAACGGGGTGCCGATCACCTTCAAGGTCCGGGCCTACAACAAGGCCGGACCGGGCGAGTGGAGCAAGCCGTCGCGCTCGGTTACCCCCGACCAGCCGCCGCCGGCGGTGACCGGTCTGCGGGTCAGCAACCCTCAGGACGGCCGGCTGACCCTGAGCTGGAACCCGGTCAAGGTGGACGGCACCCCGGTCAAGACGTTCCATATCGTCTACGGCGGACACGAGTTGCCCGCCGCCGGCACCGCTACCACCGCGACCCTGACCGGGATGGACAACAACACCCGGTACACGATCAGCATCGCTGCCGAGAACTCCTACGACATCGGCCCGAGCACCAGCATCCAGGGCCAGTCGGCAGGCAAGCCGCTCGGTCTGGGCACGCCGAAGATCAGCCCGAGTGACATCACCGGCGCCAACACCTCGGTGAACGTCAGTTGGACGGCGGCCGACAAGAACGGCCCGTCCGACCTCACCTACACGCTGGTCCGCAGCGGCGGGAAGACCATCTGCTCGAACGTCAGCGGAACGTCCTGCGTGGACGATTTGGTCACCTTCGACGGCAAGACCTACACCTACACCGTCACCGCCACCAACGGCGCCGGCGGCCCCGACCACTCCTCGTCCGAGTCGGCGACCTGGCAGGCGACGGGCACGCCGGGCACCCCTGCGGCGCCCCGGGCCAACCCCACCGGCACCGACGAGAAGATCCGGGTCCAGGGCACCATCCCCGATTCCAGGGGCGCGCAGTCGACGGTGCGGATCTACGCCGACGGCAGCGAGATCGACTCGTTCGCGGCCAGTCCCCGTGGTGACTCGTTCGACAAGGTGCTCACCGTCCGTGGCGACGGCGTTCCGTACACGTTCACCGTCCAGGTCTGCAACGAGACCCGCTGCGGCGGCAAGTCCGGCGGCAGCACCGCCACCGCCTATGGCCCGATCCGTGGTCTGCAGGCCGGTAACGGCGGATCGTCGGGTCACAAAGTGACCCTGACTGTCACGGTCAACCCCAACGGACGGGCGCTCGACGTGATCGTCAACGGGTCCCAGGAGGCGACCACCGACGCCCGGGACGGCAGTTGGAGCCGCAGCTTCACCTACGACCTGGGCGGTTACGACCGATCCCGGACGTTCAACGTGACCGTTCGCGATGCCAGCCGGTCCGCCTCCGACAGCATCACGCTGCGCTCCGAGGCACAGCCGCCCGACCCCAAGACCGTCCGGGTGAGTGAGGGCACGTGGATCGTCTCGTCGTCCTGCAGCCAGGGCTGCTACTTCGTCCGCGTCGACACCAGCGGGTTTGCCGGTCAGAGCTACACCTGTCAGGTCTGGGACAGCTGGGGCGGCGACCATGTGGCCCGGACGTACACCATGAACGGCAACTACAGCGGCCAGCCCGGGTACTACTTCGGGCACTGGGGCGAGCGGGTGTGGGCCATCTGTGGCGGGGTGTCCTCAGCCCGAGTGACCTGGACGAGGTAGGGCCAAACCATGCGACGAGCGAAGGGAAACCCATGAGCATCACCGACGAGCAGGCGACCTGGTTCGCAGAGACCTTCGACAAGCTGGTCAGCAACGTCGAACTGGCCATCCGAGGCAAGAACGACATCATCCGGTTGGCCCTGACCTGCATGCTCAGCGAGGGGCATCTGCTCTTGGAGGACAACCCTGGCACCGGCAAGACCGTGCTGGCCAAGGCGATCGCCAACACCGTCCAGGGCAGCAACAGCCGGATCCAGTTCACCCCCGACCTGCTGCCCTCGGACGTGATCGGCGTCACCGTCTACGACCAGCAGAAGCAGACGTTCGAGTTCCACAAGGGACCGATCTTCGCCACCGTCGTGCTGGCCGACGAGATCAACCGGGCCTCGCCGAAGACCCAGTCGGCGCTGTTGGAGGTGATGGAGGAGTCGAAGGTCACCGTCGACGGCATCCGTCACAACGTCGGCCGGCCGTTCATGGTGATCGCCACCCAGAACCCGATCGAACAGGCCGGCACCTATCGGCTGCCCGAGGCGCAGTTGGACCGCTTCTTGATGAAGAGCTCGATCGGCTACCCCAGCGCGGAGGTGGCGGTCGAGCTGATGGCGCAGGCCGCCAACCGCGACCGGGCCGCCAAGGTGGGCGCGGTGATCGCTGCTCACGCGGTGGCTCAGATGGCTAACTTCGCCAACGAGGTGCACGTCGACCCGGCGATCCTGGGCTACGTGAGCCAGTTGGCCGAGGAGTCGCGGCGCCACACCCACGTCAAGCTCGGGTTGTCGATGCGCGGCTGCCTGGCCTACGTCCGGGCCGCGAAGACCTGGGCGATCGGCCAGGGCCGCAGCTTCGTGACTCCCGACGACATCCGCGACCTGGCCGTTCCGGTGATGAGCCACCGGCTGATCCTGAACGCCGAAGCCCAGTTCTCCGGCATCTCGATCGACCGCGTGATCGACGACCTGCTGGCTCACGTCGCGGCCCCGGCGGATCGACGTCACTGACCCATGTCCCTCGACCCGAACGCCACCGTCCGGCGCCGCGACCTGCGGACGCCGCCGCCCCGTCCGGCTGAACCGCCGGTGCGGCCGCGGCGGCTCGCTGCCGCGCGCGGTCGGGCGGCCGGGGCGTGGTCGCTGTGGCAGGAGGCGGTCGGTAAGGCTCGTCGCCGGCTGATCGTGGCGTCGCGACCCTGGCGCGACGCGGCCGCACCGCTGGTCGAGCGCGCCGGGTTGATCCTCGGCTCGGTGACCCCACTGGGCTGGGCGGTGCTAGCGATGGCGACCCTGGGCTGGCTGCTGGCGTTGACCCTCGGCTGGGCCGAGCTGGCCATCGGCGCGGCGGTGCTGAGCGTGCTCTTCGTTCTCTGCTGCGTGTTCACCATCGGCCGGATGCAGCTCAGTGTCGACCTCGAGGTGGACCCTCGGCGGGTGGTCGTCGGCGGCTCGGCGGCCGGCCGGATCCAGGTCACCAACGTGGCCCGGACGCCGCTGCTGCCGCTTGGCCTGGAATGCCCGGTGGGCCGTTCGGTGGCTCGCTACACCCTGCCCCCGCTGGCGGGAGGCGCCAGCCAGGAGGAGATCATGGTCATCCCGACCGCCAAGCGCGGGGTGATCGAACTGGGCCCGGTGACCACCATGCGCGGCGACCCGTTCGGGGTGGTCCGGCGGGAGATCACCTGGACCGACCGGATCGACCTCTTCGTCCATCCCCGAACGGTGCCGCTGGAGCCGGTCGGCACCGGCCTGCTGCGCGACCTCGAGGGCCACACCACCAACGACACGTCGATGAGCGACCTCGCCTTCCACACCCTGCGCGAGTACGTGCCCGGTGATGATCGCCGCTACATCCACTGGCGTTCCTCCGCCAAGGCCAGCGCCGCCGCCGGGGCCGGGACGTTCCTCGTCCGGCAGTTCTTGGACACCAGGCGCTCTCATATTGCGATCGTCACCGACGCCCAGGCGTCCAGTTACGCGGGGGAGTCGGAGTTCGAACTGGCGGTCTCGGTGGCCGCCTCGGTTGCGCTGCGGGCATTGGCCGACGAGATGGACCTGACCATCGTCTGCGGCGAGCACGCCGCCTCCGACCCGCCGCCGCACATCGCGCTGGACACCTACTCGCGGGCCACCTGGAACGCCCAATGGCCGTTGCCCGCCGCGACCGGCCGACTCTCCCAGTTGGCGCCGGACGCGAGCGTGGCGGTTCTGGTCACCGGCTCGACCAGCGACTTCGCCACCCTGCAGCAGGCCCGGGCCTACCTCCCCAACGAGGTGAACGCCTTCGCGATCATCGTCGACCAGGCCGGTTCGATGTCGTTGCGGCAGGCCGGTGGCCTGACCATCCTCACCCTGGCCGAGCTCTCCGACCTGCCGGTCGTGTTGCGGGGAGGGCAGATCCAGTGAGGGTCGTCCGTCCCCATACGCCCCGGACCGGTCCCGGCCGAACCCTGACCACCGCGCTCAAGGCGCTGCGTCCGAGCAGGGTGGACCTGGTCGACGCGGGGCTGCTGTTGGCGCTGGCGATGATCGCCCTGCTCGGCTTCGCCACCACCTTCGAGGGCTGGCGCTACCTCCTGGTCGGCGGCATCGGACTGCTGCTCGGCATCGCCTGGGCGCATCTGGGCACCGCACTGAGATGGCACTGGTTGGTGCCGACCGCGGCAGCCGTGACCACCTACTTCCTGGTCGGGCCGGCCCTGGCCGCCGGGCCGGACGCGCTGGGCGGGGTACTGCCGACGGTGGCCGCGTTGCGCCGGCTGATGGGGCTGGCCATCGGCGGCTGGAAAGAGGTGCTGACCACACTGCCACCGCTGGACGGCGCGAGCGAGTACGTGGCCCTGCCGTTGCTGCTCAGCCTGGTGGTCGGCGTGCTTGGCTTCAGTGTCGCCCGCCGGGTCAAGGCGGGCTGGCCGGCGCTGATCGCTCCGGGGTTGTTGTTCGTCCTGGTGCTGGCCCTCGGCACGCTGCTGCCCGGCGCTCTGCTCGTCCAGGGTCTTGGGTTCGCGGTGGTGGCCTTCCTGTGGCTGATGTTGCGCAACCGGCGACGCCGCCAGTTGGTCGGAACCGGGCGCACCCATCGGATCCAGGTGCTGCTGGGAGCGGCCGTGCTGGCCCTGGCAATGCTGGCCGGGGCCTTCCTCGGGCCGGCCGTGCTCGGGGCCACGCCGCGCCAGGTGATCCGCAGCTACGTCCAGCCGCCGTTGGAGATCGATCGGTATCCCACCCCGTTGGTGGGATTCCGCACCTTCTCCAGCAAGGCGCTGAACCTCGCCTACGAACAGCCGCTGCTGCAGGTCACCGGTCTGGCGGCCGGGGCCCGATTGCGGCTGTCGGTGATGGACGCCTACACCGGAGCCTCCTGGAGCGCCGCCGGCGCCGGCGACGGCGACACCGGCTTCCAACGCCTCGGCGCCCAGGTGCCGAACCCGCCGCTGACGGGGGTTCAGCAGGTCAGCATCGAGGTGTTGCCCGCGTTCGCCGCGGACAACAACCTGAACCTGTGGTTGCCCAGCCTCGGCCGCACCGCCTCGGTCACCTTCCAGGGGACCAACGCCCGTCAGCACGCGTCGGTGTTTCGTTACAAGCTGGCCAGCCAGCAGGGGCTGGTCCAGGACCGGCTGAAGGCCGGTGACGTGGTCGACACCGCCGGGGCGCCGCTTCCGGTCTTCGACCCGGCGACCGAGTCGTTCGACCCCGGCAGCGGTGCGCTGCTGGGCGACGCCGCGACCAGCTTCCTCGGTCCGACCGGCCAGAAGATGGCCGGCTCCAGCAACGTCCCTCTGGATCGGATCAAGGCGATCGCCGAGGAGCTGCGCGGCGGCGCCTGGAGTGACGGCACCAAGCCCGGCGAGCAGCACTTCCTGCCCGGGCACGGCATCTTCCGGCTGAACCGGATGGTGAAGGCGCCGCAACTGGTCGGCAGCGATGAGCAGTACGCCTCCTTGTTCGCGTTGCTGGCCAACGCGGCCGGTTACCCCTCCCGGGTGGTGTTCGGCGCGATCGTCCCCGAGGGTGGCCGGGTCCAGGGCAAGGACATCCACGCCTGGGTGGAGTTGCAGGGGTCCGACGGCCAGTGGGTGACCGTCCCGGACTCGGTGTTCACCCCGGACCGGACCAAGACGCCCAAGCAGACCACCAACATTCCCGAAGACCAGAAGGCCGCGACCAAGGTGCCGCCGCCGAACCCGGTTCGCCCGCCGGCCAGCACCGACGAGATGAACGAGTCGCAGCCCTCGGCCGCGCGGGTGGAGCCGACCACCGAGGACACCTTCCTGCAGACGCTGCTGCAGATCCTGGCCTGGGTCGGGCCGCCGGTGGGTGCGCTGGCGCTGCTGGTGTCGCTGATCATCGGGGCGAAGGCGCTGCGTCGTCGCCGCCGCCGCACCCGGGGGGCGCTGAGCACGCGGGTCGTCGGAGGTTGGCAGGAGATCCTCGACCAGGCCCGCGACCTGGGACGTCCGGTGCCGCCCAATCAGACCCGCCTGCAACAAAGCCATGCTCTGGGCGGCGGCGTCCTGACCGAATTGGCCGCTACGGCCAACAAGACGATCTTCGGCCGCGGCGACGTCCTCCCCGAGCAGGTCAGCGGGTACTGGAAGGACGTGGACTCCGCACGCCGCAGCATGCTCAAGGGAAGTGGCTTCTGGGCCGCCCTGCGCGGACGGCTCAGCCTGGCCTCACTGGTCAGCCGGACCGAACCGCGGGCGAGATCGAAACGCCCGCGGCCCGGCAAGCGCTGAGGTCAGAAGCCGAGTTCCTTCAACGACGCCTTGAGCGCGTCCGCCGAGCGCCGCAGCATGGTGATCTCTTGGGCGTCCATCGGCACGTCCAGCACCCGCTCGATGCCGTGGTTGGAGACGATGCTCGGCACCGACAGCGCCACCCCGGAGATGCCGTGGTAATCGGTGACGATGCTGGACAGCGGCAGCACCGCCCGGCGCGGCTTGAGCAAGACCTCGGTCAACCGGGCGCCGGTCAGACCGATCGCGTAGTTGGTGGCGCCCTTGCCCTCGATGATCGAGTAGGCGGCGTGCATGGCCTCGTCCCCGAGTTGGGCGAGCAGCGGGTCGCTGAACATCAGGTGACCCACCGAGTCGCGCCACTGCCGGATCGGGATCTGGCTGATGGTGGCGCTCGACCACACCGGGAACTCGCTGTCACCGTGCTCGCCGATGATGTTGACGTGCACGTGGGCGGTGGAGATGTTGGCCATCTGGGCGATCGCGAACCGCAGGCGAGACGTGTCCAGCATCGTCCCGGTGGAGAACACCCGGCTGATGGGGAGTCCGCTGACCTGCTGGGCGACCACGGTGAGCACGTCACACGGGTTGGTGACCAGGACGATCAGGGCGTCCGGGGAGTGCTCCAGCAACTGCGGCATCAGGCTCTTGAGGATGTTGGCGTTGGTAGCCGCCAGGTCGAGCCGAGTTTGACCGGGCCGCTGCTTGGCGCCGGCGGTGATGATGATCACGTCGGAGTTCTTGACCACCGAAATGTCGGCGCCGCCCATGATCGCGGAGGAGGGGGTGAATTGGGTGCCGTGGCCGAGATCGCGAACCTCGGCGTCCACCTTCTTTTCGTCGAGATCGTAAAGCGCTATCTCCTGTGCGGAGCCACGGATCAGGGCCGCGTAGGCCATGGAGGAGCCGACGGCGCCGGCACCGATGATCGAAAGCTTGGTCATGGTGAAACCCTAACGAGCGCCCACCCGCGCCGATACGGGGGCAACACGAATGGCGCTGATCGGGCAGAACCGGTCAGGAGGGATCGCCGGGTTCGCTCCGTTTGATCCGCGCAATTACCCAATAAGTGACCGGCAGGAAGATCACTTCGACAAGTGTCTTGTAAACCCAGCCGACCACGGTGTAATTCGCGAGCTCTGGCCAGTCGAGCGATGGCCCGCCGAGAAAGGCGCCGGGCAGGCCGAAGGCGAGCGAGCAGAACACCAGGGTGTCGGCAAACTCGCCGACCACCGTCGAGGTGACCAGCCGCACCCAGAGCCGCGACGTCCCCCAGCGACGTTTGATCGCTACCAGCACGAACGCGTTGAGGAACTGCCCGGCCAGGTAGCCCAGCAGGCTGGCCACCACGATCCGCGGGACGAAGCCGAGGACGGCCAACCAGGCGTCCTGATTGGGCCAGCCGTCGGCCGGCGGAGCAACTCCGACGATCAAGAAGGTCAACGACATCACCGCCGCCAACACGAATCCGGTCAGGATCGCCCGCCGGGCCAGCCTCAGTCCGTACACCTCAGCCAGGACGTCGCCCAGCACGTAGGTGAGGGGAAACAGGAAGGCGCCGCCGTCGGTGATGACCGGCAACAACGGGAACGGTCCCAGATCGACGTCCGGCCCGAACTGGATCAGCTTGGTGGCCCCCACGTTGGAGATCAGCAGCAGCCCGCAGAAGGCGGCCAGGACGAGGTCGTAATTGCCCCGCCCGGCCTTGGTGGTGGGGCTCTCCTCGGTGGTCACGGTTGGGAATCCTAGGTCCCGGGCGGCGAGTTCACGCATCCGTTCCCGCCGCGGGACAGTCGTGGCAAGGTAGGAGACATGAGCGACTTCGATCCCACGGTCCCGGATGAGTCAGAGCAACTCGACCAGTTGCAGCCCGACGAAACCCTGGTCGACAGGGGGATCGAGGACGTGCTGGACGAGGGTTACGTGACCGCTGAGCACTGGTCGCCGGCGATGGCATTCGGCAACACGCCGGCTGAGATGCGCCGCGGCGAGACCCTTGAGCAGCGGATCGCCCAGGAGCAGCCGGAGGCCGCCGTCCGCGACGACGGACCCTGGAATCCCGATCCATTTGAGTCGCGGCAGGTGGGCAATCACCGGGCCGCCCGGCTGGTCGGCGACTCCGACGACACCTTGGGGCATGAGGTGGGTCTGGCCGGCGGCGCGGCCAGCGCCGAGGAGGCCGCGATGCACGTGATCGACGACTACGAAGACGATGACGACTGAGTCAGCCCTTTATCCGCCGATCGATCCTTACCTGACCGGTGACCTCGCGGTCGGCGACGGCCACGTCCAGTATTGGGAGGAATGCGGCAACCCCGACGGCAAGCCGGTGGTGTTCGTGCACGGCGGTCCCGGTGGGGGTGTGGCTCCGGCCTACCGGCGGTTCTTCGACCCATCCCGCTATCGGATTGTGCTGTTCGACCAGCGGATGTGTGGCCGGAGTCTTCCCCACGCCAGCGCTCCGGACGCCAACCTCGGCACGAACACCACCTGGCACCTGGTGGACGATCTGGAACGGCTGCGCACCGATCGGGCGATCGAGCGTTGGCAGGTGTTCGGCGGATCGTGGGGGAGCGCCCTGGCGCTGGCCTACGCCGAAATGCACCCGGACCGGGTGACCGAGCTGGTGTTGCGCGGCATCTTCACCCTGCGCCGCTCCGAGTTGGACTGGTACTACAACGGCGGGGCCGGCAACCTGGCGCCGCAGTGGTGGCAATCGTTCCTGGGGCCGCTGCGGCGGCGCTTCGGCCCGGTGGTGGACGGGCCGCTGGGAGTCGGCGAGGGCCGGTTCGACTGCATCGCCGCCTACCACCAGTTGCTCTTCGACCCCGACCCCGCGGTGCACGGCCCGGCCGGGGTGGCCTGGACGACCTGGGAGGCGGCGACCTCGCGCTTGGTCTTCGACCAGGCGATGGTGGACGAGTTCGCCGAGCCCGCCTTCGCGCTGGCCTTCGCTCGGATCGAGAACCACTTCTTCGTCCATGACGGCTGGCTGCAGCCGGGACAGCTGATCGCCGGGGTGGATGCCCTGCGTCAGATTCCCGCGGTCATCGTCCAGGGCGCCTATGACCTGCCCTGCCCCCAGGTGACCGCCTTCGACCTGCATCGCGCCTGGCCGGAGGCGGATTACCGGGTGGTGTTGGCCGGGCACGCGTCCACCGAACCGGCGATCGCTGCCGAGTTGGTCGCCGCCACCGACCGCTTCGCCGCCGGGAGACCGCAGTAGTGGAACTCTGACAGCGCTGAACAGCCGAAAAGTCGCCTTTGGAGCCGGTTTTCGATGCTCAGCGCTGTCAGAGTTCCATCCGGCTCGTTGGGCTAGCCCAACTCGGCCAGGGCCTTGGCCAGTCGACGCTCCCGGGTGGCCTCCTGCTTGGCGTCCCGAATCGACCGGGCCAGCTCCTTGCGCCGGGTGTACGAGAGAGCGTCGAAGGCTTCGCGTAGGCCAGCTGCGGCCAGGGCGCGGGCGAGTTCGTCCGGGACGTCGACGGTGCGCTCGGCGGCGTCCAGTGCAATGGTGACCTCGACGGTGTCGCCGGGCTCGATGCCGAGTTGGGCCCTGGCGGCCTTGCTGAACCCGAGGCAGTTGTCTCCGCCCATCCGAGCGATCCGCAGCCGGGCGCTGCGGTCACCGACGGTCACCACCACCGGCGGCGACTTCGCCGCGCCCAGCGTGGCAACCTGGTCATCGGTGAGCAGGATCGCCGCGGCGGGGCCGTACGGAACGATCGTGGTGGTCAACCGCAGCGCTGTCAACGCGCTCTGCCCAGTCGGGCCAGGAGCGCTTCGGGCTTGTGCCGGAAGGTGTCGAGCGATTCCGACCCGTCGGTGAGGGCCTCCAGGATCTGGGTCAGCACCCGGTTCACCGGAGCGTCGACGCCGTGCTCGGCGCCGACCCGGGCCACCGCGCCGTTTAGCCAGCGCACTTCGGACTTTCCTCGTCCTGAATGCAGGTCGATGTGAAAGGACGGCATCTTGTCGCCGCGGCCCGACCCGAGCGCCTTGGTCAGCGCCGGCTGGGCGACGAAGCGCGGCAGCTTCTCGGCGGCCAACGCCAGCAGCCGCACCGGCGTTCCGGGCAGGTCGACCGGACGGTAGCCCTGGGCTCGCATCACCGCCAGGCACTCACGTAGCACCGCGACTTCGACCTCGTAGAGCCGTCGGTCGGCGAATAGTGCCCCCACCGGTTCGTCCAGGATCGCCGAAGTGGCGTTGCCGGTGAGGTTGGTCAGCAACTTCGACCACTTCATCGGGCCAGCCTCGGCGAAACCCTCGGCGTTCAGGTCGGCTCGGTTGAGCGCCTCGACGATGGCGGCGGCGAGGGGATGGGTGAGCGCAACCCCCATTCCCCGTCGCTTCTCTTCGACCACCGCCCCGATCCCGGGCTTCCCGACGGCCGTGGTGACGGTTCCGGTGATGACGTTGTCGGGGCCGAGTTTGGCGGCGATCGACGCCTCGTTGTCGACACCGTTCTGCAGCGACAGGATCGGCGGCACCGGACGTCCGGTGGCCACCAGTTGGTCCACGGCGGCCTCGGTGTCGAACGACTTCAGGGCGAAGACGGCGACGTCGTAGGGCCCCTCGGCCAGCGCCTCGTCCGCGGAACCGAAGATGCGGAAGTTCGTCACGGTGGCGGGCGTCCCGCCCCGGGTCAGGCGCAAACCCTGGGCCGCGATGGCAGCCGCCGCCTCGGGGCGCTCGATGAACGTCACCTCCTCGCCGGCCGCAGCCAGCGATCCTCCGACGTAGGTGCCGATCGCACCGGCCCCCAGGAACAGCCACTTCATCGGTTCTCCTTTGCCTCGCTGGGAGCCTAATGCTCCCGCGCGGTCCACGCCTCAGCGCGGCTGGCTAACCCGTCCGGGCCTGGCCTCGTCCCGATCATCGGGTGCCTCAGAACAGGCACGACGCCCACGCAACGTGCTGGACACGCCGTGGGAGATCGGCGTGTCCCGCACGCGAGGTGGGCGACGTGGCCCGGAGGGGGGGCACAAGGAGTGCACGGTGGCGAGAATTGGCGGTGGCGACATTGTCTGCCACCTCGTCCCGATGTTCGGTGGAGTCGACGGCGATCGCCCCTGGCCCCCAGCGCGGACCGCAGCCAAGGAATAGGGTCGCTGAACCCCGGAGCTGCCCCCGAGGCTGGACGGATCCAATGTCAGGCATGGATCCAGAACCACGGCCGGCCCCGACAGCGACGGGCGGCCCGGAAGCTCCGGACCGCCCGTCGGGGGTTGAGGGCTAGTGCGCTGCGTTGATGGCGGCGTACAGGTCCTTGTAGCGCAGCAGTTCGGAGCGGGACGGGTTGGCGCTCAACCGCAGCGCCTCACCGGCCTGGATGACCGCTCCGACGGTGCTGTCGTTGGTGCCGTCACCGTCGGTGTCCACACCGTCGCTGAGCTTGATCGAGCCGTCGGCCACGTTCAGCCACAGGCTGAGCAGCATCGCGTCGAACTGATCGTTGGCGTTGTTGGTGCTCTTCGGGTACAGCACCTTGGTGGCGTCCGCGATCGTGTTCAGCGCGACCCGCTCGGAGAACTCGCTGCTCAGCACCCGGACGATCGACAGCAGGCAGTTCTTCTCCGCCGTGGTGTGCAGCTTGCTGCGCTTGTCGCGGAAGTCGGTCTGCCACACCCCGAGCGTCCCCGCGTCGGTACTCGTGCCCAGGATGATCACCTGCGCCGAGTCCGAATCTGAGCCGTCGTCGTCGTCGGTCACCGTCAGGCCGACCGTATTCGCGCAGGCCATCGCGTAGGTGTGCGGTGCTTCGTCGGTGACGTCGCGCGGCTGGTTGGACGGGCTGGTCGCCGGATCGGTGGCCGGCGGATTGACCAGGTGCACGTTGGTGTCGGTCCCGCCGTCGCCATAGGTCCAGGCGAAGGTCAGGTCGTCGCTGCCGGGGTCGGTGGCCTCGGCCTCGAACGCAACGGGCTGTCCCTCGGTGCCGAAGATGATCTGCTGGCCGTTCCAGGTGGTGCTGGCCGGTCCGGTGATCGCGGCGTCGGGGTCGACGTTGGCCACGCTGGCGGTTCCAGAATCGTCACCGTCGGCCCCGTCGCTGTCGGTCACGGTCACCTTCACCGGGTAGCTGCCGTTGTCGCCGTACCGGTACTTGGCGGTGATGTTGTTGCCGGTTCGGTCGACGGAGAGCTGCGTCCCCTCGGTGGTGCCCCAATCGACGGCCACTGTGTGGGAGTCGTCGCCCGGGTCACTGAAATGGGCCTCGACGGTGGTCACGCCGTTCTCGTCGGCTTCACTGATGGAGTCGATGACCACGGTGGGAGCCACATTGTTCACCTGAAGGGTGAAGGTGGCCGAGGCGGTCGCGCCGCGATTGTCGGTGACCGTGATCGTCACCGTGACCGTGGCCGGACCGTCGGGCGGGGTGTACGACCAGGTCCAGCCCCCCGAGGTGAGCGTGGCGGTGCCGATGCTGGCGCTGACCGAGGCGATCGTGCCGTCCGGGTCGGACGCCGTCCCGGAGTTGGTGGCCTCAGAGCCCTCGTCCACGGTCACGGTGGCGTTGGTGACCGTCACCGTCGGCGATTGATTCGGCGAGGCGCTGTTGAAGGCAGCCAACAGGTCCAGCCGAGGCGTGGTGGTGTTGTTGCCGCCGCCGATCGAGTACGTGATCGGGACGCCGGTGCTGGTGATGTCGTTCATCAGGTCGGTGATCGAACGGGTTGGAGCCGCCGAGCGCAGGACGGCCAGGGCGCCGGTGACCATCGGGGCCGCCATCGACGTGCCGCTCATGGAGCCGTAGTCGTCGTCCGGGATCGCCGAGTCAATATCGTTGCCCGGGGCCATCACATCGACCAGGGTGCCCCGGTTGCTGAAGGACGAAACCGTGTCGTCGTCATCGGTCGAGCCAACGGTGAAAGCGGTCGAGATGCACCCCGGCGCGCCGACCTCGTTAAGGTAGCCGTCGTTTCCGGCGGAGATGACGGTGGCAATGCCCGCGCTCAAGTTGTTGTCGATCGCGGTCTTCCGGATGTTCGAGTCGCAGGCGCTGCTGTTCTGCCCGCCACCCAGACTCATGTTCGACGCCACCACGTTCCAACCCGGGTTGGCGGACGCCTGCCCCCGCACCCAATCGAGCGCCAGGATCTGGTCGCTGGGGAAGGACTTCACGCACGGTGCAGCGCTAGGAGAGCAGCCGGCCATGGTGTTGAAGCGGGTGAAGACCTGCACCGCGATGATGCTGGCGCCAGGAGCTACTCCGTCGCCGGGAGCGTTGCTCGGGTCGCTGGCCTGGCTGCCCGCGGCGATACCGGCCACGTGGCTGCCATGGGTGCACATATTGCCGCCGTTGAGACACATGGCGGTGGTCGCGTCGGCCGAGGTGTCCTCGTCGGTGCCATCGGGGCACAGGGTGTCCTGGGCTGTGCCGTCGTCGCTCGAGAAGCAGTGCTGGGCGACGATCCGCGAACCACCCGCTCCGAAGAAGGGGTGGTCGGTGTCAATGCCGGTGTCCAAGATGGCCACGGTGGCTCCGGCTCCCGTTTGGCCAAGGGCGTGGACGTCGTCACCGTTGATCACCGGGAGCGCGCTGGCCAAGGACGGCGCCTCGGCGTGGTCCTCCTCCACTTGAACGACCTTCGGGTTGCGGCGAAGCCCGGCCAGCGCAGCCCGTGGCATTTCCATGATCAGGTACGGCGAGAAGCGGGTCTTCTTCACCTTGTCGGCGCCTTGAACGCTGGCGGCGACGGAATCCGCGTCGGCCAGGGTGTGCAGAAGGACGATGACCCGGACCCGGTCTTGGCCAGGGGCGGCCTGGGCACCGGCGGTGGAGAGGCCGATCCCGGCCAGGGTGAGGCAGAGGGCGACCAGCAAGCGAAGGAAGCGCTGTGGCATGGGGTTTGCCTTTCGTCGAGGGCGAGACGCGGAGTTCGAGCGTCTGCAACCCATGACTCGGGCCGTGATGAATAAATACGTAGTCCTGCCTACCGCGATGGCGGCCCCGGCGGTCAGGGTGTGGGGGACGAGGCGGGTGGATCGGCCGAATCCAGGCTGACCTGCTTCACGTGGGGACTCTCCCGGAGGACCGGGATCGAGCTCTCGTTGATCGTCATGATCAGGTACGGGGAGTCTTCGGTTTGCTTGACGTCGGTGGCATCGGGGACGAGGGCCAGGACCTGCTCGGCGTGTTCGACGGCGGTCAGCTCGACGATCACCCGTACTCGGACCGGCGGCGCCGACGGCGAACCGGCCGGCCCGCCCCCGGCGCAGCCCAGCAGCGGCAGGGCGCAGATCAGGGCGAGGAGGGTCTTCACTCCACCAGGGTCGCCCCTGGTCGCAGCGCTGTCGAGAGCGGCAGCTTGTAGGATGGCCGACGGCCCGCGGACGAAAGGAAGCGATGACGGAACCAACCACTCCCCAGGGGAGTCGACGGATCCGCGTCCCCGCGTCCCTGGACATGGTGAGCGTTCTCGGCCCCCGTGATGAGTTCCTCACCATCCTCGAGCGCGAGCTGGACGCCCAGATCCACGTCCGCGGCAATGAGGTGACCCTGACCGGCGACCCGCACGCGATCGCCAACGGCGCCGAAGTGCTGACCGAGCTGATCACCATCGTCCGGACGGGCCAGGGGCTGAGCGCCGACGCCGTCGAGCGAGTGGTCGGCATGACCACCGGTGACCAGGACGCCCGTCCGGCGGAGGTGCTGACCCAGAACATCCTCTCCACCCGCGGCAAGACGATCCGGCCCAAGACGTTGAACCAGAAGCGCTACGTGGACGCCATTGATGCCCACACCATCGTCTTCGGGATCGGCCCTGCCGGCACCGGCAAGACCTACCTGGCGGTGGCCAAGGCCGTCCAGGCGCTGCAGGCCAAGCAGGTCAACCGGATCATCCTGACCCGGCCGGCGATCGAGGCGGGGGAGCGGCTGGGGTTCTTGCCGGGCACCTTGAGCGACAAGATCGACCCCTACTTGCGGCCGCTCTACGACGCGCTGCACGACATGATCGACCCGGACAGCGTCCCCAAGCTGCTGACCGCCGGGACGATCGAGGTGGCGCCGTTGGCTTACATGCGCGGCCGCTCGCTGAACGACGCGTTCATCATCCTCGACGAGGCCCAGAACACCTCGATGGAGCAGATGAAGATGTTCCTGACCCGGCTCGGCTTCGGGTCGAAGATCGTGGTCACCGGCGACGTCACCCAGATCGACCTCCCGTCGGGGACGCGCAGCGGGCTGAAGGTCGTCCAGGGAATCCTCGATGACGTGGCCGACATCGCCTTTTGCCAGCTGACCAACCATGACGTGGTGCGGCACAAGCTGGTCGGCCGGATTGTGGCCGCCTATGACCGTTTCGAGTCCACCCAGCCGCGACGGGAGCGCTGAGATGATCGACCTCAACAATGAGTCGGGGGTCGCCGTCGACGAACAGCGACTGGTTGCGCTGGCGATCTTCGCCCTGGACGCGCTCCGGATCCACCCCCAGTCGGAGTTGTCCATCCTCCTGGTGGACGAGGTGACGATGGCCGCCTATCACGTCAAGTACATGGACGAGCCCGGCCCGACCGACGTCCTCAGCTTCCCGATGGACGAGTTGCGTCCCGGCCGCGACGGCGACGAGCCACCGCTGGGGATGCTCGGCGACATCGTGCTCTGTCCGTCGGTGACGGCTGCCCAAGCCGCGGACTCGGGACGGACACCGGAGCAGGAGGCCGACTACCTGCTGATCCACGGGCTGCTGCACCTGCTGGGCTACGACCACGCCGAACCCGCCGAGAAGAAGGTGATGTTCGACCTCAACGATGGGATCATCGCCGAGTGGAGCGCCAGCCGCGGCTGAGCCGCTGAGCGCGTCCCACCGCGTTCGCCCGCCTCGCCCGACCCGTCGCTCGACCCCCTGGGTGACCACTGGCGACGCCACGCGGCGGCGTGTTTGTCGTCCTGACCACCAACTCGCCGCCACGTGCTGTCACCAGGGGTGCTGGCGGGCGGCGGGTCGGTGGCGCAGACGGCCATCGCTCCTGGCTGCTGGCGACGCTACGGGGCGGCGGGTTTGTCGTCCTGACCACCAACTCGCCGCCACGTGCTGTCACCAGTGGGCTGCAG
>CAYVOW010000033.1:0-23684 GCA_964453585.1 uncultured Micropruina sp.
GCAGGTCGTCCTGTCGGTGCTCCTCTCGCTCTACGTCGTCGGTCTGGTGGTCATGAGACGGATGGCGCGGGTCAAGCCGCTGCCCAGACTGTTGGCGTCCGGAGAGCCGACATGACCGGCCTGCAGCTCGCGGCCCTGACCGGCCTGATGCTCGCCACGAGCGTCCTGTGCGCGGTGTGGTGGCTCGCTCCAACCGTGCCGGCGCTCGGTCCCGCGCTGGACCGGCTGACCGGCGTGCCCACAGCTCCGGCCCTCCTGGGCGGCGGGGACGCCCAGGATCGGGTGGGTGCTTGGGTCGCGCGTTGGGTGCCGAAGTGGGTGTGGATGACGCCGGTGAAGGAGTTGGCGCTGCTGCGCCGGACGGAGGCCAGCTTCTACGGCGAGAAGCTGATCCTGGCCGCCATCGGGCTGGTCGCACCCCCGCTGCTGTCGACGCTGTTCAACGTGTTCGGGTTGCGGTTCCCGATCGCGGTCCCGCTGATCGCGTCGCTGGTCGGCGCCGTCGGGCTGTTCCTGCTGCCCAACCTGGACATCCACGGCAAGGCGAAGGCGGCGCGCCTCGAGTTCAACCACGTGCTGACCGGCTTCATCGACCTGGTCGCCCTCGAACGCCGCGCCGGTTCCGGCCCTCGACAGGCGCTGGAGAACGCGGCGCGCGTCGGCCGGGGCCAGTGGGTCTTCGACCGCCTGGCGGAGGGCTTCACCCAGTCCAGCGTCGACGGACGCCCACCCTGGGACGTCCTCCGCGCGATGGGCGACGAACTGGCCCTGCCCGAGCTCGACGATCTGGCCAACATCATGGCCTTGGCCGAGCAGCAGACGATGCCCGTCTACCAGACCCTTCGGGAACACAACCGAGCGCTGCGCGTGGCGCTCCTGACCGACGAGCAGGCCCGTGCGAATGCCGCCTCCGAGCGGCTCACCATCCCTGCGACCATGCTGGCGATCGTCTTCATCGCCATCCTGCTGGGGCCATCCCTGATGACCCTGATGAGTAACACCTGACCCCAAAGGAAGAACCCCTTCAGGACGTTCCGCCACGTCGCTCAGCAACCGGAACGTGTCCACGCTGACATCCCGGTCGAACAGGGTCCGCGCGATAGCGAGGGCGGCGTCCGGACGCCCACCGTGCAGGTAGGCGTCGACGGCGTCCTCGACGGGCACGATGGTGGGTCCCGCCCGCCAGGCGACGTCCACACACTCCTGGGTGACGGCTCGGTCCAACCACGCGAGGACGTCCGCGTCCCGTCCGGCGTCCCGCAGTCGGCGGAGGATCTCCCGGTAGTACGGGCGATCACCTCCAGACAGCAGGGCGACGGCCCGCTCGACGTCGCCGTCGTGGTCGGCCAGCTCCAGCAGCATGCGGTCGGTCTCGCTGCGGTAGGGGTCGGCTGACGCTCCACCGCCGCCCAAGGCCGCGACGCTCGCGCGGTAGGCGTCCCAGGCGGGCTCGTCGAACGCGTGGGCCACGGCGTCCAGCGCGAGCGACGGCCAGCTGCCGGACTCGACCCGGAAGCCGACCAACCAGCGGGCGAGGCTGACCGGGTCCGGGTGCCCTGCGACCGCCCGTCCGAACAACGTCGACGTCCGTTCGGCCACCTCGAGCAGGGCGTCGGCGTTGTCGGCGTCCCGCGCCCCAAGAACCCGATGGCGCACGGGCGTGGGCCGAAGGGCGTCGAGGTCCTGGCCGACCTGATGCGCGAGCGGGGGTACGGGGTCGACCTGTACGAGTCGCTGACCGACAAGTCGGAGCGGATGAGCGCCGACGAGTTCGCAGCGGTGGTCCGGGGGGCGTACGCCGGCAAGGCCCCGATCTCGGCCATCACCGACAACTACGACCTCGTGATCTCGGTCGCCCAGGTGAACGGCCTCATGCAGCCCACCGAGCGCGTGTCCTGGCCCGCCTCGAAGGGGACACCGGACATCCCGTGGTACGTCCACGAGATCCCGACCGTGTTCATCTCGGTGGCGTGCCCGTACCACCTCGCCGACGTGCCGCAGGTGAAGACGTTCGTCAACGCCTACGACAGCGCACCCCACACCGTCCGGGCCGTGCTCGACAAGCTCGAGGGCCGCTCGGAGTTCCGCGGGGTGCCGTCGACCGACGTGTTCTGCGGGCTGCCCGACTCCCGGATGGAGCGGTCAGGCCCGCGTGCCGAGCCCAGGCTCGCGTAGGCGCTGCGGATATGGCGCTCCACGGCGTCCGCCGCGGCCGCCTCGTCCCGGGCGGTCAGCGCCGCGAAGATCTCGCGGTGCTGCTCGACGAGACCCGCCCGGAAGGCCGGCCAGGCGGTCATCTCGTCGGACGCCTCGGCGATCGGTCGGAGGAGCGCCTCGCGGATGGCCACCGTGAGGTCCGTGACCAGCTGGTTGGCCCCCACCTCGGCGATCACGACGTGGAAGCGGGTGTCGAGCGGGTTGAACGTGTCCACGGTGTGCGCGTCGTCCATCGCCGTGAGGACCGCCCCGATGCGCTCGAGTTCGGCCGCGGACGCGTTCCGGGCCGCCAGCCTGACCGAACCGCGCTCCAGCAGGATCCGCGCCTCGACGACCTGGTCGACCTGGTACTTGCCGAGGATGACGTGCAGCTTGAGCAGGCGGCTGAGCGCGGCGGACTGGCGGCCGGTGACGCGGGTCCCGGACGCGGGACCAGCCCCGACGGAGGGGTCCAGGACACCTTGGGCCTCGAGGGCCCGGATCGCCTCACGGACCGCCGACCGGCTGACGCCCAGCTGGGCCGCGAGATCGCGCTCGGCGGGAAGGGTGGAACCGACGGTGAACCGACCCGACAGGAGGCCTTCCTCGATGTGGGCCAGCACCACTTCGAACGTCCTCACCGGACCCCTCTTCCCGGGCCCCGTCGCCCTGGCCGTCGTGATAAAAAAAGATCACGGATTGATCACGATGGGCGGTGGGCTTGCCAAAACCGCCCTCATGGTCCAACCAATGGGGGTGAATGGTCTGACCAGAACGACGAGTCAGGCCCCGGAAATGCAAGGGTGCATATGTTCCAGCCTGAGATCGCCCCCCTCGGCAGCCTGTGGCTGTCCGCCTTGGTGGCACTGCTGCCGCTGCTCACGATTTTCGTCCTGCTCGGCTGGCTGCGCTGGAAGGCGCACCTGGCCGGGCTGGCAGCCCTGCTCGTCGCGACCCTCGTGGCCGTGCTGGCCTTCAAGATGCCCGCGGGCCTCGCCCTCCTGTCGGCGACCGAAGGTGCGGCGTTCGGGCTGTTCCCCATCACCTGGATCGTGCTGACCGCCGTCTGGCTCTACGAGCTCACCGTGGTCAGCGGCCGGTTCGAGGACCTGCGGGGGACGTTCCACCTGATCTCCGACGACCCGCGCATCCTGGCCGTGCTCATCGCCTTCTGCTTCGGCGGGCTGCTGGAGGCACTCGCCGGGTTCGGCGCCCCGGTCGCGATCACCGGCGTCATGCTCATCGCCGTCGGGTTCCCGCCCCTGCGCGCGGCCACGACGGTGCTGCTGGCCAACACCGCCCCGGTCGCGTTCGGTGCCATCGCGATCCCGATCATCACCGCGGGCAACCTCACCGGCATCCCCTACCGCGAGATCGGCGCCCACGTCGGCCACCAGACCCCCCTGATGGCGTGGGCCGTCCCGATCCTGCTGGTGCTCGTCGCCGACGGCTTCCGCGGCGTCAAGGAGACGTGGCCCGTCCTTCTGTCCGTCGGCCTCACCTTCGCCGTCGCCCAGTGGGTCAGCGCGACGTGGATCTCGGTGGAGCTGACCGACGTCATCGCCTCGCTCGCGGCCCTCGGAGCCGGCGTGCTGGCGCTCCGGGTCTGGCGCCCGCGCAACACCCACGAGGCGGAGTTGCGGCTCGCGGGCGTCCGGGAGGCCGAGTCCGCCGCCGGCTTCACCTCGACGCTCGACCTCAGCGCGCACGAAGAGGTCGTCCGGAAGCCCAACGGGCGGCAGATCGCGATGGCCCTGTTCCCGTACCTGCTCGTCATCGCCGTGTTCTCGATCGCCAAGCTGGTGCCGCCGGTCGTCGCGTGGCTGGCCTCGACCGACGTCAAGATCCCGTGGCCGGGGCTGCACGGCAACGTGCTCAAGGCGTCCGGGGAGATCAACGGCTCGACCATGTACAACTTCTCGTGGCTCAGCAACCCGGGCACGCTCCTGCTGCTCTCGGGGATCGTGGTCGCGATCGTCTACCGCGTGTCCGCGCGCCAGGCGGCCGCCACCTTCGGCGCCATGGTCTACAAGCTGCGCTGGAGCATGCTGACGATCGCGTCGGTCCTGGCGCTGGCGTACGTCATGAACCTGTCGGGCCAGACGATCACGATCGGCACGTGGATCGCCTCCGTCGGCGCCGTCTTCGCCTTCCTGAGCCCCACCCTGGGCTGGATCGGCACGGCCGTGACCGGCTCCGACACCTCCGCCAACGCCCTGTTCGCGACGCTGCAGCAGACGGCCGGCCAGAACGCCGGGATCGACCCGACGCTGCTGGTCGCCGCCAACACCTCCGGCGGCGTGGTCGGCAAGATGATCAGCCCGCAGAATCTGGCGATCGCGGCGACGGCGGTGGGCCTGGTCGGGAAGGAGTCCGATATCTTCCGCACCGCCATCCGGTGGAGCCTCGGGTTGCTGCTCGTGCTGTGCCTGCTCGTCGGCCTGCAGGCCACGCCGGTCCTGAGCTGGATGCTGCCATGACGGCGAACCCCAGCCGGCCGACGGTCGCGCTGTTCGCGACCTGCGTCAACGACACGATGTTCCCGGGGACCCCCCGCGCCACCCGCCTGCTGCTTGAGCGGCTGGGGTGCACGGTGGTGTTCCCGAAGGAACAGACCTGCTGCGGGCAGATGTTCACCAACACGGGATACTTCGACGAGGCCGTGCCCACCGTCCGGACCTTCGTCCGCGCGTTCGCCGACGCCGAGTACGTCGTGGGCCCGTCCGGCTCGTGCGTCGGCGCGGTCCGCGAGCAGCACGGCATGCTCGCCCGGCACGCGGGGGACGCCGGCCTGGAGCGGGCGGTCGCCGAGCTGCACCCGCGCGTCCTGGACCTGACGGAGTTCCTCGTCGACGTGCTCGGCGTGACCGACGTCGGCGCGTGGTTCCCGCACCGGGTGACCTACCACCCGACCTGCCACTCGCTCCGCGTCACCCGGGTGGGGGACCGCCCGCTCCAGCTGCTGCGTGCGGTCGGCGGGATCGAGCTCGTCGACCTGCCCGACGCCGAACAGTGCTGCGGGTTCGGGGGCACCTTCTCGGTGAAGAACTCCGACGTGTCGATCGCGATGGCGACCGACAAGGCCGACCACGTGGTCGAGACCGGTGCCGAGTACGTCGTCGCGGGCGACAACGCCTGCCTGCTGAACATCGGCGGGGTGCTCGGACGCCGCGGCGACCGGGCCAGGCCGATCCACCTGGCCGAGATCCTGGCCAGCACGGCCGATGCGCCGGTCGCGTCGTCGGTCGCCACCCCGAGGAGGCGCTCATGAGCACGACGCAGCTGGGCATGCCGACGACACCGCGCGAGCGGCTCACCCCCGCGCCCCCCGAGGGCGACCTCCGGGACAGCCCGCCGTTCCCCGTCGCGGCGAAGCGCGAACTGGGCAAGCCGACCCAGCGCCGGAACCTCCGGCACGCGACGCACACCATCCGCGAGAAGCGGCACCGGGTCGTCTCCGAGCTGGAGAACTGGCAGGAGCTGCGGGACGCCGGGGAGGCGATCAAGACCCGCGTCGGTCGACACCTGGACACCTACCTCGTCCAGCTGGAGGAAAACCTGACCCGCGCCGGCTCGACGGTGCACTGGGCACGGGACGCCGCCGAGGCCAACCGCATCATCGTCGGGCTCGTGCGAGCCACGGGGGCCACCGAGGCCGTCAAGGTCAAGTCGATGGCCACCCAGGAGATCGACATGAACGAGGCGCTCGAGGAGGCGGGGATCGCCGCCTGGGAGACCGACCTCGCCGAGCTCATCGTCCAGCTCGGCCACGACCGGCCCAGCCACATCCTCGTGCCCGCGATCCACCGGAACCGCACCGAGGTCCGCGACATCTTCCTGGAGGAGATGGGCCGGTACGGCACACCACCCCCGGAGGGCCTGGACGACACCCCGGCCAACCTCGCGAACGCCGCCCGGGGGCACCTGCGCGACCGGTTCCTGCGCGCCCGGGTCGCCATCTCGGGCGCGAACTTCGCGATCGCCGACACGGGCTCGCTGGTGGTGGTCGAGTCCGAGGGCAACGGGCGGATGTGCCTCACGCTGCCGGAGACCCTCATCTCCGTGGTCGGCATCGAGAAGGTGCTGCCGACGTTCGACGACCTGGAGGTGTTCCTGCAGCTGCTGCCGCGCAGTTCCACCGCCGAGCGGATGAACCCCTACACGACCATCTGGACCGGTCCCACCCCGGGCGACGGCCCGCAGGACGTCCACGTGGTGCTGATCGACAACGGGCGGACGCGGGCGCTGGCCGACCCTCACGGACGCGCCGCCCTGCGGTGCATCCGGTGCTCGGCGTGCCTCAACGTCTGCCCGGTGTTCGAAAAGGTCGGCGGTCACGCATACGGCTCGGTCTATCCGGGGCCGATCGGAGCGATCCTGAACCCGCAGTTGCGCGGGACCGATTCGGCGATCGACCGCTCGCTGCCCTTCGCCTCGACCCTGTGCGGCGCCTGCAACGACGTGTGCCCCGTGAAGATCCCCATCACGGACATCCTCGTCCACGAGCGGCACCTCGTCGTCGAGGCCAAGAAGGCCGACGCCGGCCGGACGCCGCACCTCGAGCCGCTGCTCATGGGCGGCGGATCGTGGCTCATGGCGGACGCCCGCCACCTCGCGCTCGCCCAGCGGGCCGCCACGATCTTCGGCAACCTGGCGCGGCCGGTGCTCCGCCGGATCGGCAACTGGCCGATCCCCGGGGCGTCCGCGTGGCTGCGGGCCAGGGACGTCCCGTTGCCGCCCCGGGCGTCCTTCCGTACCTCCTGGCGGCGCACGCAGCGAGGCGACCGATGACCACCGCACGCGACGAGATCCTGGCCCGCATCCGAGGGGCGTTGGGCGATGTGACCGAGCGCGACCCCTTCTTGGACGTCCCGGTGGCCTGGCCCTACGCCCGGCCCACGCACCTCGCGGACCTGATCGACACCTTCGTCGAACGCGTCGAGGACTACCGCGCCACCGTCGAACGGGTCAGCCCGGAGGAGTGCGCGGACGCCGTCGTCCGGCACCTGCGCGCGGCCGGTGCGGAGAGCGTCGTGCTGCCGGGCGGCATTCACCCCGAGTGGCGCGCCGCCATCGAGGCGGCGGGCCTCGTCGTCCGGGACGACGACCCGCCGCTGACGAACGACGAGCTCAACCGCACGGACGCCGTGGTGACGGCCGCCTGCGTCGGCATCGCCGAGACCGGCACCTTCGTGCTCGACCACGGCGACGACCAGGGCCGACGGGCCCTGAGCCTGGTGCCCGACCGGCACGTGTGCGTCGTGCGCGTGGACCAGGTCGTCTCCGACGTGCCGGAGGCGGTCGCCCGGCTGCGGTCGTCGGTGGAGCGCGGGCGTCCGCTCACGTGGGTGTCCGGGCCGAGCGCGACGAGCGACATCGAGTTGAGCCGGGTCGAGGGCGTCCACGGACCGCGGGACCTCCGCGTGCTGGTCGTCGGCTAGGGAGCCGCGGGGCCGGGCGCCCGTCGAAGGGTGGAGCCGCCTGAGCAGCCGTCGTCCGCTGTCGGGGGCGACGGTAACTCGCTGCTGATCATGCTTCAGGACCCCCAGGCCACCCACGTTGCCGGCTACCAGGCTTTCAAGGCCATGGGCCGCCAGGTGCGCCGCGGCGAGACCGGCATCAAGGTCCTTGCGCCGATCACGCGCCGCGAGCCCCGCCTCGACGACACTGGCCAGCCTGTCCGCGACGACCAGGGCCGCGCGGTGCACCGGACACACGTCGTCGGCACGAAGCCCGTCACGGTGTTCGACATCCGCCAGAGGGAAGGTCCTCCGCTGCCCGACCCTAAGATCGGCGAGGCCGTTCTGCTCACCGGGCAAGCCCCTGCAGGGCTGTGGGATCAACTGCACGGCATCCTTGGAGAACGAGGATTCTCCGTACGTCGCGGCGCCGACCCCGCCGGCGCAAGCGGCTCAACCGACTTCGCCCAGCGGCTCGTGATGGTCCGGGACGACGTCGATGACGCTCAGGCCGTCAAGACTCTCGCCCACGAAGTCGGACACGTGCTCCTTCACCAGAACCAGGGCAGCCGCGACTGCCGCGGAATCGCCGAAGTCGAGGCCGAATCGGTCGCATACATGGTGACCAGCGCGCACGGGCTCGACTCCAGCCAGTACACGTTCAACTACGTCGCCGGCTGGGCCCTGAACGCCGTGACCGAAGACCGCGACCTGGCCGACATCCTCCGCAGCACCGGCCAACGCGTCATCGGCGCGGCCGACCTCATCCTCCAAGCCACGCAGCCGACGCCCACCATCACCGACGGAGCGCTCGACGCCATGGAGGCGGAGGTTCGAACCCGGGTCGACCCGACCAGCTGGGAAGTCGCGCCTGCCGTCGTCGAGCCGCCTCCGCAGGTGTCGCCGTCCAGTCGCGCGGTCGCCGCCCCCTCCATGGCCCCATGACCCATCGCCATCGTCGGATACACACCAACTCGCCGATCCAGCCCGACACCGAGAGGAAACCGGCCATGTCGCTCCCCATCTCGCCCACCTGGGGTCAACCCGTGCCCGAATGGCTGTCGTTGCAGCAGGCGGCCGCCATGTACGGCGTGAGTGTCGACACACTGCGGCGACGCATCGCCTCAGGAAAGCTCCGCGCGTCACGGTTCGGCGTGAGGCTCATCCGAGTCCGCGTCGAGGATCTCGACAGGCTGTTCCGGCCCATCCCCATGGGCGATGACCTCACTCAACGACGGGCCCGTGCGGCAATCAGCGCCCCTGGTAAACCACTGATCGTCCTCACCGGCGCCGCGCACCTCACGGTGCGCGGCGCTCACGCCTGCGTCTGCGAGCCCGTGCGACCCCACGTCGCCCGGATACAGGGCGGCCCTGCCCGAGCGCGCTCGAGTGCTCGGACGAGAACATGCCGCGAAAACTCTGGGCACACTCGGGGCACGAATCGTGCTCCAGAGCGCGGTCAACCCCCGAAAAGAAGATTCCCGCCCTTGTCAGAGCGGGAATCGCAGTGGCGGAGGATACGAGATCCGAACTCTGGTTGCGGTCGATGCCAGCTGCGGCCGCCATTGACATCAGCACGGTCAGGGACGCCTGGAGGTTCCAGTTCGATGGTTCGATGACTGCCACCAGGCGGTGAACGGTTGCGTACTCCCCGTACCCCATTGGAGCCGAGGTCACCCTCCCGTCGCGGTCCAGCAGCTGGACGCCATCGCCGCGGTGGTCACAGGGGCGCGAGTCGGCATTGCCGAGACCGGGACGATCGTGCTCGACCACGCTGCGGACCAGGGGCGGCGGGCGCTGTCGCTGATCCCCGATGTCCACGTCTGCGTCGTTGGGCTGGATCAGGTGGTGTCGGACGTCCCCGAGGCGGTGCTCGCCTGCAGGCGTCGAGCGATCAGGGGCAGCCGTTGACCTGGATCAGCGGCCCATCGGCGACCAGTGACATCGAGTTGATCCGGGTCGAGGGCGTCCACGGGCCGCGGACGCTGCACGTGATTCTGGTCGAGGACTGACGCACAGGCTCTCCGCCCCCGGATCACGACTGCGTCAGGGGCGCTCGCCGATGGAGGCGGCCCGCTCGGCCTCGCTGTAACCGATGTCGGCGTCTGCCTCGCCAGCGGCGCGAGCTTCGCGGAGGCGTCGCACCATGGACGAGGTCGCAGCCATCGCCGGAGCCGCTGCATCGCGGGAGTAGCTGATCGACCGGCTGGCCTGGACGCCCAGGCTGGTGCCGACCTCGATGGCGTCCTGGTCGGCGCCCATGTAGAGGAAGTCCCAGGCGTAGGTCTTGGTCTGCTGCTGCACCAGGGCCTTGATCGCCGGGTGGGTCCACTCCCGGGAGGCATTCTCGTAGCCATCGGTCATGATCCCCACGATGACCGTGCCGGGACGCTGGTCCGCGGGCAGGGCCGCCAGCCGAGCGCCGGCGTCGGTGACCAGGCGGCCGATGGCGTCCAGCAGGGCGGTGTTGCCGCGGGGGAGCAGAGTGAGCTCCGGCACCTCGGCAATCGGACGATCGGCGTAGACAACCTCGTAGCGATCGTCGAACTGGGCCAGGGTGACCCGGCACTCGCCCGGGTGCTGGCGCTGTTCGCCGATGAAGGCGTTGAAGCCGCCGACGGTGTCGGTCCTGATCGACTCCATGGATCCGGAGCGGTCGAGCAGGAAGTAGAGATGGGTCAGGTCAGGGTTGGTCATCAGGCTCCTTGGGCTGTTCAGGTGTCGCGGCGCCGCCGGAACCTGAGGGGTTCGATGGTGTGATCGGTGGGCGGGGCGGGACGTCCGGTTTCGGCGTCGTAGCGGGCCCGTTCGACCGAACTGCGGGTCACCCTTCCCTCGGCGGTCGCGTAGGGCATCAGCCGGGCCGTCCGGGCCAGTCTCGGTCCCACCGCGTTCTCGGAAAGGCTGGCGAGCTGGCCCGCCTGCCGCAGTGACGTGCCCTCCTCGATCACGGCGGCGGCCATCGCCTCGTCGATGGCCCTGGACAACTGTTCTTGGGCCTGCCGCAGCAGCGGCAGCGCTTCCTGGGCGGTGGACGCGTCGGCGGCCCGGGCGAGCGCGGCCGTGGCGTGCTCCAGGAGGGCGTTCAGTTCGGTATCTTCGGGTTCCACATCTCTGAGTGTACGCAGTTAGTGCGCATACGCAAGAAAGTGGGATCCAGCGCGTAGGCTGGCCGCAAGAGCTGGAGGTTGAGCCCTTGACCACGTATTTGATGAAGCGTGTTTACGAGCCGGCACCCCCCGACGACGGCTACCGCGTCTTGGTGGATCGGCTGTGGCCGCGAGGGGAGTCCAAGGAGAAGGCGGCCCTGGATCTGTGGGCCAAGGTGGTTGCGCCGAGCCCCGAACTGCGTCGGTGGTTCCACGCCGACCGCGTGGGGCGACAGGCCGAGTTTGAGGACCGCTACCGCGCCGAGCTGCGCAGCTCCGGGGCGGCGACCGAGTTGGCCAAGCAGCTGAAGGACCACCCGGTGGTCACGCTGCTCACCGGCAACAAGGACGTCAGCGCCTCCGAGCTCCCGGTGCTGCGAGAGGAATTGCTGGCCGCGAGGTAGCCCGCAGCCGCTCGGCTGACCCGTGGAACCGACAATGTGCGTTCCGCGGGCAGGTCAGTCGAACTGAGCGGCAGTGTCGCGGGGGTACTGACCACTCGCTAACTTCACCAGACGCGCGTGCGCGTACTCGCAGACCAGCGCATGCCGGTAGACCATCTGGGGCACGTCCACGTCCGAATCCATCCACAGGCTCATTCCGGCGCTCTTCCAATGCCGGAAGGTGTCGTCGTTGCAGATGGTCGCCAAGATCTCCAGAAACGAGTCGTCGAAGCGCATCGAATGCACAGCCCTCCGGTACTCCTCCATCGTCAACGTCATCGAAAACGGGATGTTCATGAAGCACAGCGCGGTCTGGATGTCGAGGTTCACAACGCGGCGGATGTGGCGTTCAGCGTCGATCGGCGGGATGTCGAGGTTGCTGTAATCGATCTCGTTGTCGGGGTGCAGGTCGACCCGGTCAAGGGCGATCAGGACGTCATAGACGTTGATGTCATGTTCCACGACGGCCGCGTCGCCCAACTCGGCGAGGGTGTCTGGACGAAGCGTGACAGGTTCCATGTCCACCGCGGTGTTGCGGATGATGAAGTTCACCAGGTTCGTTTCGATGATGAAGTGGCGAATGAGCAGCTCGACTGCGTCCGGGGCCACCCAGCGGCGGAGGAACCCCAGGCAGAGGCCGTCCATCGTGCCCAGCCGCATCCAGCGAAACGGCAGGACCCGCTTGACCACCTGAATGACCATGGTGATCACCCGCGACATCACCGACGCGATCGGGTGCAGCCAGCGTCTGGACCAGCGGCGTTGGTCGTCGATCACCCTCCGGACAACCGCCCGATCGAGGGGCACGGACGGGTCGGCGTAGATCGCCTCCCACATGCTGGGGTCAGAGTGCAGCGGCACCTCAGTTGTCCAGTTCGGTCAACTGCAGGGCGTACAGCCGGGCCACCACCTGGGCGCAGCGGACGATCTCGTCCGCGGTCGCGTCGTCGACCAGCCCGGATTCGAGGAGAGCGGTGAGGTCGCCGGTGTGAGCCCCATCTGCCTCCTGGTGGTAGGTCATGAAGTACACCTGGTTGTCGGCCAGTCCGAGCACCTCCTGGAAGCGGCCGGCCCACTCGGCAGCCCGGCGGGCGCCGAGGCCCTCGATGATGAACATCGCGCCGAGCAGCCCGGCCGGGTTGGGCCGGTCGGCGTAGTGGAACAGGTAGCCGGACAGGGCTTCCGAGCCGACGTTCTTGCGTCCAGCGCGTAGTTCGTCCAGGGAGCCGCCGATGGCGACGTAGTCGCGCTCGAGCAGGAAGTGGTCGCGATGCTCCTCCTCGGCGTGCTTGATCGCCGCCGCCCGGAGGTCGAAGTGGTCGATGTCGAAGTTGGAGGCGGCCCGGGCGATCCACAGCGACCCGTCGATCACCTGCTGGCGCAGGTTGTAGAGGAGTCGGCGGTAGTCGTCCAAGGTCACGCTGCCCGCGGCCAGACGTTGCAGGACGGGTACCTCACTCAGGTGTCGCTCCAGGTCGTCCCACACCTCGTCGAGGCGTTCGGACAGGGGGAGTGGGGTGGTTGCTGTCATGGGGTTGCTCCTTGGCTGGACGGTGGGGCGACGACGGTCAGGTGGGCGAAGGCGAAGGAGAACCGCCCCGACTCCGGAACGGCGAGCAGCACGGTTTCGCCGGGCGCCGGCGACTTCGTCCGCCACCACTCTTCGAGGGCGATCAGGATGCTGGCGCAGCCGGTATTGCCGCGCGTTTCGAGGTTGGAGAACCAGCGGTCGGTGTCGAGGGTCGGGATGCGGCGCCGCAAGGCGTCGAAGGCGATGTCGCGGAAAACGTTGGTGCTGTAGTGGCAGATCACGTGATTGAGGTGGGACACGTCCACCAGACCGGTGTCGACCAGTTCCTCGAACTGGGCGATCCCCTCCTGGGCGAGGTCGTCGAGCATGCTCACGTCCTGACGCAGGACGAACATGCCCCGGTCGGCGCCCACGGAGACGGGAACGTCCTGCCAGGTGCTGCCGAGCGCCGCCGCCGCTCCCTGCATCCCCGCGGTCATGCAGGGCTGGTGGTGATGCGCCAGCGACACCTGACGGATCCAGTCGACCCGCAGTGAGGGTTTGGTGGGATGGGGTTGGAACTCCACGATCGCCGCCCCGGCGCCGTCGGAGAGCATCCAGCGCAGGAAGTGGGCGTCCATGCCGGCCCGGATTCCGGCGTAGCGGCGCTCGTGCAGGCTACGGCTGGGCAGCTCTGAGGCCACCACCGCGCCCCGTGGGTGATCGCCGAGGCGAACCTTGCTGACGACGGCGTCCAGTGCCGCCAGGCTGGACGCACACACCCCGCTCGCGCTCAGCGTCTGCATCGGAGAACCGCCCAGGCGGCCATGCACCATCGACGCGAAGCCCGGGACGAGCAAGTCCCCCATGGTGGTAGCACAGGCCAGCATCCGAAGGTCGGTGGCGCTGATGCCGCGATCGGCCAGGGCGGCATCAAGGGCCTTGACCGCCAACTCCTCGTTGAGTTCGGTCGGCTCGCCCTGGTCGTCCAGGGCGTAGTGACGCCGCTTGATCCCGTTCTGCTGGAGGATCGTGCGGCGGAGCCGGGAGGTGACCGCGTCCGCGCCGCCCAGGCGAGTGACGATCTGGTCGTTGTCGACCGGTTCGCCTGGAAGATAGCTGCCGAAGCCGGTCAGGTAGGCGCTCGCGGTGCGGGACATGGGCCCGAGCGTAGGCGCCGGAGGATCACCGTGACGTCGGCTCGGAAGATGAAATCGATGGCTGCCCGGTGCGCCCGCAGTGGTAGTTCGATGACCGTTGGTCAGGCGGAGCGACCCGCAGATTGGGGAGGGTGGGAGCGGTGCCGTAGGCTGATGACCCTTGCGGATGTAGCTCAATGGCAGAGCCCCAGCCTTCCAAGCTGGCCATGCGGGTTCGATTCCCGTCATCCGCTCCACTGCGTCCAGGGGGCCGTTTTCGTCCCCTACCGGACCGCTGGTTAGGATGACCCGGTCTGTCATCAGCCATTTCAGGAGCCTTTTCGTGCCCAGCACTCTCGAGCAGCTCAACCCGACCCGGGTGAAGCTGACCATCACCGTCCCGTTCACCGAACTGCAGCCTCACCTGGCCAAGGCCTACCGCGACATCGCGTCCCAGGTGAACATCCCGGGGTTCCGCAAGGGGAAGGTGCCGGCTGCGGTGATCGATCAGCGGTTCGGCCGCGGCGCGGTGCTGCAGGAGGCGATCAACGCCGCGCTGCCCAGCGCCTACGCCGACGCGGTGCGCGAGTCCAATGTCGTCCCGCTGGGCGAGCCGGACGTGGAGATCACCAAGCTGGAGGACAACGACCTGGTCGAGTTCGTCGCCGAGGTGGACGTCCGGCCCGAGATCAAGCTGCCGAAGTTCAGCACCCTGAAAGCCACCGTGGACCCGGTCGCCACCACCGACGAGCAGGTCGAGCAACAGCTCGAGCTGATGCGCGAGCGCTTTGCCACCACCAAGGAGGTGTCGCGCAAAGCCAAGGACGGCGACGTCGTGACCATCGACCTGGTGGCGTCGCGTGACGGTGAGGTGTTGGAGAACGCAACCGCCGAGGGCGTCAACTACAAGATCGGCTCGGGCGGCATGCTCGACGGCCTGGACAAGGCCGTGACCGGTCTCAAGGCCGGCGCAGCCGCCGAGTTCTCCTCGACCCTGGTCGGTGGCGCGCAGGAGGGCGAGCCGGCCGACATCAAGGTGACGGTCACCAAGGTGTCGGAGCAGGAACTCCCCGAGGTGGACGACGAGTTCGCCCAGTTGATCTCCGAGTTCGACACGGTGGAGGAAATGCGGGCGGATCTGGCCAAGGCCGTCGGCGAAATGGCCCAGAACGAACAGCTCGCCCAGGCCCGTGACAAGGTGCTCGAAGCCCTGATCGCCAAGGCCCCCTTCGAGCTCCCGGAGAAGCTGCTGACCGCCGAGACCGATGGCCGTCATGCGCAGATCAACGACCAGTTGTCGCGGGCGGGCCTCACCCTGCCGCGCTACCTGGAGACCACCGAGGATGAACCCGACACCGAAGAGGAGTTCTGGGCCACCGTCGACGGCCGCACCGAGCAGAGCTTGCGCGCCCAGATCCTGCTCGACGTGATCGCTGACGCCAACGAGGTGGCGGTCGATCAGCAGGAGCTGACCCAGTTGATCATCCGCAAGGCCATGCAGAACGGGTCCACCCCGGAGCAGGAGGCCCAGCACATGATGGAGCACAACCACATGCCCGAGTGGATGCAGGAGATCCGCCGCTCCAAGGCCCTTCAGCTGATCATGGATGAGGCCAAGGTGACCGACTCGTCCGGCGCCGTGGTGGACACCAAGGCTCCCGAGCCGGCGGCCGCCGCCGAGGACGCCCCGGCCGAGTAACACTGACGCCCGCGCCCCTCGTCCCTGTGGACGGGGGGCGCTTGTCTTCCCCCGTGGCCGCCACGTTGCCCACTCAACGTGCTGGACGCGCCGGACGCGCTCCGCGTGTCCTGCACGCAAGGTGGGCAACGTCGGAGTAGGGACGAATCGGGCGCTAGCTGGCGTGTCCCTCGCCCAGGGCCGCCACGCGCCAGTTGGTGGACCTGGTGCCAACGGGGCGCTTGTCTTCCCCCCGTGACCGCCACGTTGCCCACCCAACGTGCTGGACGCGCCGGACGCGCTTCGCGTGTCCTGCCCGCAAGGTGGGCAACGTGGGTTGGAATCGGGGGCAACGTCCACGGCAGGCAACGTCTACGGGAGTCGGGGGCAACGTCCGCGGCAGGCAACGTCTACGGGAGTCGGGGCAACGTGGACGGGGGGTGGCCCCGCTTCCTGCGCCGTCAGCGAACAGCGGCGGAATCACCTCCGAAATGCCAGTACCCCCGGGTAGGTTCACAGCGTGACTGAAACCCTGCCCATGCTCCCTCGGATGGCTGGCGCCGGCGGCAGCCCCTTCGGGATGACCGACTCGGTGTACCAGGCCCTCCTGGCCAACCGGATCATTTTCCTCGGCTCGGAAGTCCGCGACGAGAACGCGAACGCCATCTGCGCGCAGATGCTGCTGCTCAATGCCGAGGACCCACACAAGGACATC
Source organism: uncultured Micropruina sp. (assembly GCA_964453585.1). Taxonomy (GTDB): domain Bacteria; phylum Actinomycetota; class Actinomycetes; order Propionibacteriales; family Propionibacteriaceae; genus Micropruina. The sequence continues at coordinate 16,290 of CAYVOW010000033.1, forward strand.
TACCTCTACATCAACTCCCCGGGCGGCTCGGTCGACTCCGGCATGGCGATCTTCGACACCATGCAGTGGATCAGCAATGACGTCGCCACGGTGGCGATGGGCCTGGCCGCGTCGATGGGCCAGTTCCTGCTCAGCGCTGGGACGAAGGGCAAGCGGTTCGCCCTGCCGCACAGCCGGATCATGATGCATCAGCCGTCCGGCGGCCTCGGCGGCACCGCCTCCGACATCCGGATCCAGGCCGAGCAGTCGCTGCACATCAAGAAGACGATGTCGCGGCTGATCGCCGAGCACACCGGCCAGACCATCGAGCAGATCGAGGCCGACTCCGATCGCGACCGCTGGTTCACCGCCGAGCAGGCGCTTGATTACGGCTTCATCGACCACGTCTACGAGCGCGCGGCGCAGATCAAGACCGCCGCGCCGAACCAGTGAGGACCGACATGACCATGCCGATGCTGCCGGGCGGAATGGCCCCGGCGAGTCCCTCGATGGACTACTACATCCCCCAGTGGGAGGAGCGCACCAGCTACGGGGTGCGCCGCGTCGATCCCTACACCAAGCTCTTCGAGGACCGGATCATCTTCCTGGGCACCCCGATCAGCGACGACATCGCCAACGCGGTGATGGCCCAGTTGCTGTGCCTGCAGTCGCTCGATCCGGAGCGTCAGATCAGCATGTACATCAACTCCCCCGGTGGCTCGTTCACGGCGTTGACCGCGATCTACGACACGATGCGCTACATCAAGCCGGACGTGCAGACCGTCTGCCTGGGCCAGGCGGCCTCGGCGGCGGCGGTGCTGCTGGCGGCCGGGACGAAGGGGAAGCGACTGGCGCTGCCCAACTCGCGGATCCTGATCCATCAGCCGGCCACCGAGGGGGGGTACGGGCAGTCGTCCGACCTGGAGATTCAGGCCCGGGAGATCCTGCGGATCCGTTCGTTGATGGAGAGCATGCTCGCCGACTCCACCGGGCAGCCCGTGGACAAGGTCAGCCACGACATCGAGCGCGACAAGTACCTGACCGCCGAGGTGGCGGTCGAGTACGGGATCGTCGACGACATCCTCACGTCTCTCAAGGACGTCCAGAACTGATCCCAGACGGCCCGGTCAATCCCTTGCAGGATGACCGGGCCGGGCTATCGTGGGGCCAATCCGGCCCGAAGCGCACCAACGAAGGGAGGCGAGGTGGCGAGAATCGGTGAAACCTCTGAGTTGCTGAAGTGCTCGTTCTGCGGAAAGAGCCAAAAGCAGGTCAAGAAGTTGATCGCTGGTCCAGGGGTCTACATCTGCGACGAATGCATCGACTTGTGCAACGAGATCATCGAAGAGGAGTTCGCCGAGGGTCCCGACGTGGGTCTGCTCGACGACCTGCCCAAGCCGCGCGAGATCTGCTCCTTCCTCGACTCCTACGTCATCGGTCAGGAGACCGCCAAGAAGGCCCTCTCGGTCGCCGTCTACAACCACTACAAGCGGGTCCAGGCGCAGGCCTCGACCCCGGCCCGGCGTGCTGCCGAGGAGGAGCTGGTCGAGCTCGGCAAGTCAAACATCCTGCTGATCGGACCCACCGGCTGCGGCAAGACCTACCTCGCCCAGACGCTCGCTCGAATGCTCAACGTGCCGTTCGCGATGGCCGACGCCACCGCGCTGACCGAGGCCGGCTACGTCGGTGAGGACGTCGAGAACATCCTGCTCAAGCTGATCCAGGCCGCTGACTTCGACGTCAAGAAGGCCGAAACCGGGATTATCTACATCGATGAGATCGACAAGGTCGCCCGCAAGTCGGAGAACCCCTCGATCACCCGGGACGTCTCCGGCGAGGGCGTCCAGCAGGCCCTTCTGAAGATTCTGGAGGGGACGACGGCGTCAGTTCCGCCCCAGGGTGGACGAAAGCACCCCCACCAGGACTTCATCCAGATCGACACCACCAACATCTTGTTCATCGTCGGCGGCGCCTTCGCCGGCCTGGAGGAGATCATCAACGCCCGCGTCGGCAAGCGGCCGCTGGGTTTCAACAACGACGCCGCGGTGCGCCGTCCGACCTCACTCAACCCGTTCGAGGAGGTTCGGCCCGAGGACCTGCACCGGTTCGGGCTGATCCCCGAGTTCATCGGGCGGTTGCCGATGATCTCGACCGTGGCCTCCCTCGACACCCAGGCGCTGGTGCGAATCCTGGTTGAGCCAAAGAACGCACTGATCAAGCAGTTCCGCAAGCTGTTCGAACTGGACGGCGTCGATCTGGACGTCACCCAGGACGCCATCGAGGCGATCGCCGAGATGGCGCTGCACCGGGGGATCGGTGCCCGTGGGCTGCGGTCGATCCTGGAGGAGATCCTGCTCAACGTGATGTACCACGTGCCGAGCGACGATCAGGTGGCGCAGGTGCAGGTAAACGCCGCCGTCGTCCGGGACGGGGTTCCGCCGGCGCTGTTCACCAGAGCCCAACTCAGCCGCGCCGACCGCCGCGACAAGAGCGCCTGAGCGCTCGCGGGAGTTATTCTAGCGGCTCGGCGGACTACTCGGGCTGGACGGCGCCAGGGGATCGTCGACGAGGCCACGAACCCGGGCCAGGCTGACCGCCACCAGGCGATCGTGCACGCCGAGCTTGCGGTAGATGTTCCCCAGATGCTTGTGCACCGTTCGCGGCGAGAGCGCGAGCCGCGAGGCGATCGACGTGGCGAGTCGTCCCTCAGCGAGCAGGCTCAACACCTGCAGTTCACGCACGGTCATCTCGTGATCGGGGTCCGATTCACGAGTCGGCTGGTGATTGCGGGCGGCCACGAACGCACGGGCCGCGTGCGGCCACAGCGCCGACAGCGGTCGGCAGGCGCGGTCCAAGGCCAGGTAGTCGGAGGCGTCGAACGGGATCCGACGGGCGAAGCTCAGCACTCGGGAGTAGCCGACCAACTCGACATCTGTTTGGTCGGGCCGAATGGACACCACGATCACATGCCCCAAACTCGGGTGGACATCGGCCCGGAAGTGCTCGGGCAGCTCGCCCGGGCTGAGCGAGAGCAGGTACTCGGCCAACTCCTGGGCGGTCTGTTGGTTGGGGTAAGTCGCGCACACGTAGGGCTCGGTGTCGGGCTCGATGGCCACGGTGGCGGCGGCGTCGGCCTCGATCAGTTCGGCGATTCGGTGGCAGGGGATGTCGTCGGCGGAGAGACCCTTGTTCAGGCGCAGCATCGTGTCACAGAGCATGTCCAAGATGGCCTGTGCGTCTGCTCGCGTATCCCCCGGAACCTCCCTCAGTTCCATCGTGTCAGTATCGGTCATCGAGCCCCCTTCGCCACCTAACAGGAGTGCCGGTGACGGAAGATCGGGCGGTGGCAAAACTACGTATTGACAATCGTCTCAAGCCCCTTGGCCGAGGTGAAGGGGCCATCCTCTGAGATGCGTCCGAAGCAGGCGGGACCAATGGCTGAACGCGTTGTGGCGGGCCGATTGCCGGAATATAGTCACCAATCACAGGCGCCCCGACAGGAGTCAGCGACGACAGCGATCGTGGGCGTCGTCCGCGCTCGATCCGATCGGATCGACCCACCCAGAAGGAGCTTGGTCACATGGCCAGTCGTCAAGTAGCCATCGGTTCGTCCGTCGGACTGCACGCTCGTCCCGCCTCGATGTTCGTTCAGGCCGCCACGGCCACCGGCGTCCCGGTGACGATCGCCAAGGAGGGCGGCAACCCCGTCGACGCCCGCAGCATCCTGGGCGTGATGGCGCTCGGTGCCAAGAACGGCGATGTGGTCACGCTGACCGCCGAAGGCGACGGCGCGGACGCCGCCCTGGATTCCCTGGTCGCCCTGCTTGAGCGTGACCTGGACGCTGAGTAGATGAGCGGCCACGCGCTGCTGAGCGGTATCGGCGTCAGCGCCGGGGTCGCCGTCGGTCCGTTGGTCATCGTGACGCCGCCCCCGACGGCCCCTGCGGATGAGGCTCCGACCACCGACGTCGCTGCCGCGTCGGCCAAAGTCCGTGAGACCCTGGCCGCGGTGGCCAGCGGATTGACCGCCAAGGCGGCGGTCGCGGACGCCCACGCCAAGCCGATTCTTGAGGCCGGGGCGATGATGGCCCAGGATCCCGGGCTGGCGAGCGCCATCGACGGCAAGTTGCAGACCGGCAAGGGCATCACCAATGCCGTCGCGGCCGCGGTCGAGGAGTACTGCGCGATGTTCGAGTCGCTCGGCGGTTACATGGCCGAACGGGTGACCGACCTCAAGGACGTTCGCGACCGGACGGTGGCCCGGCTGCTTGGGCAGGCCGAGCCTGGGGTGCCCAGCCTCGAGGTGCCGAGCATCCTGGCCGCGATGGACCTGGCCCCGGCCGAGACGGCAACCCTCAACGTCGACACCTGCCTGGGCATCATCACCCAAGCCGGCGGTCCAACCAGCCACACCGCGATCCTGGCCGCCCAGTTGGGCATTCCGGCGATCGTTCAGGCGGCGGGAATTCTCGACGTCGAAGCCGGCACCTCGGTGGCCTTCGACGGCGGCGTCGGCGAGATCATCGTCTCCCCGACCGAGGAGGAGAAGACCCAACTGGCCGAGCGCAAGGCACGCCGGGAGCGTGCGCTGGCGAGCGGTTCGGGTCGCGGAATGACCAAGGACGGCCATCCGATTGCCCTGCTGGCCAACATCGGGACCGCCGACGACGCTCGCAAGGCCGCGGCCAGGGACGTCGAGGGGGTCGGCCTGTTCCGGTCGGAGTTCCTCTTCCTGGACCGCGACACCGCCCCCACGGTGGAGGAGCAGACGAAGACCTACATCGAGGTGTTCGAGGCGTTCGGCGACCGCCGGGTGGTCGTCCGCACCCTGGACGCCGGGGCCGACAAGCCGCTGGCCTTCGCCGACCTTGGCCATGAGGAGAACCCCGCCCTGGGACGTCGCGGCATCCGCCTCGGCGCGATCAGGACCGATCTGCTGGACGACCAGTTGCAGGCGTTGGCGGCGGCCTACCAGGCCACCGGAGCCGACGTCCGGGTGATGGCGCCGATGATCGCCACCCGACAGGAAGCGGCCTGGTTCGCCGAGAAGGTGCGCGCGGTTGGGCTGCCCAAGGTGGGCGTGATGATCGAGGTCCCGGCCGCCGCGCTGCGCGCCTTCGACGTCCTCAGCGAGGTCGACTTCGCCAGCCTCGGCACCAACGACCTGGGTCAGTACACGATGGCCGCGGACCGGATGCAGGGGGAGTTGGCGACGCTGCTCGACCCGTGGCAGCCGGCGCTGCTGGACATCATCGCCTATGCCTGCGACGGCGGCGCCAAGACCGGACACCCGGTCGGGGTTTGCGGTGAGGCCGGCGGTGACCCGGCCCTGGCCCTGGTGCTCGCTGGCCTCGGGGTCTCCAGCCTGTCGATGGCTCCGAGCAAGGTTCCGGCGGTGCGCACCGCGCTGTCGCTGCATGACCAGCTGCAGTGCCAGCAGATGGCGGCCGCGGCGCGGGCGTCGATCGGCCCCAAGGAAGCCAGGCAGATCGTCTTGGATATGGCGGACCCGATCCTGCTCGATCTGCTCTGAACCGCAGCGCGAAGGGCCGGTGACCATCACGGTCACCGGCCCTTCGCGCTGGTCTGTGCGGACCGGGGGACTACTTCTTGCTGCCCCTGATGCTGCCCTTGACGCCGCCATTCTCGTCCCCGGCCAGGCAGAGGATCTCCCGGTCGCCGAGCTTGGCCCAGGTCTCGGTGGTCGGGTAGAGGTAGAACACCCCGTATTTCGACTTGCTAGAGGAGATGCCTACGTAATCTGCGAAAGCCTCGCCGCAGAATTCATCGGCGAGCTTCTCGGTCTCGGTCTGGCCTGGGTAGCTGGCGTCGTCCATCTGCTTGGCGGCGAACGCTTCGAAGTAGTGCGGGTCGGCGCAGGGGATCAGGTCCGCACCGGTGATGGTGCCGCTGGCCATCTTGCCGGTGCAGTCGCCGACCTTGATCGAAAAGGCGTCGGCCGAGGCCGAGGCGGTGACCTGTCCGGCAGTGTTGCGCGGCGCATCAGTCGAGCAGGCGCTCAACGCGGCTGCCGAGAAGGCGGCGACGGCGAGAACGGAGACGGGGCGAAGCATGGGGATCCTTTCGAGGGCAGGTCCGGGGTGTTGCTGGATCAGATCGTATCGGCCAGGGTGACAGCGACGGTCAAGGGTCCGGGCGTGGGGACCCAGGAGACCTCACCGGTCAGGCGGCCGACCGCGCGGAGATCGTCCTGAATGCCGGCCAGCCGGTCCAGCGTTGCCTCCGGTCCGGCGAACTCGCATGCGACAGCTTCGGTCTTCATCGACACCTTGGCCGCCGACTTGGCCCCCCGGATCGCGACCAGCGCGGCCGCCACGTCGGCGATCAACGACACGTCACCGTCCGCGGGGAGCTCTGCGGCCGACGGCCACCGGGCGTGGTGGATCGACTCGTCGTGAGCCCACGACCACACCTCTTCGGTGACGTAGGGCAGGAAGGGTGCGAACAGCCGCAGTTGGACGTCCAGGGCGAGCGCCAGCGCGGCCTTCGCGGAAGCCGCCGCCTCCGGTCCCTGAGACCCGTAGGCCCGCTCCTTGACCAACTCCAGGTAGTCGTCGCAGAACTGCCAAAAGAAGCGCTCCGCGGCCTCCAGCGCCCCGGTGTACTCGAAGGCATCGAAGGCTGCGGTGGCGTCCTGCACCACCTGGCGCAGAGCGGTCAACATGGCCCGATCGACCGGGTTGGTGACCTGCGATGCCGAGGTGGGGGAGTCCCCGGCGATGCCGAGGACGAACCGGCTGGCGTTGAGCACCTTCATCGCCAGTCGCCGACCCACCTTCATCTGGGCCTCGTCGAACGGCGAATCCATCCCCGGCCGAGCCATCGCCGCCCGCCAGCGCACGGCGTCGGCGCCGAACCGCTCCAGGGTTTCGGTGGGCACGACGACATTGCCTTTAGTCTTCGACATCTTCTTGCGATCCGGGTCGGTGACGAAGCCGGAAATGGTGGCGGTCGACCAGGGCAGGGTGTCGAACTCGAAGTGCGAGCGCACCACCCGGCTGAACAGCCAGGTGCGGATGATGTCGTGGGCCTGCGGCGCCATGTCCATCGGGAAGGTGAGGGCCCACAGTTCGGGGTCGGTTTCCCAGCCGCAGACGATCTGCGGGGTCAGCGACGAGGTGGCCCAGGTGTCCATGATGTCGGGATCGCCGACGAAACCGCCGGGGACGCCGCGCTGGTCCTCGCCATATCCGGGCGGGATGGCGTCGGTGGGGTCGATCGGCAGGGTCGCCTCGGCGGCCACGATCGGCGCGTCGTAGTCGGGCTGGCCTTCGGCGTCCAGCGGGTACCAGACCGGGAACGGCACCCCGAAGAACCGCTGCCGGCTGATCAGCCAGTCACCGTTCAGGCCGTTCACCCAGTTGGCGTAGCGGTGCCGCATGTGGTCGGGCACCC
>CAYVOW010000034.1:0-23562 GCA_964453585.1 uncultured Micropruina sp.
TCAAGCTCGGCGCCCGCAAGGTCGCCTACCTCCGCAGCGACGTCGAAGCCTGGCTCCAGCAGCAATACGCTGCATAGCAGGGGCGGCGTAGCAGCAGGCCACGCAATCGGTCAGTGTCGCGTGGCGACCCGGAGGGCGTTTCATCGCCGCGAACGTTACCCCGTGAGTCGAGACACGCGGGGCGATCGAGCGCGATACGAACGGCCACCCGGGGCCGCTGCCGTGGCTTCTCGGACGGCCGGAGGTCCTCCTGCGGGCGAGCAGGTCACCCGTGTCGGCGCCCGGGTAGCAAGAGGCACGGTCCGCCTGCTGATCCCGTTGATGGGTTGAGCCGAGATCCCCTGCTTCTGCAACCGTTCGCCTAGCCCGCGAGCCGTGACCGAATCTGCCCGAGCAGTTCGATCGGATCGAGCCACATCGACGGGTACTCGCCATACCAGCGTTGCACCCCGGTCGCATCGATAAGGACGAAGCTGTGGCCGGGCAGGTCGGCGTGCATTCCCTTGCCGAGGGTGCCGTACGCCTTGGACACGGTGCCGTCGTCGAGGAGGAACGGGGTGGTGACTGCGTACTGGGCCATGTCGGCGGCGATGTCGGTCTTGCTGTTCATCACGATGGGCAGCACGGTGAGGTCGGCGGCATCGAAGTCTGCCTTGTGCTTCTCGATCTCTGCCATCTGCATGATGCAGGCGCCGCAGCCGGCGCCTTCGTTGAAGTAGAGCAGGACGGGTCTTCCTCGCAGCGCCGACAAGGTGACGGTGGTGTCGGCGGTGGTGCGGAGGCTGAAGTCGGGCGCGGGGCGGCTGGTGGTTGCCGAGGTGGTCTGCGAGGTCAACAGCATGCCGGTCACCACTGCCACGACGGCAAGGGCACTGCTCAAGCCGAGCCAGCGTCTCCAGTTGCGACGACGCTTGTCGGCCGCGGCGGCAGCCTTCTGCCGGGCGTGGAGTTCCTGGCGGGCTGTGGTGTTGCTCATGGATGGTCCTTCTGGATGGTCAGTGGCAGGGGGCGGAGGGTTTCGGCGTCGAGGCTGCTTCCTCCTCGGTGGCGGGGGAGTCGTCGTCGAACAAGCGGCGGCCGCGTCGGCCGACGAGGGTGCCCCACACGAAGACGCCGGCGATCGCGAGCAGGCCCAGCCCGAGGACGGGTTCGGGGACGGGCTGGAGCCAGGTCTCCAGCGAGGCGAACCAGCCGGCCAGCGCCCGTCCGGTGGCGACCTGGAGGTCGGGGCCGCTGGTCATCTGGCCGGTGTTGGCCAGGTAGAAAATGAAGCCGCCCATGATCGCGAACCCGGCCGCCACGAGCAGGTTGACGGTGTTGGTCGCCAGCGTCCAGCCTCCGAGCCGGAGCCGGACGGGTTTGGCGATCAGGGGTTTGTTCCGCAGCCCGGTGGCGTCCCAGACCAGGGCCATCACGAACAGTGGGAACACCAGCCCGAACACGTAGGCCAGCCCGAGGCCGGCTCCACCGAGAGGGTTCCCGGCGAGCGCGGACAGGGTCATCACCCCGACCAGGACGGGTGCGCAGCAGCTGGATGCGATGCCGCTGAACACGCCGAGTGCGAAGAAGCTGGCTCCGTCCCCCCGGCTCGTGTCGGGGGTGCGCAGGAAGTTGGGCAGGCTCCACATCCGGCCCGAGAGGGTGAGCCCGGCCAGGACGAGCATCAGGATGCCGCCGGCCCAGTACAGCACGCTGTGGTACTTGGCGATCGCCGCTGCGATCAGGCTCACCCCGACGGTGATCGGCACGAGGATCGAGGCGAGCCCGGCAGCGAACAGGAAGGTGAGGGGCAGCAGCCGCCACCGCCGGTTCTTCACCGCCCCGGCCAGGTAGCTGGGGGCGAGGAACACGATGCAGCAGGGAGCGAACAGCGCGACGCCGCCGGCGAGGAACGCGGCGAGGACGCCGCCGGTGGTCAGCAGGTCACCCACGGTGAACCTCCTTGGTGGCGTCCGTGCCGCGTCGGGCGAGGAGGGCTTCGAGCTTGCGCCGCGGCAGACGTCCGGCGGAGAACCACGCGTCGTCCACGAGGACGAGTGGGTTCATGGCTGGACGGTGCGCAGCCAGTAGCTCGCGGCCGGCGGGGGAGGTGGCTTTGACCAGATCGATCCGGATCGGTGCGCCGGCGTCGGCCATGGCGCCCAACACCTTCCGGGCGTCTTCGCAGAAGTGGCACCCGGGCGCGGTGACCACGGTCACCGTTGCGGCGTGGGGGCTCATCGGGTGGCGCCCTCTCCGCGGATGCCGGTGGGTGTCGGGTCGGGTTCGGCGGCACTGACCTCGCCCGGGGTGAAGGTCGGCTGCTGCCAGGTCGCCTGCGTCAGCTGCGACGGCGGAGATGCCGGGGTGCCGGCCTGCGTGCGGGTGTGTGCGCCACCGAGGGAGGCGAGGATCCAGAACACGCCGGCCCAGATCGCGGCGACGGTGATCCCGCCGAACAACCACGGGAGGGTCATGCCCATCCCGCCGAATCCCATCATGGGAACCTCCTGGGTACTCGATTGCCTCCAGCCAACGCCGCGTCCCGGGTTGAAACCCCGAAGTGACGATGAAGAAATGATGTAGATGGCCGGCGGCTTTGGGATCGTCGCTGACGGGGGCGCATGATGGCGGCCATGATCGATACCGCGGCCCCCGCGCATGTGCTGGTGGTGGACGACGAGACCGTGCTGGCCGGGATGGTGGCGAACTACCTGCAACGAGCGGGCTTTCGCACGAGCGTCGCCCACGACGGCATCCGTGCGGTCGAACTGGCATTGGCCGAAGCCCCGGACGTTGTGGTGCTCGACCTTGGGCTGCCCGGCAAGGACGGACTGCAGGTCTGCCAGGAGATCCGCCGGCACTCGGACTGCTACATCCTGATGCTCACCGCCCGCAACGAGGAAATCGACAAACTGGTCGGGTTGTCGTCCGGCGCGGACGACTACATGACCAAGCCGTTCAGTGCCCGCGAGTTGGTCGCCCGCGTCCAGGTGCTGCTGCGACGCCCCCGCGCGGACCGTGTCCGGGACGAGCCGCCCCGGCTGGTCGGGGCGCTGCGGCTGGACCCGGCCGGACGTCGGGTGTGGGTGAACCAGGTGGAGGTCGAGCTGACCCGCACCGAGTTCGACGTGCTCGACGTCCTCTCGGCCCGGCCGAAGGCCGCCTTCACCCGGCGCCAGCTGGTCGACGCCGTCTGGGGTGAGGACTGGGTGGGCGACGAACACCTCGTCGACGTCCACATCGGGCACCTGAGGCGCAAGCTCGTCGCGGTGGCGGACCTGCCGTTCGTCGACACCGTCCGCGGTGTGGGCTACCGGATGGGCCCGGCGCAGTGACGACCTCCGGACCGAGAAGCCTCACCACCCGGCTATTGGTGCTGCAGATCGCGGTGTCAGCCGCGATGGCGCTGACGATGATCGTGGTAGCCGTGATCGCAGGCCCGCCGCTGTTCGAGGCTCACATGCGGGCGGCCGGCCACGACAGCCCCGAGGTGCTCGAACATTCGGAGGAGGCGTTCAACACCGCCGGGACCCTGGCGTTGCTGATCGGTCTGGCCATCGCCGCCACCGGGGCGATCGTGGTCAGCGTGCTGGTCAGCCGCCGGCTGCGCCGCTCGCTCACTGGGCTGGGGGACGCGGCGGTGCGGATCGCGGATGGCGACTACGGACAGCGGGTCGAGCGAACCGATTCCCGCGAACTGGCCACGTTCGCGGACAGCTTCAACGCGATGGCCGCCAGGCTGGACGCGATCGAGGCCGGCCGGCGTCGGCTGCTGACCGACCTCGCGCACGAGATCCGGACCCCGTTGGCCAGCATGGAGATCTGCGTGGAGAGCCTCGAGGACGGAGCCATCGAGCCCGGCCCGGAGGCGTGGCAGATCCTTTCCAGCCAGATCGGGCGCATCTCCCGCCTGGCAGACGACCTCGGCCAGGTGTCCGCGGCAGAGGAGGGCCGCCTCGACCTCACCCTCGCATGGGTGGAGGCGCAGGACGTGGCCCGCCACGCCGTCCTCGCTGCTCGGGAGGGGTACGAGCGCAAGCGGGTTGCCCTCATCCTCGTTTCCGGCCCGCCCGGCCTGCGGGTGAACGCCGACCGGGACCGGATCGAGCAGGTGTTGGGCAACCTGTTGTCCAACGCGCTGCGGCACACTCCGACCGGCGGACGGGTGAGGATCGACGTCCGGTCGGACGGGGCAGCGGTCGCCTTCGAGGTGGCCGACACCGGGGACGGGATCGCGGCGGACCACCTGCCGCACATCTTCGAGCGTTTCTACCGGGCCGACTCGGCCCGCGACCGGGACAGCGGCGGCACCGGCGTCGGGCTGGCGATCAGCCGCGCCATCGCCCGGGCCCACGGCGGCCAGCTCACCGCGGCCAGCGGCGGCGCAGGCCGGGGTGCCACGCTCACCCTGCGCCTACCCGGGTCGGCCTGAGGCTTCATCAAAACAACATCGAACCCGCTGGGATCCGGCCGCGAGCCCGCACAAGCTTGAGGTGATGAGCACACCGAACCCGAACCATCGCCTTACTCGGCGCCAACTGGTCGTCGGCGGCCTCGGACTGGGCGCGTCCGCCCTTCTCGCCGGCTGCACCGCCGGCGCCGGAGGCCCGCCCGGCGCGCCGGTGCCCGCCCCCGCCGCGCCCACCCTCGGTCCGCCCGCCGTAGAGGCGACGCTGCGGCCGGGAGTCTCCACAGTCGACCTCGGCGGGGTCACGGCCAGAACGTGGTGCTACGACGGACGGGTCCCCGGCGCCGAACTGCGGGCGAAGGCCGGTGACGTCGTCCAGGTCCGTGTGCGGAACGGGCTTCCAGTCGAGACGAGCGTCCACTGGCACGGCATCCGGCTGCACAACGCCGCCGACGGCGTCCCCGGCATCACCCAGGACCCGATCGCAGCCGGAGCCGACTACACCTATACCTTCACCGCGCCGGATCCAGGCACCTACTTCTTCCATCCGCACAGCGGCGTGCAGATCGACCGCGGCCTGTATGCGCCGCTGATCGTCGACGATCCGGCCGAACCCGGCGACTACGACACCGAGTGGGTGCTGGTGCTCGACGACTGGACCGACGGCATCGGACGCAGCCCCGACGACATCCTCGCCGCGTTCAAAGCCGAAGGCGGCACCGTCGGCCAGGGCATGAACCACGACATGGGCGACATGGGCGGAATGGGGCGATCGCCGCTCGGCGACGTCGGCGACATCGCCTACCCCCACTACCTGATCAACGGCCGCATCCCCGCCGCGCCCCTGACCCTGACGGCCAAGCCGGGGCAGAAGGCCCGGATCCGGATCATCAATGCCGCCGCCGACACCTTGTTCCGGGTCGCCCTGGGCGGGCACAGCCTGACCGTCACCCACACCGACGGCTACCCCGTCCAGCCCACGAGCACCGGGGCCGTGTACGTCGGCCAGGGTGAACGGGTCGACTTGCTCGTGTCCCTCGCGGACGGCGTCTTCCCGCTCGTCGCCTCCGCCGAGGGAAAGCAGGGGCAGGGACTGATCCTGGTCCGCACCGGCAGCGGTGGCGCGCCGTCGGCAACCGTGCGCCCCGCGGAACTCGACACCGATCCTCTGCTGTTGGCCGCCTTGATGCCCACCGACGCCGCCCGGCTGCCCCAGCGGGAACCGGACCAGATTGAACAAGTCACCCTGAACGGCCAGATGAAGCCCTACGCCTGGGGCATGAACGGCACCGCGTTCGGGTCCGACACCCCCATCACCACCAGGCCCGGACGGCGGGTCCGCCTCCAGATGACCAACGTGACGATGATGGCTCACCCGATGCACATCCACGGCCACACCTGGGCACTTCCCGGCAACGGCGGCCTCCGCAAGGACACCGTGCTGGTGCTGCCCATGCAAACCCTCACCGCCGACCTCGAAGCGGACAACCCGGGCCGGTGGGCCTACCACTGTCACAACATCTACCACGCCGAGGTCGGCATGATGACGACCCTGCAGTACTAGACCCCGAGGCGGTCCGGCCGCAGGTCGAGCCGGCGCAGTAGCTGGGCGTTGAGGGCGACGACCACGGTCGAGATCGACATCAGAATGGCCCCGACCTCCATCGGCAAGGTGATGCCGATCGAGGCCAGCACGCCTGCCGCGAGCGGGACGGAGACGAGGTTGTAGCCGGCAGCCCACCACAGGTTCTGCAGCATCTTGCGGTAACTCGCCTTCGACAACCCGATCACCGACACCACCGTCCGCGGATCGTCACCGGCCAGGATCACCCCGGCAGAGGCGATCGCGACGTCGGTGCCCGCCCCGATCGCCAGCCCGACATCGGCCTGCGCCAGGGCGGGGGCGTCGTTGACGCCATCGCCGACCATCGCGACCCGTTCGCCGGCCGCCTGGAGCTGGGCGACCTTGGCCGCCTTGTCCTCGGGCCGGACCTCGGCGAGGACGGTGTCGATGCCGAGCTGGGCGGCTACCCGGTCGGCGACAGCCCGGGCGTCGCCGGTGATCATTGCGACCCGGACGCCCAGCCGGTGCAGTGCGGCGACGGTTTGGGCCGACTCGGGACGGACCTCGTCGGCAAGGCTCAGCGCCCCGACCACCGTCTCATCGCGGAGCACGTAGAGCCTGGTCAGTCCCGCGTCGTGGGCCTCCGATCCGGCGAACGGGTCACTCGTCCCGCTCTCTTCCAGCAATCGTGTCCCGCCGACCCGGACGTCCGCGCCGTCGATACGGGCTGACACGCCCAGCGCCGGTTGCGAGGTGAACCCACTTGCTGCGGGAACCGGCAGCTGACGCTCTTGGGCGGCGCGGACGATCGCCCGAGCCATCGGGTGCTCGCTGTCAGCCTCCGCTGCGGCGGCGAGGGCGAGCACGTCGGCGGGGCTGTGACCGCCGATGGTCTCGACCCCGGCAGGGGCCGGCTGGCCCCTGGTGAGGGTGCCGGTCTTGTCGAACACGACGGTGGTGACGGTGCGCATCCGTTCGAGGGCTCCCCGTTCCTTGATCAGGACGCCGGCGCGCGCGGCTCGCTCGGTGGAGATGGCCACCACCAGCGGGATCGCCAAGCCGAGAGCATGGGGACAGGCGATCACCAGCACGGTGATCACCCGGACGACCGCCTGGTCGGGCTGACCGAGCACCATCCACACGACGCCGGTCACCACCGCCGCACCGAGCGCGAACCAGAACAGCCACGCCGCGGCCCGGTCGGCGAGCAGCTGGGCCCGCGACGTCGAGGACTGGGCCTGCTCGACCAGACGGCGAATTCCGGCCAGGGTCGTGTCGTCACCGGTGGCGGTCACCTCGACCCGCAGGCCCGAGTCGGTGCTCACCGTCCCCGCCGTGACCACGTCGCCGCGTCCGCGCCGGACCGTCCGGGACTCGCCGGTGACCATGGACTCGTCCAGCTCGGCCTCGCCGTCGACGATCCGTCCGTCCGCCGGGATGCTGCCACCGGGCCGCACCAGGGCCACATCGCCGACGACAAGGTCGGCGGGCGCGATCTTCTCCACCCTGTCGCCACGAACCACCTCGGCGGTGTCGGGCAGCAGCGCCGCCAGCGAGTCCAGCGCGCTGGTGGTGCGGGCAAGCGAGCGCATCTCCAGCCAGTGGCCGAGCAGCATGATGACGATCAGCAATGCGAGTTCCCACCAGAACTCCAGCGTGTGGCTGAGCAGGCCGATGGTGGCCCCCCAGCTCGCGAGGAACGCCACCGTGATCGCCAGACCGATCAGCAGCATCATCCCCGGACGGCGTGCGCGTAGTTCGCTGACCGCACCGGTCAGGAACGGGGAGCCGCCCCACACGTACAGGACCGTGCCCAGCAGCGGCGGCACCCACCCCAGCACGCCGTTGGCCGGAACCTCGTAGCCCAGGAGCATCGTGAACATTGATGACAACGCCACCACCGGCACCGCCAGCAGTAGCATCACCCAGAACAGCCGCCGGAAGCGCTGCACGTGATCACCATGCCCGTCGTGGCCAGCGTGCTCAGAGTGCCCACTGTGGTGCTGGGTGGCAGAACCAGGGAGCACCGCGGGCCGGCCCGACCGACGTGGGCGCCCGCTGACGCCCTCGGGGTCATGAACGTGCTCCAGGTGGCTCCGATCGCTCCGGGTTTCCACGCCGCGCTGTCTCTCGTTCTGGGTCACGCCACTCTCCTTCGTATACCCCCGGTGGGTACCCGCTCCAACCGGCGCACAGAGCCGCCCATTCCCGCAAGGTCCGGATCGGGAAGGAACTTCAGAGAAACTTCACAGAAACGGGCCGGACAGCACCGGGCGCGTCCCCGACCCTTGAACTACCCCGATTCCATTCGACGACCCGAAGCAGGCCACAGTGATCACCACCGCGACCCGACAGACCGCCGCCCACCCCGTCCGGACGCTGGCGAACCCCGGCGCCACCATCGCCATCCTCATCCTGACCGGCGCGCTCAGCCTGGCCGCCCTCCTCGGGCCGAACCTGGTCGCGAACGAGCTCGGCATGGCAATGAGCATGGGGATGACCCATTACATGGAACTGCTCGCGGTCCACCAGCCACGCAACCTGATCATCTTCATGGCGACTCCGGTCATCCTGGCCGAAACCCTCGCCATCACCGAGCTGGCCATCCTCTTCCGGCGCGCCGGTACGCCGGCCTGGGTCCGAACCACGAGCCGCATTGCCGGCCTACTGGCCGGCCCGATCATGCTCGCGATCTTCCTGCACCTGTTCGTCAACGCGATCGTCCCGCTCACCCTCTCCGGTGGCTGGCGCGGTCCCGCTGACGTGATCGCGGTTCTGTTCTACCTCTCCGGCACCATCCCGCTCGTCGGGCTCACTCTGGTCGAGCTTGGCGTGATCGGCACCGACGCCGCCAGCGCGCTGAAGTGGCACGCCACCTTCATCGCCGTCTTCCTCGTGGTCGCCCACGTGGCCATGATCTTCGGGATGCTCGACCCGTCGCTCGTGGGCTACCGGATGATCCATCAGCACTAGAGACATGCCCTGCTCAGGGAGTGTCCTGCAAGTACTGCTTCATCTCGGCGATCTCGGCGCGCTGGGCGTCGATGATGCGCTGTGCCAGATCCTTGACCCGCGGGTCTGACAACTGCGCGTTCTCGCTGGTCAGGATCGCGATTGAGTGGTGGGGGATCATCGCCTCCATCCATGCCCGGTCGCCGATAGTGGCTTGGCTGCGTACGAGCCACAGTCCTGCTGAAAGGACAACAACGCTGAGCCCGATGATCAGCAGGTTGGCCGAGCGCCGGGTGTACATGCGGCGCATGAACCACAGCATCACCAGGGCCATCACCGAGGCCGACATCAGTTGGCCGATGCCGACCGGCTGTCGGTGGTCGAGGGTGCGGCCGGGGTCGGGAAGACCAGCAGCCTGGCCGAGCACGTCACCGAGGCGTCGGCTGCGGGCCAGCGGGTGATCGTGGTGGCACCAACCGGGGCCGCGGCGAACGTTGCCGCCAGCCAGGTTGCCGGGGTGGAGGCGTCGACGATCGACCGGTTCCTGATGCGCCACGGCTGGGACAAGAACGTCGCCGGCGGCTGGGAGTGGGTCGAGCCCACGTCGCCGTCCGACGTGCTGCCGGCCGGTGGCCGGCTGGTGATCGATGAGGCGGGCATGGTCAGCCAGGACGCCGCCCGGGCCCTGGTGGCGACAGCGATCGCGCACGGCTGGCAGGTGCGGGTGCAGGGGGACTCGTTCCAGTTCGGTGCGGTCGGTGTCGGTGGGGTGATGGACATCGCGAAGCAGGCTGCTGATCCGGGACGCGTGTGGCTGCTGGATGACGCCAACGATGTGCACCGGTTCCGGTTGCGTACCGGTGGCAAGGACGAGGCCTATGCCGCGCACAGTGTGGCGTTGCGGACCGGCGCCGATCCCGAACAGGCCGCCCGGACCGTGATGGGACACGCCGATGTGTATAGCTCCGAAGCCGAGCGGGCCGCGATCGTGGCGGCCGGCTGGGCGCAGCGTGCCCACGCCGGTACGGGGCTGGTGATCGCCGGCACGAACGAGCAGGCCCAGTTGCTGAACGGGCTGATCCGCGACCAGCTCGTCGCGGCCGGGACCATCTCTAGTGGTGGGTCGATCACGACCGCGCCGCTGGGGGGTCGTTGGGCGTCGGAGACGATCAGCGCAGGCGATGTGGTCGCGACCCGTGTCAACGCGGCCGGAACCGACGGGTCCAGGTATGCGAACCGGGAACGCTGGCGGGTCCGTGCCGTCGACCCCGGCGGGGCAGTGCGGCTGGTCAGCCTCGACGGCACCCGGGCGGTCCACCTGGACGCCCAAGCCGCCCGGCAGCATGTGCAGCTGGCCTACGCGGTCACCGGCTACGGGGCGCAAGGCCTGACCGTGGACGAGGCAGTGCAGCTGGTCGATGAGGGCACGGACCGTCCCGGGTTCTATGTGGGTGCCACTCGCGGCCGGTACACCAACCAGACCGCCCTCGTCGCCGAAGATGCCGACCCCAATCTCGCCCGCCGGCAGGTGGAGGACATCCTGGGTCAGCCCGGAGCCGACACCGGCTGGCGATCCGCCGACCTACACGCCAAAGCCGACCGCGAACGCATGGGAGACCTGGTCGACCTGCACAGCCGCCACGTCCCACCAATCCAGCCCGAACCAGAGGCGCCAGCACAACCCGTGCCCGCGCCGGACCCCGCGCGGCTCGCCAGGGTCGCCCAGATCGCGACCGAGCAGGCCGAGACCGCCGAACGCGAGGCGGCCGCCGCGACCCTGCTGGAGAAGGCGGCCGCTGTCGCCGCCCGGTATGCGTCCCAGCTGGCCACCATCGAGCAGAACCTGGCGGAGTTCACCACCGCCCGGGCCGCCCAGGAGGCCGCTGATCGTGCCGGACTCGGCCGGGCGTTCGGCGAGGTCGACCAGCGCCGACGCACCGCGAGCGACCTCGAACATGCCGCCGAGCACTCGGGGCTGCTGCACCGGGGAGGGGCCCGCCGCGCCGCGGCGGACGCCCGGCAGGTCGCCCAGGACGCCGAGCGCGCCTTCCAGAAGGCGTGGGGCCGCGACCGCGGGACCGACATGGCGCCGCAGGCCGTCGAACGGATCGTCTACGCCCGGGCTGGCATCTGGCGCTACCGCATCGCCTCCGCCAGGCGCGACGCCGACAACATCCGAACCCTGGCCCGCGACAAGATCCTCGCCACGCTCGGCAACCTCCACCCGAGCTGGATCGACCACTACGCCACCGACCTGGAACGGGCCGTCCGCCCCGACCAGCCCGACCACGCCCTGCAACGCCTCCAACGCGCGGCCGCCGACCTGCGCGAGAGCAGCAACGAACGCGCCCAGACTGCTGCCGCCCTGAAGGCCGCCAGCCCGCAACAACAACTCAGGTGGCTCGACCGGGAGGAAGCAGCCGCCGAACAGGCCTGGCGCACTGCCGAACGCGTCGAATCGCCACGCATGCCCCCACCCGAAGAACAATGGCGCATGCGCCACGGACCCCACATCGGACCCGACGTCACCCCACCCCGATAGCGGCCGGTGGGGGACTTGTCGTTGCACCTCCGCGGAATGAGTACTACAGTACACACATGATGCCCGTCGAGCGGACCGAGGAGTTCGCCGTCTGGGAGTCGAAACTGAAGAAGAAGGACCTGAATGCGGCGGCACGCGTGGCGGTGCGCATCCAGCGGTTGGCGCTGGGCAACCCCGGCGACGTCAAGCCGGTGGGCGAAGGCGTCTCCGAGTTGCGCATTCCTTACGGGCCGGGCTATCGGGTCTACTTCACCACTGAGGGCGACCTGTTGATCCTGTTGCTGACTGGCGGCGCGAAGCCGACCCAGCAGGCGGACATCAACCAGGCGAAACGTCTGGCCCGGGCATGGCGAGAGGAGAGGGCATGAGCAACAACCAAACCGTGAAGACCGCACCATGGGATGCGGCTGACCTTCTCGACTCTCCTGAGGCGATCGCCGCCTATCTCGACGCCGCCGTCGAGGAGGCTCAGGGCGACCCGGGATTCCTGCTGGTTGCCCTCGACACTGTGGCGCGCGCGGGCAACTTCAGCGAACTCGCCCGCGACATCGGCATCAGCCGCAAGGGCCTGTACAAGGCCCTCGGCGAAGACGGTAACCCGTCCTTCGCAACGATCTGGGCGCTGCTGAACCAGCTCGGGGTTCGCATCGAGTTCCACGCAGTCGCCTGACCGGCCCAAGCTCCGGGAACTGACTTGGGAGTCCGGAGGGAGTCCGGGAAAATTTCAGCTCAGTACGTGAGCCGCCAACGCCCCAAACCGCAAAACCCCTAGTCAAAGCTACGTTGCCAACGGGGCCAACCTGCCCGATTCTGCGCTCACAAGGCTCAGAACAGAATCCGGCTTACAGGCCGACTCGTCCCCCTCGTGGCCTGGCCGGTTGCTTCGGGAGGTAGCGCTCACGGGAGTTGGGGGCGGCTCGCACTGCGGCCAGGTACCCCTTGTGACCCGGAGGGTCGTCCCGCCTACGATGACCGGGTGAAGCGGCTCAGCACCGCGGGGGAGTCACCCGATCACCGACCGCCGCGCCGCGCGGCCGGCCCGGGGTTCATCGGCGCCGCCGCCGGCGGTCGACTCCGGGGGTCGCGGTCGCCGCAGCGTCGCTGCTCGGCGTGGCCACAGTGGCCGCGTACTACGCGTTTAGCGGCCCGGTGGTCAGCCAGCCGGCCCCCACCACGGCGTCGCGGTCGGCAACGGTCCAGCCAACCAACCCGGGCGACGCTCCGTCGCCGATCGAGGGGCGAACGGCCACCCCGAGCGTGATCATGTGGGAGCCGGCGCCGGACGTCACGGTGAGCGGCGAGCCGACCCAAACGCCGGACGCGTCCAGCAGCGCAGCACCGTCGCCGCGCGATCCGGCACCCGCACCGACCCAGGCTCCGATCCCGGCCCCGACCCGGACCAGCTCGCCGCCTCGTCCGACCTCGTCGCCCACGACGGCCAGCCCGACAGCCTCGCCGACGAAGAAGCCGCCAGGTAAGCCGACATCCAAACCCACCAAGCCTGGCCAGAATGACCATCCGCGACCCACGCCGACCAGGACCCCCCGGGCCGACTAAAAGCGGCTCGGCGCGGGCCTGCGGGACGGCAGGTCGTCCCCCGTCGAGCACGCGCTCGCTGATCTAAACCCGGCTCAGCGCTCCACGCGGACGGCGGCGCGGGCGGCGTCGACCGCCCGAATCGTCTGGGTGTCGCCGATGGTCGCGAAGGTGAGCAGGGCGCTGCGGACGTCATCGGGGTGCTGGACCACCACGATGATGAAGACGTCCCCGGGGATTGCGGGGCCGTACTCCGACACCCGGACCTCGAGTCGCAACTCCCAGGCGGGGAGCCCGTCGATGGTGGTCGCCTTGCTGTCCAGGGTCCGGATCGAAGTCGTGCCACGGGCGTAGAAGCGATCCTCGCCGTCGTCCGCAATCGCCAGCGCCTGGGACTCCAGGTCGGGGGTCAACGACCCCGGTTGCACGCCGGCCAGAATCACCTCGCTGATCCAATCGTCAGTGATCACCCGCTCCAGGCCGTTCGCACACACCGCCCACGGGATTGAGCGCACCGGCTGGGCGCTCCAGCGCGGGTCGTCGATGATCGGGACGCTGAGTCGTCCGCCGTAAAGGCGGCCGTCGCGGACCGGAACGTCGTCGGTGGGGCAGGGGGTCGGCGCCATCGCCGACGTGCGTCGGGGGGTGGGCGTCGGGGTAGGGGTGGGCGTGGGAGGCGGGGTCGGATGGCTGGTTTCGTCCCACGACGAGGCGGTCGGCGATGAGGTGTCGACCGGGCCGGTGGGTCCGCCGGGAGAGCGGAAGAGGTTCGGTAGGAAGAACACGGCCAGCGCGACCAGGATCAGCAGGACCAGGCCGATCAACCCCCACTGCAGGGCTCGGTTGCGGGGCGGCCCGCCGGTCTGGCCTGGCCCCGGTGCACCGCTTGGCGCAGCCTTTCCGCCGCCCGAACCGGGGTAGTTCGGGGCGTCGGTGAGCTGGTCGGTCCACTGGCCGCCATCCCACCAGCGCAACTTGCCCGGTTGGCCAGCCGGATCCGGGAACCAGCCTGATTGCGACACGGGTCACCTCGATTCGTCAGGCGTCCATGATGCCGGGTGGCGGGAGCCGCAGCCTCCCCGTTAACGGCGCGTGCGGAGACTCTCCCGGATCCGATCGACCTCGGCCTGGGTGACAGCGTCTCCGATCGGAGCCGCCCCCATGAAGAAACCGGTCCCGTCAGGGAAATCGACGACCACGATGTCCAGGACGTCCCCGGTCACGGGCAGCCGATCGGAGACCAGGACGGTGCAGCGCAGCCACCGGGCGGGCCGCCCGCCGACGGAAATGGTGCGGGAGTGGACCGCCAGCACCTTTGTAACCGTGCTGTAGAACGACTCGATCACCAGATTCCGCGTCCAGCGGCCGGCATCGTCCAGGTCGGCCGTCGGCGCCCCGACCAGGACGCCGAGGCGCACCGATGCGTCCCACTCCTCGGTGATCGCCCGGGCGGCTCGGACCTGGCAGCCCAACCAGGGCCGGTCGTAGGTGGCCCGGTCGGGGAATGAGGCCTCCACGTTCACCGTGAGGGAGCCGGATCGAAGGGCGGAGGTGGTGTTGGCGGTCACGCAGCGCAGCGCCGGGGACTCGGTCGGACGGGGCCTGGGACTGGGCGTGGGCGACCCCCCGACCGAGGCGGTCGGGGTGGGATCGCGTTCGTCCCAGGGAGTGACTGTGGGCGGGTCGGACGCGGTCGGCGCTCCAGCACAGCCGACCAGGAGCAGGACGGCCAGGGCTGCCAGCAGCCGCCGCCCCCGGATCACGGCAGGGTCAAGATGTCGGCGCCGTCCGGCGTGACCACGATTGAGTGCTCGAACTGCGCGCACCGGCTGCCGTCGTTGGTGACCACGGTCCAGCCGTCGGACCAGACGTGCGACCGCCAGTCGCCGAGGGTGAGCATCGGCTCGATGGTGAAGGTCATCCCGACCTCCATCACGGTGTCGAAGGCGGGCTCCTCGTAGTGCGGGATGACCAGGCCGGAGTGAAAGGCCGAGTGCACCCCGTGGCCGGTGTACTCCCGGACGACGCCGTACCCGAAGCGCTTGGCGTACGCCTCAATCACCCGGCCGATCACGTTCACCTGCCGGCCCGGGCGCACGGCCTTGATGGCACGGCTCAGCGCCTCGGCGGTGCGGTCGGATAAGTTCCGCGACTCCTGGTCGACCTCACCGCAGAAGAAGGTGGCGCAGTTGTCGCCGTGGACCCCGTCTTTGAACGCCGTGACGTCGATCTTGACCAGATCGCCGTCCTCCAGCGGCCGGGCGTCCGGGATGCCATGGCAGATCACCTCGTTGACCGAGGTGCAGATCGACTTGGGGAAGCCGCGATAACCGAGCGCTGAGGGGTAGGCGCCGTGGTCGAGCATGTACTCATGGCCGATCGCGTCCAGTTGGTCGGTGGTCACTCCGGGGGCGATCGCCTTGGCCGCCTCCTGCATCGCTCGGGAGGCGATCCGTCCGGCGACCCGGATCTTCTCGACGGTTTCAGGGGTCTGGACATCGGAGCCGGTGTAGCGGTCGGGCCCCTTGCGTCCGACGTAATGGGGACGCTCGATCGAAGCCGGCACCGGACGTGGCGGCGACAGCGGATAGGCCTTGATCGGGGTCACGGCGCGATCTTAGCCACCGGCGATCGTCCGCCGCTCAGTGGCCGCAGGCCACGGGCCTGGCCATCCTGCTGTGGAACTCTGACAGCGCTGAACGTCACAAAAGTGCCCTAGTGGGCCATCTTGGAGCGTTCAGCGCTGTCAGAGTTCCACGGGGTGAGGACGCCGCAGATGCCGACGGTGCTCAGGAGCCCTGTCGCGGACGGACCTGGTAGCGGATCACCGTCTTCTGGATCTTCGAGCCCGGTCGGGTCAGGTACTCCTCTTCGTGGGCCCCGTACGGCTCCAGCCCCTGGTCGGCGATGAACGCGTGCAGGGTGTCGATGGTCGGCCCCTCGTCGGCATAGGCCCCAACGTGCAGAATCTCGGCGACCGTCCCGTACTCCCAGCGCTCGATCTCCGCCGGCAGGAACCCCTTCTTGGTCGGAAGGTCCGTGGTTCCGTCGGGCACCGGGATCGCCCAGGCGGCCCGCCACTGATCGCGAGGCAGGTCGAAGTCGTCGGGCCCCATCCCCCAGCGCGCCCGGATCGGGGCGATCGTGAACGCCACGCCCTGCTTCTTCAACGCGAACTTCAAGGGATACACCGAGCCGTAGAGGCGGGGGAACACCGCCGGACCGACCTCGTCGGGGTCGCCGACGCTGTGCACCACGGCCATCGTCAGGGTGGCCTGCTCGATCAGCCGGGGCTGCCCGGCCTTGCGCGGGTTGGCGGGGTTGGGCGTGGGCATCGGTGTGCCTCCTGAGAGTTGGGTCAGCAAGGTGTCGAGCCATTGCCGCTCGGCCTCGATCAGGGTCTGGGAGTAGTCGAAGATCGCCTCCACGAACCACTCCGGAGCGGCCCGCTCGGCGGCCGCGGCGAGGTCGGCCACCTCGCGCTGCAACGCCGCCGCACGCTGCTGGAGCGCGGCGACCAGGTCGTCCGCGGACAGGGCTGGGGCGTTCGCCAGTCCGAGCAGGAACGGCCAGGGTCGAGCGGGGTTCGAGAGCAGGGTTCGGGTGGCTTGTTCGAGGGCGGCAACCCCGGCGGGCGTCGGACGGTACTCCCTGCGTCCAGGGCCCCGGACCCCGGGGCTGGCCAGGGCGGTGACCAGGCCGGCGCGTTCCAACTTGCCAAGCAGGAAGTAGATGGACGAGAAGCCGAGTTCGGTCCAGGACCGCATGCCGCGCTCATCGATCACCTGGTCCAGTTCGTAGCCGTGGCGAGGGCGCTCGGCGATCAGCCCCAGAATCGCGGTCTCGGCGTTGGTCATCGGTCGCACTCCACTATTCTAGCACTAGAATAGTGGCCAGAGGGGTGGTCGACGTTAGGCCGTTGAGCCAGACTCGGGCGTAGGACTTCAGTGGCGGGAGGAGTGACCCATGGCAGAGGGGCAGTGGTACTGGTGTCTCAATCACCAGGCGGTGGAGCCGTACCAGGGCTGTCGCGAGGACGTCAGGCTCGGCCCCTACGCCACTTTCGATGAGGCGCAGAGCGCACTCGCCAAGGTCAAACAACGCAACGAGGATTGGGACAACGACCCCGACTGGAACGATCCCGAGGACGACGCGGACGACCCGGTGACCTGAGGCCCGTTCGTTGGTCGGCACCCTTTCGGGGGGCACCTCGCCCACCTTGCGTGCGGGACGCGCCGTCTGGTGCCGGCGTGTCTCGCTTGTTAGGTGGGCAGGGTGCCTTTGGGGAGGGGCGGGAGGCGGGCGGCGTGCCGGGTGAGCGGGCCGGCGCCGGTCGGAGGGGCGCTGAGTTGGGCGAGGTCCTGTGGGGGCTGGCGCTGGGCGCCGACACGCTGAGAGAACGGCGGCTACGACGGGTGACCTGAGGCCCGTTGTTAGCCCGGGCCCCCTTCTGGGGGGGGCACCTCGCCCACCTTCCGTGCGGGACGCGCCGCCTGGCACGGGCGTGTCCCGCCAGTTTGGTGGGCAACGTGCCGGGTGAGAGGGGCGCGGAGGGGGCGGCGTGCCGGGTGAGAGGGGCGGCGCCGGTCGGAGGGGCTCTGAGCTGGCCAGGTCCTGTTGGGGCTGGCGCTGGGGGCCGGGACGCTGAGAGAACGGCGGCTACGACCCGGTGACCTGAGGCCCGTTGTTAACCCGGCCCATTTCTGGGGGGCACTTCGCCCACCTTCCGTGGGCGACGCGCCGCCTGGCACGGGCGTGTCCCGCCAGTTAGGTGGGCAACGTGCCGAGTAAGAGGGGCGCGGAGGGGGGCGGCGTGCCGGGTGAGAGGGGCGGGGAGGGGGCGGCCTGCCGGGTGAGAGGGCGGCGCCGATCGGAGGGGCGCCGGGCGGGAGGCGGGCGGCGTGCCGGGTGGTCCAGCGCCGAGGTAAACGGGCGGGCGGTCGACCCCGCCCGCGCCTGCGGACTCGACCCCCGCGCCCCCGTACTGCGTACTCGAACTCCGCACCTCGACACCCGCGCCCCCGGAGCGCGGACGCCGTCCCCGGACGCGACCCCGCACCCGAGTCAACGGGCGGTTGGACTCGGACCCTGGCACCCCCCGCCGCGGCCGACAGCGGGCGAACTCCTCAGGCGGGACGGCCGACCGGTAGGGATGCGGCCAGGGTCCGGGCGGCCTCACCCAGTTGATGGCCGAGTTGCCGACTCGGCGGGGCAACCAGATGCTGGTATCGACCGCCCAGCCACAGCGGCACCGCGGGATGATCGGCGGCCAGCCGGTCCTGGACGGCCCTGGCCCGGGCGGCGTCCCCGCGCCGCGGGGCGACGGTCACCGCAGCGGTGGCTGATGCTGCGGCGATTGCGGGCGACCAGGCGTCCAGCGGGACGTCGGCGCCGAGGTAGACGGTGGCCACCCCCGCTCTCCTGGCCAGGACGCCGAACGCCAGCAGGCCCAACTCGTGATGCACTCCCGGCGGGGCGCCGATGACCACCGCCGCGCCGCCACCCCGTCCCGCCGACTCGTAGGCCGCCGAGAGCCGCCGGTTAACGGCGTGGGCGACCAGATGTTCCCCAGCCACCGAGACCTGACCGTTGCCCCAGGCCCGCCCGACCCGCGCCAAGGCCGGCATCAGCCACCCGTCCAGAACCGCGTCCAGGCCGGCCGGGGAGGAGAACCGCTCGTCCAGGATCCTCCCTACCGCAGCCGCGTCCAGAGTGGCCGCGGCCTGCACCAGATCCTCATCGTCGGCGAACACCACCCGCGACGCGGGGGCGCCTACCCGGCGGCGCACCTCGTCGGCGGCCTGCGCGGGCGCGACGCCCTGCCCGACCAGGCGGGCCATTTCCTGGACGCGGGCGATCGTGTCGTCGTCGTAGACCCGGTATCCGCCAGGGGTGCGGGTCGGCGCCAGCACCGCGTAGCGCCGCTCCCAGGCCCGCAGGGTGTGAGCGGGGACGCCGGTGCGCTGGACGGCGTCACGGATCGTCTGCACTGCCTCATCGTAGATCCAATGACGGGGTGGATGGCCAGAAGCTGGTTAACGTTGAACTGAACGTCTTGTCTAAGGTTGTGTGCAAATGCTTAAATCATGTTCAAGGTGAGGAGGCGGGATGAATGATCGAATTCGGCAAGTGGTGGTGACCCTCAGTGCGGTGTTCATGGTCTACGGCACCCTCGTGGGCATCGGGGTGCTGGGCACACGCACCGAGGAGACCGCCGGCGGCGCGCTCTCGGCGACGGCGACCCTGGTTGCTCCGGCGGTCAGGGCGTTCTCGATCTGGTCGGTGATCTACCTGGGCCTGTTCGCCTACGTCGTCTGGCAGTGGCTCCCGGCCAACAGCGGCTCGGCTCGGGCCCGGGCGATCGGCTGGCTGGCGTCGGCGTCCATGGTGCTGAACGCCGTCTGGTTACTGGTTACCCAAGTCGGCTGGCTGTGGGTGAGCGTTGGGGTGATCGCCGTCCTGGCCGTGGTACTGGGCCTGATCGTGGGTCGGCTGGCCCAGCACCCGGCGGCCTCAACGGCCGAGAAGGTGGTGGTGGACGGCAGCTTCGGCCTGTACCTCGGTTGGGTCAGTGTGGCCACAGTTGCCAACACCGCGGCCACCTTGGTGGCCAGCGGGGTGTCCGCCGACGGCTTTGTCTCCGAAGTGATCGCGGCGGCCACCCTCGCGGTGGCGGGGGCGATCGGCGTCTACTACGCCTACCGGTTGGGCGGACGGCTCGGCATCGCGGCCGCCATGGCCTGGGGGCTCGGCTGGATCGCCGTGGGGCGGCTGACCACCACGCCGTACTCGCCGATCGCTGCGACTGCGGCGGTGGTGGCCGCGCTGGCGGTCGTCGGGGCCGCCCTTCTGGCGCGCTCCCGCCCGGCGGTCGCCCGTGGCTGAGGCGAAGCCGTCCTTTCCGGTCGCGGTCCCGATCGTCGTCCTGCTTGCCGCAGGCCTCGCCCTGGCCGGCAGCGTGGAGGGCGCCCGGATCGGCGGCTGGCCGCTCTTCGCCGTTGCGGTGGTTGCCACCTTCGGCATCCAGTGGGCGGTCTTCGTCCCGTCGTTCGCCGCTCAGACCGAACGTTTCTTCGACCTCACCGGCAGCCTGACCTTCATTGCGGGGACGGTCGGGCTGCTGGCCTTGACCCCCAACCTCGACCTCCGAGCCCTGTTGCTCGGCGGGATGGTGATCGCCTGGGCCGCTCGGCTCGGCACGTTCCTGTTCACCCGGGTGTCCAAGGCGGGGCAGGACGATCGCTTTGACGCGATCAAGCCCGACTTCGGCCGGTTCCTCACGGTCTGGACGGTCCAGGGGCTCTGGATCAGCGTCACCGCCTCGGCCGCCTGGATCGCGATCACCTCGAACCACCGGGTGCCGCTGGACTGGTTCGCCTACCTGGGGGTGGTGATCTGGCTGGGCGGATTCGCCGTCGAGATCATCGCCGACGCCCAGAAGAGCCGGTTCCGGGCGGATCCGGCCAACCGCGATCGGTTCATCGCGACCGGGCTCTGGTCGCGCTCCCGGCACCCCAACTACTTCGGCGAGATCGTGCTCTGGATCGGGGTGGTCCTGGTCGCTCTGCCGGCGCTGCGCGGCTGGCAGTACGTCGGGTTGCTCTCTCCGGTCCTGGTCGCGATGCTGCTGATCCGGGTCAGCGGCATCCCGCTGCTGGAGGCCAAGGCCGACCGCCGTTGGGGTGGCCAGCCCCAGTACGAGGAGTACGAGCGCCGGACGCCGGTTCTGGTGCCGAGGCCGTGAGGACGCAGGCACCCACTGCGGAGACCCGTCCCGCGGGAAGTCCTTGGCGACACCGCCGCTCACGGGCGGGCTGTAACCCCACTGAAACATTTCGGGCGGCAGACTGGCGCCATGGATAAGCAGACGGAGTTCGTCCTGCGGGCCATGGAGGAGCGCGACATCCGCTTCGTCCGACTCTGGTTCACCGACGTGCTGGGGTTCCTGAAGTCGGTCGCCATCGCCCCCGCCGAACTGGAGGGCGCCTTCTCCGAGGGGATTGGGTTCGACGGCTCGGCCATCCAGGGGTTCGCCCGGGTGTTCGAGTCCGACATGGTTGCTCACCCCGACCCGTCCACGTTCCAACTGCTGCCCTGGCGGGGGACGAAGCAGGGCACCGCACGGATGTTCTGCGACATTCGGCAACCGGACGGGTCGCCGTCGTTCGCCGATCCGCGTTACGTGTTGAAGCGGGCGATGCGCAAGGCCGCCGACATGGGGTTCACCTTCTACACCCACCCCGAAATCGAGTTCTATCTGTTCAAGAACCCGGTGGTGCCGGGTGAGGCGCCGATCCCGGTGGACAATTCCGGCTACTTCGATCACACCACCACCAACGCCGGCACCGACTTCCGCCGCAAGGCGATCACGCTGCTGGAGCAGATGGGCATCTCGGTCGAGTTCAGCCATCACGAGGGCGGGCCGGGCCAGCAGGAGATCGACCTGCGCTACGCCGACGCGCTGACCATGGCCGACAACATCATGACCTTCCGGGTGGTGATCAAGGAGGTCGCCGCCATGCAGGACATGTTCGCGTCCTTCATGCCGAAGCCGCTGACCAACGAGCCCGGCTCCGGGATGCACACCCACGTGTCGCTGTTCGAGGGCGACACCAACGCCTTCTACGACGCCACCTCCGAGTACCACCTGTCCAAGATCGGCCGGCAGTTCATCGCCGGGATCCTCTCCCACGCCGGTGAGATCAGCGCGGTTACCAACCAGTTCGTGAACTCCTACAAGCGGCTGGTCGGCGGCTCCGAGGCGCCTCGCTACATCTGCTGGGGTCAGAACAACCGCTCGGCGCTGATCCGGGTGCCGATGTACACCCCGTCAAAGGGGTCGTCGGCGCGGATCGAGTTGCGGTCGATCGATTCGGCGGCGAACCCGTACCTGGCCTTCGCCCTCGTCCTCAACGCCGGGTTGTCCGGGATCGAGCAGGGGCTGGAGTTGCCCGAGGGTGCCGAGGACGACGTCTGGTCGCTGACCGAGAAGCAGCGCCGGGCGCTGGGGATCAAGCCGCTGCCGCGCAGCCTGGACTCGGCGATCACCCTGATGGAGAACTCCGAGTTGGCCGCGGAAACGCTTGGTGAGCACGTCTTCGACTTCTTCCTGCGGAACAAGCGGGCCGAGTACGAGGAGTACCGGACCCAGGTCACCCCCTGGGAGCTCACCCGCTGGCTGCCGTCCCTATAGCGGCTCCGGGGGCTGACCCACTGGCGCGGGGCCCTTGGGGCCGGCCGGATTCCCTCAACGTCCGGATGAGCGGCGCCGGCCAACCCAGCGCCGGTCAGACCATCGGGTGCTGGTGGTGGTAGAGGGCTCCGACCAGGTTGGCGTCGTTGAGGTGGCGGCAGGTGGCCAGGTTGGGACGCGGCAGATTCCCGAACTTGGTCGCCTCGAAGAGCCTGGTCAACTTCTCGTCGATGGCCGGCAGCAGCGGCGGGGCCGCGCTGATTCCGCCACCGATGGCGACCGTCTCCACGTCCAGGATCACGTGGGTGTTGTAGATGAACGCCGCCAGGGACGCGCTGAACGCGTCCAGGGTCTGCTCCGCCGCCGGGTCACCCTCGTCCAGCCGTTGGAAGAACGTCCGCCCGTCCACCGACCCCTCGGCCAGTCCGGCCCGCTCGGTATAGGCATTGACCAGCCCCCGGGCGCCGCCGATGAAGGCGAAGGGACGCGCCTGGCGGGGGTCATCGAGGTTGGTCAGGACGTAACTGGCGTTGCCGGAGTGGAAATGGGAGCCGTGGTAGATCCGGCCGTCGATCAGGACGGCGCCGCCAACGCCGGTCCCGAGAACCAGCGCCAGCGCGTTGCGGCAGCCCTGCAGAACGCCGTCCTGCACCTCGGCCAGCAGGGCGCAGTTGGCGTCGTTCTCCACGCTGACCGGCACCCCGGGGCACCGGGACGAGATCGAGGCGATCATGTTCGTCCCGGCGTTGAAGGTGAGGTGCCCGCCGCTGAACATGTGCCCCGACCGCGGGTCCAACTCGCCGGCGCTGCTGATCGCGATCCCCGCCACCTGGTTGGTGTGCGGATCGTAGATCCGCCCGACGGCCTCCACGAACTCCTCGTGGGTGGTGAAGTCCATCGGCACCGAGCCCTTGTCCCGGAGCCGGTACTGATCGTCGGCCAGGGCGTGCTTGATCGCGCTGCCGCCGACGTCCAGGACCAGATAGTCGCTCACTCGTAGAGCTTCGCGCCGCGGCTGCCGATCACGTCGCGATAGTAGTCGAACGACTTCTTCGGGAAGCGCTCCAGGGTTCCGGTGCCGTCGTCGTTGCGGTCGACGTAGATGAAGCCGTAGCGCTTCGACAACTGGGCGGTGGACGCGCTGACCACGTCGATCGGTCCCCACCAGGTGTAGCCGAGGACGTTCACCCCGTCCTGCAGCGCCTCGTTGACCTGGATCAGGTGGTCGCGGAGGTAAGAGATCCGGTAGTCGTCAACGACGGTCTTCACCCCGTCCACCTCGGTCAGGACGTCCTTGGCGCCGAGGCCGTTCTCGACGATGAACAGCGGTTTGCCCCAGCGGTCCCAGAACTGGTTGAGCACGATCCGCAGGCCGACCGGGTCGA
>CAYVOW010000035.1:0-23312 GCA_964453585.1 uncultured Micropruina sp.
GTCGTGCGCGTTAGGTGGGCGACGTGGGTCGTCGGGACGGGGCGGCGGCGGGTCGGGGACGGGGCGCCGGCGGGTCGGGCAGGCCAGGCGGCCTCGTGGGCAAGGGCCCGGGGACGGGGCCGCCCTGGGTCAGCGGGGGGTGATCTCCAGGCAGGTGTCGTCGCCGAAGGCGAACCTTCGCACTGGCCAGCGCGGCGCGTCGCCGACCCGGTCCACGGCGGGCAGCCGGACGCCCGGGACGCCGTCCCCGAGCAGCACCGGAACCACCGTGACGAAGAGCCGATCCAGCGCGCCAGCCGCCAGGAAGGACGAGACCGTCCGGCCGCCGCCCTCGACCAGCACCCGCCGCAAGCCCCGTTCGCGCAGCGCACCGACGATCTCGTCGGGGGCCCAGGGGCCCGAGCCGAGCCGCACCTGTTCCACCCCGGCGGGTGCGTCAGCGGCGTCCGGCCCGGTGAACCAGAGGGTGCCGGCCCCGTTTCCGAACACCTGTGAGCCTCGACGCACCCGCCCGCTCCCATCCAGGACGACCCGCACCGGGTCAGTGCCGGACACCAGCCGGACGCTGAGCCTCGGATCGTCGTTGACCACGGTCTGAGCGCCGACGACGACCGCATCGGCCAGCGCCCGAAGCCGATGTAGATGCCGCAGGTCGGCCTCTCCGGAGAGCCCGGCGCCGTCCCCGGACCGGGTGGCTAGGAAGCCGTCCAGGCTTTGTGCCGACTGGGCGATCACCCACTCGTCCTGGCTGGCCAGCCAGCCGTAACGGTGCTCGAGTTCCGAGGTGGACTCGCTCGATTCGGCGGCCCAGCGCAACCACAGCGGGGAGCCGTCGGTGTCCGGGGCGTCGTGGCGCATCCGGTCCCGCTTGGTGCTCAGATACCCCTCGTTCTCCGGCCGGCTGGCCACGAACAGGCTGACCCGCTCGGCAACCGTGATGCCGAGCGCCGCGAGCGCCTGCTCCTTGGCCGGGTTGGACGACAACAGGCGGATCGTGCTCAGGCCCAGATCCTGCAGGATCGCGGCGGCCTGTCCGTAATCACGAGCGTCCGCGGGGTGGCCGAGCCGCAGGTTGGCGTCCACGGTGTCCCAGCCCTGATCCTGCAGGCGGTAGGCGCGCAGCTTCTCCAGCAGGCCGATCCCACGCCCCTCGTGGCCGCGGACGTAGACCAGCACCCCCTCGCCCTCCTGGGCGATCCGGGCCAGCGCGGCGTCGAGCTGTTCGCCGCAGTCGCAGCGACGCGAGCCAAGCGTGTCGCCGGTCAAACACTCCGAATGCACCCTGACCAGCGGGGCGGGGGAGGGATGCCGATGGTCGACGATGCCTTGGGAGAGGCTGACCAGTTCCGTCCCATCCGCGCCGCGGAACCCGACGATCCGGAACTCGCCGTGCCGGGTGGGCAGCACCGATTCGGTCACCCGAGTGACCGCCGGCGCGCCGGCTGGGACGGCGCTCATCGGTGTCGACGCGAGTTCTGCATTCACCCACCCTACGTACCCGCGCTGACCTTGTGGCGGCCAGACCGGGTTACCCCTCCGTGAGGCAGCGGCCGGCTGCCAAACGCCGACGCGGCCCCGCCAAGAAGGGGGGCTCGGGGACGGGTCGCGACGCGCACGACCCCGATGGCCGACCGCGGCCCGATCGTGACGACAAAGATCTCGGTCCAGGCGGCTCGGCATCGCTCTCAGGTCGCCGACGTAACCCAGGGCCGGGGTTTTTGGTTGGCACTGGCAGCGGTGGTCCGATCACACTCACGGCGTTCTGAACGACGCCAGAACCGGCAGGCGGCGCCGGCGGACTTCTAGACTCCCCCTGTGATCCCGCGACCCGCCGCCACCGACCAGAGGCGGTTCGGGTGGCTGCACGCGGTGTTGATCGCCCTGATCGCCGCGACGTTCTTCCTGATCTTCTCGCTGGGCCAGGCCTGGTTCCTGGCCGACCGCTTCACCCGGCACGCGGTGACAGTCGATGCCCTCATCACCGACACGATCAAGATGGGGTGCTTCGGGACGATCGGCTCGGGGGTCGGCCTGGGCTCCGGGGACACCGTGTTCGCGATCGAGTACCCGCACCCCGGCGGCGTCCACGCGACCACGGTGACCCGGCCCTGCGGAGTCATCCCCCCAGACTTTGGCCGCGGTCGTGGCTCGATCTGGATTCAGTACGACGCCGAGGACCTGGATCGGACCCGGGTCCTCAACGACCACATCGCGGAGGAGTCGATCGTTCCGCTGGCGTCCTTGCTGGCCATGGCCTTGATCGGGGCGACGGCGGTTGGTCTGCGACTCAGCGGTCAGCCCGGGACCAGGGCTCGTCGCGGGAGCGGCGCCGGCCAGGACCGGCAGACGAACGATCCGGCCAGGATCAGCGCGCACCCGGCAGCAGACCAGGCCACCAAAGCCGACGAGTTGACCGCCGACGTTCGCGCGTCGGCCAGCCAGGCCAACCCCCAGATCATGGCCAACGGGATCCCCCAGGCACCTCGGAACGCTCCGGCCATCATCCAGCCCAGCACGGCCACCGCGGCCAGCACCGACACCGCAGCGACCACGGCGATCGCCCCGGTCGCGGGGACGCCGCTGAAGACGAGCGCGCTGGCGATGTTGGCCGGCAGGGCGAAGGTGACCCAGCCGGTATAGAGCTGGATGGTGCCGTCGGTCAGGATCGCCGACGCGCGGGTTGGTGCAGGGAAGCGTCGGCTGACGATCAGCAGACGGATCAGCACGATCTCCAGCGCCACCATCACCAGCGCGGAAGCCCACACGGCGCTCAGTTGGACCATCGCCAACCAGCCGGCGTTCAGCCACATCGACAGGGACAGCGGCCAGGCGAAGAACCGCACCCGGTCGGTGCTCGAACCGGCCGGGATCCACTGCCACAGGGTGAGCACGGTCAGCCCGAGGTAGATCACCATCCAGATCCGGAAAGCGCCGACGCTGGGCGCGATCAGGGTGGCGTCCGGTCGGAACG
Organism: uncultured Micropruina sp.; assembly: GCA_964453585.1. Lineage (GTDB taxonomy): Bacteria > Actinomycetota > Actinomycetes > Propionibacteriales > Propionibacteriaceae > Micropruina. The sequence goes on from CAYVOW010000035.1 coordinate 2,972, forward strand.
ACCCGCGGGCGGCGTCGACCACGCTGGTGCCCAGCAGCCCCGAGCCGATCAGGGTGGCGGACAGGCAGGCCACCAAGGCCATCGACAGTAGGAGACGGACAGCCAGCGGGTTGAGGCCGACCGACGGCGAATCGACCGGCGGCGGAACGGTCATCTGAGCCTCAGCTTTCCCCGGAGTCGACGAAGATCTGACCTACAGTTCCGGCATGGCACTGTTCTGGCGCCTCTTTTTGGCCAACTCCGCGGTGATTCTACTGGGCGGAGCGCTGATCGCCTTCACCCCAATGACGGTGAGCTACCCGATTACCCCCACCGAGCTGGCGGTCCTGGCGCTGGTGCTCTTCGGGCTGATCCTGTGCAACGCGGCGATCCTCGGAGAGGGACTGTCCCCCTTGGTCACGTTGCGCAAGGCGATCGACGAGATCCAGGTGGCCGAGAGCCAGCAGGTCGAGGTGGCCGGGCTGGACGCCTTCGCCGCGGTGTCTTCGTCCTTCAACGCGATGATCGCTCGCCTCAACGCCGAGCGCCGCAGTTCGGCCCGGGCCGCGTTGCGGGCCCAGGAACAGGAGCGGGCTCACCTGGCCAGGGACCTGCACGACGAGATCGGCCAGAACTTGACCTTTCTGTTGCTGCGGATCAGGACGCTGGGGGAGCGCGCACCAGTAGGGATCAAGGCCGAGCTCGAGTCCCTCGCCGACGCCACGCGGATCACCTTGGACGAGGTGCGGCACCTGTCGCGTCACCTCGGCCCCTCGGTGCTGTCCGATCTCGGGGTGAAAGCGGCGCTGGCGTCCTTGGTCGCCGATACCCGCCAACTCAGTCGACTGGAGGTCACCTTGGTGGCCGAGGATCTGCCGCGGGCGGAGGAGCGCGACCTGGCCCTCTACCGGATCACCCAGGAGGCGTTGACCAATGTGGTGAAGCACTCGAGGGCCACCAGCGTGGCCGTCCGACTCAACCGGGTCGGCGACCACGTGGTGCTCACCATCGCCGACGATGGCACCGGGAGAGCCGGGATCGAGGGCACCGGCAGCTACAGCATGCGCGAGCGAGCCAGCCTGGCCGGTGGCACTTTCGAGCGGGAGTCGATCCCCGGTACTGGAACCACAATCCGGGTCGTCGTCCCCTTGGGCACCGATGCGGAGCTCGACCCGCCGACCCGTCCGTTGCCGGGTACCACGGTGTTCCCCCCACCCGAATGGGCGAAATCTCGGGGCGAGGTGCTACGCGTCGACGCGGAGTCCTAGACTGGCGACGTTATCGGGGGCCGGAGGGAGAACCGTGCGCGTGTTCGACCGCCCTGAACGGACCCTGTCCACAGTCGCCCGCCACGGTGATGCGTGATGCATCGCGTCGTCGCCGACTTCCTGCTGGCCGGACGCTATCGGCTCGAGCAACGCGTCGCCGCCGGCGGTATGGGTGAGGTATGGGTTGCTCGGGACCAGGTCCTGGACCGCAAAGTGGCGGTCAAGGTGCTGCATCCGCACGCGATTGAGGACGTGGTGTTCCTCGAGCGGTTCCGAGAGGAAGCCCGCAACGCCGCCCAGCTGGCGCACCCCAACGTGGTCGCGGTCCACGACTTCGGCGAACACGATCGGCTGCCGTTCCTGGTGATGGAGTACGTCGATGGCCGGACGATCGCTCAACTGGTGCGCGAAGAGGGCCCGCAGTCGCCGGAGACCGTCCGTTCGATCCTGGCCCAGTCCGCCGCCGCGCTCAGCAACGCCCATCAGGCCGGAATCGTGCATCGGGACGTGAAACCGGCCAACATCATGATCGACCGCCGAGGACGGGTGAAGCTGACCGACTTCGGGATCGCCCGGGCGGTCAGTGGGTCCACCATCACCAAGCCCGGTGAAGTGCTGGGCACCCCGCAGTACCTCAGCCCCGAGCAGGCGATGGGCAATCAGGCCACCCCCGCCAGCGACCTGTACGCGCTGGGAGTGGTCGGCCACGAGTTGCTCACCGGCGTCCGACCCTTCGAGGCCGACACCCCGGTGGCCACCGCTTTGGCCCACCTGCGCCAGCCGCCGCCACCGCTGCCCAAGACCGTGCCGGCGCCGCTGGTCGAGGCGATCATGAGCTGCCTGGAGAAGGACCAGTCGCGCCGTCCCGAGTCGGCTGAGCAGCTGGCCGAGAGTTTGGCTGCCCTGTCGCCGCCGTTGACCCCGATCACCCCGATGCCCGGCTACAGCGGTCTGGCCGTGCACGCCGAGCCGGCGCCGACCGCCCCGATCCAGCCCCCGCTGCCCATCTCGCGAGCGCTGGCCACCGTCCTGGCCGTGTCCGTGGTGGCGCTGGCCTTCGTCGCGATCATCGTCTGGTGATCCGCCGATGACCCAATCCCGACCGCCCGCTCCCAGCAAACGCATCCTGCTCGCCGACGATCACGCCCTGGTCCGTCAAGGCGTCCGGATGATCCTGGACAGTCAGCCTGACCTGCGCGTGGTGGCCGAAGTCGGGGACGGGGCTGCCGCGGTCGAGCGGATCCAGCAGGGAGGCATCGACCTGGCCATCTTGGACGTGTCGATGCCCCGGATGACCGGGTTGCAGGCGGCCCGCGAGCTCGGTCGGCGCGGCGTGGAGGTGCCGTTGCTGATGCTGTCGATGCACGACAACGAGCAGTACCTGTTCGAGGCGCTCAAGCTCGGTGCGGCCGGGTACGTGCACAAGTCGGTGGCCGACCGGGATCTGATCACCGCCTGCCGGGCCGCGCTGATGGGTGAGCCCTTCCTCTACCCGGGTGCGGTGGCCACCCTGATCCGGGGCTACCTGGCGAAGGGGTCGCAGGACGCCCAGACGGCGCTGCTGACGCCGCGCGAGGAAGAGATCCTGAAGCTGATCGCCGAGGGGTACAGCGGCAAAGAGATGGCCGACATGTTGGTGCTCAGCCCCAAGACCATCGAACGACACCGGGCCAATCTGCTGGAAAAGTTGGGCATGAAGGACCGCCTGGAGTTGACTCGATTTGCCATTCGCACGGGCCTGATCGAAGCCTGATCTGTCTCGGCGGTTGGATCGAGATCGTGTCGGTTGACCACCGACGTCCAGCTAAACGCCCTCGTCCGCCGGGGAATGGACCCTCCCTGGCGGTGAGCGGTGGGGGTCGACACCCATCTGACCCGGAGCCACCATGCAGAAGCCCCTTGTGGGATTGAACCGCCTACTGCGCCTGCCTAAGTTCAAGTCATCGAGAAGCGGCCGGGTCACCGGCCCCGGCAAGCAAAGGAGTCATCATGTGGAGTTTTCTGGTGTGGATCGTGATCGGTGGGCTCGCGGGCTGGGCCGCGTCCAAGATCATGGGCACTGACGCGCAGCAGGGCATCGGCCTGAACATCGTGGTCGGCGTCGTCGGCGCACTGATCGGTGGTTGGATCCTGAACCTGTTCGGGATGAACACCGACGGCAACGGCCTGATCGTGTCCTTCCTGACCGCCCTGGTCGGCGCCGTGATCCTGCTCTTCGGCGTCAAGGCCATCATGGGGGCTTCGCGTCGCTGACCTCAGTTGGAGGAGGCGGTCCCCGAATCCCGCACCCTCCACCTCCCCCACAGGGCCGGCCGTTTGGTCGGCCCTGTGGCATGTCTGCGCCCGAAGCCGCCGCGATGACGTGACGTGGCGCTGTAGCAGACCGGAAACACCGGTGAAACAGTCCCCGCCTAGCCTCCCTGACATGCCCCAGCGTCTGGGCCCGTTGGCCGTCTTGTTGTGCGCCCCTGAGGGCAACGACGCGCGCGGCACCAGGGTGGTGGCGCAGGTCGCTGACGCCTTCCGACGCGACCGCCCCGGGGTGAGCGTCGAGGCCGTCACTGTGGGCGCCGACAACGGCGCCAGTGACCAGTCCCGGCACCTGGCCGGGCTCGGGTTCAGGGTGGTGGCCATTCCGCTGCTGCTGACCGGAGGACACGCGGTCGAGGACGAGGTGTTCCGCTCCGCAGGGGGATCGAAGCGGATCACCGTGACGCCGCCGCTCGGCCCTCACCCGAGCCTGACCAGCCTGCTCTGGCGTCGGGTCCAGCAGACCGGAGCTCAGGCGCATGAGGCGGTGGTGGTGGCCAGCGGTATCGCCCGGCCGCGGGTTGCCGACGACCTAGGTGTGGTGGCCGATTGGTTGGCCGACCACTGGCCAGGCTCGGTCAGCGTCGGACTGGCCGACGGTGAGGACGGCCTGCCCGGCGCGGTCTCGCGAGCCCGGGAGACGTCCGGCCGGGTGATCGTGGCGGGCTATCTGTTGGGTTACGGCCAAGGTCGCGCCTTGCTCGATCAGGCCGGCGCCGATCGGGTCACTGAGCCGCTGGGCGCGGCACCGCTGGTGGTGTCGCGGGTCTTGGATCTCTTCGACGCGGAGGTCGCCCGGCTCCGCGCGGGCCTGGTCAGCGACGTCGCCTGACTGGTCGCCGCCAGGGTGGTCCGCCGGTGTACACCCGCGATGGCCGATTTTGATGCCTACCCGCCCCTGCGGGCGATCTAGGGGTGTAAACGAGCGAGCCACTCCCGCCGCACGCCTCCCGGACCGCCCAGCGAGCGGTCGCCCGGCATGACTCACAGCCGCGCGTGTACCCTCGTGGCAAGTGCTCCGGGGTCGGTGTAATTCCGAACCGGCGGTGACAGTCCGCGACCCGCCTGCTTGCAGGCGGTTGACCTGGTGGAACTCCAGGACCGACGGTGAAAGTCCGGATGGGAGGCAGCACGTGGTTGACGGACGCCGTGGCGTCGCGTCAGCCGGTGGCGTCCGTCCACCAACCCCGGAGTTCGATCACGGCCCGAGGGAGCGGACATGGTGGGCAGCAGCGCGACGGCGCGGCGCTTCGTGGCGCCCGTGCTGCTGGCGGTCGCCCTGATCGGAGGCTGGGCAGCGGTGGCGCTGTGGGCCGGGGTCTCGCCGGCCCTGCTACCCAACCCGGCCGCGGTGGCCGGACGGCTGATCCAGTTGCTTGGCAGCGGCGAACTGCTGCCCTATGCGGCGGTCACCCTGGCCGAGGCCTTGGGTGGCTGCCTGGTCGGCGTCGCCGTGGCCGGACCGCTGGCCGTGCTGATTCACCGTTCCCGCTGGGTGGCGGCCGCCGTCCAGCCTTTCCTGGGAGCCACCCAGGCCATCCCGGCGATCGCGCTGGCGCCGCTGCTGGTGCTGTGGATCGGCTACGGGCTGGTCCCCGTGATCGCGCTGTGCGCGCTGATGGTGTTCTTCCCGATCCTGATCACGGCGGTGTCAGGGCTGCGCCACCTCGATCAGGGGATCGTTGACGCCGCCCGGATCGACGGCGCCGGGTCGTGGGCGCTGCTGTGGCAGATCGAGGTCCCGCTGGCGCTGCCGGCGGTGTTGGCCGGGCTCCGCAACGGGTTCGCGCTCAGCGTTACCGGAGCCGTGGTCGGCGAGATGGTGATGGGCGGACAGGGCCTGGGCGCCGTCCTCACCGTGCAACGCGACTCGGTGGACACCGCCGGGATGTTCGCCACCATTGCCGTGCTCTGCGTGGCCGCAGCCACCTTCTATTGGCTGATCGAAGTCTGGGAGCGCCGCTCCCGGATCATCAACTCGCTTCGGCGAGACGACTAGGAGACCTTGATGGATCGTCGAACCCTGTTCACCACCGGTGCCGGAGTGCTGGCCGGGCTGTTGACCGGCTGCGCCAACCAGCCAGCCGCGACGACCTCGTCCGCCGCCACCGGGTCGCCGTCGGCGTCCCCGGCGACGATCGGCTTGACCTACATCCCCAACATCCAGTTCGCCCCCTTCTACGTTGCCGAGAAGCAGGGTCTGTTCGGCTCCGATGCGATCACCCTTCGCCACCACGGCGCCAGCGAGGGCCTCTTCGGCGCCATCGCCGCGGGCCAGGAGCAGTTCGTGATCGCCGGCGGGGACGAAATCCTGCAGGCCCGCAGCCAGGGGATCGACCTGGTGGCGATCGCCGCCTACTACCACCGTTACCCGGTCGCGGTGCTGGTCAAGGACACCTCGGGGATTCGTTCCCTTGCGGATCTGAAGGGCCGCAAGATCGGCGTGCCTGGACGCTACGGCGAGACCTGGTTCGGCACCCTGCTCGCACTCCGCTCGGCCGGACTCACCCTGTCCCAGGTCACGATCGTCGAGATTGGTTACACCCAGCAGGCAGCCCTGACCACCGGGAAGGTGGACGCGGTGATGGGCTTCGTGAACAACGACCAGGTCCAGTTCGGGTTGGCCGGACTGGCCACCCGCGCGCTCCCGATCGCCAACGGCACACCGCCGCTGGTCGGCATCTGCCTGGCCACCAGCAGGGACTTCCTGACCAGGCAGCCAGACCTCTGCACCCGGGTGGCTGATGCGATGCTGGGCGGCGTCGAGCAGGTGGTGGCCAAGCCCGAGGCGGCGCTGGAGGCGTCCGCGGGGTTCATCCCGGCGATGAACGTGGCCGCTGCTCGGGCCACCCTGACCGCGACCGTCCCCCTGTGGCAGACCGCGGCCGGGGCGGTGTCGGGCAAGTTGGACCCCGCCCAATGGCAGCAGATGGCTCAGTTCCTGGCCGACGCGTCGCTGACCGATCGGCCGCTGGACGCTGCCGAGGCGTTCACCCTCGATCACGTCAGTCGCTGAGGTCCACGACTCGGCGGCCGGCCCACCGGTGGCCGTTGACCGGTGGCATGATGTGGCCGGATTCAACGCGGGGAGGCTGAGATGAACGAAGGGCTCGTCCCGGACTGGGACGACTACTTCCTCGGCATCGCCGCGGCCGTCTCCCGGCGCGCCAAATGCACCCGTCGCAAGGTCGGTGCGGTCCTGGTGATGGACAAGCGGATCATCGCCACCGGCTACAACGGGGCCGCCCCGGGTCGCCCCGACTGCCTCGAAGGGGCCTGCCCGCGCGGGAAACTCGACTACGACCAGGTGCCCGGTCTCGGCGACTACGACCGACCTGGGACGCCCGGCTTCTGCATCGCGATTCACGCCGAGGTCAACGCACTGCTCTTCGCGACCCGCGACACCAAGGGGGCCACCGCGTTCATCACCGACCCACCCTGCCCGGGCTGCCGCAAGGCACTGGCCGCCGCCGGAATCGTCCGGGCTGTGTGGCCCGACGGTGAACACGACGCCGACGGCCTGGTGGACTGGGCCGTATAACCCGCGATGGACGACGCCCCCGCAGCCGCGCGCCTGAGCGCGTCGGATCTGCGGGTCTGGCTCGGCCGAGCCATCGGTGTCGGCTGCCTGGCCAACCTGATGCCGGCGCTGCTGCTCCTGCGCGGCCAGGTGGGCAGCCTCCACCCCCTCTGGCAAGCGGTCTGCGGTGGATCGGTGCTGGCGTTCAGCCTGCTGATCCCGATCTACGCCTGGCTGCGCGAGGACGTCCGCCGCTTCGCCGGCTGGTACGCGGTCAGCGTGCTGGTGGGGTTGGCCACCTGGCCCCTGGCCTGGATGTCGACCCGGCCTCCGTCGGATGCGCCCTGGATCTGGATGTGCGCCGGCACGGCCGCCATCTGCGCTGCCTTCGCGGCCGGCACCCGCTGGGGGCTCACCATCACTGTGCTGACGGCGATCCTCTACGGCCTGGTTCGTCGGAGTTTGAGCGGCGGCGCGACGGACCTGATCGTCGCCGTCCAGGACGCGCTGACGCTGTTGGTGCTGCCGTCGGGGCTGATTTTGGTGCTGCACGTCTTCGTCAGCGCCGCCGAGTCACTCGACCGTAGCGCCGAGCGCCGGGAGCGCTACGAGGGGGCGGTGCTGATCGAGCAGGCGCTTACCGATCAACGCCGGGTCCTGGACGGCATCATCCACGATGAGGTGATGACCACCTTGGTCGCCGCGGTGCACAACGATCAAACCCCGGCCGAGGTCTCCGCCCTGGCCACCCGGGCGATGGCGTCGCTGGACCGGGCGGCCGAGGTGTCGGACGTGGACGCGCCGGTCACTGCCTCCCAACTGAGGCGCCTGATCGCCGACATGGTCGAGGCAGTTGCGCCGGAGGCCGTGGTCACCTTGGTGCCGCCGCCGTCGATGTGGTCAGTGCCGTCCCGGGTGGCCGGGCCGCTCGGCGCCGCCGCCCGCGAGGCCGCCCTCAACGCTCACCGTCACGCGGCCGGGTCCAGCATCAGGGTCGAAGTTCAGCCCTCCTTCGAGGATCGGCACGCGGCCATCCGGGTGCGCATCGTCGACGACGGCCCCGGATTCGACCCGAACTCGGTTTCGGCGGAACGGCTGGGCCTTCGCGTCTCGGTGCGAGATCGGCTGTTGGTGATCGGTGGAACTGCCGCGGTGGCGTCGTTCCCGGGCCGTGGCACCACCGTCACGCTCGAGTGGCGGGGCGACACCGCGGCGGCCGACAGTGGCGCCGACCAACAACTGAACGCCGCCTTAGAGGGGATTGGCCCGGCCACCTTCGTCGGCCTGGTCTGGTTGGTGATGGCTGTTCAGATCGGGCTCGGCTGGGCCAGCCTGGGGGCGGTCAGTGACCCGGCCATGGTCTTCATCGCGAATGTGCTGGCCGTCTTGGCGGCCGGGCTGGCTCTGGGCAGCGGCAGCGGTGATCGACGGATCGGCTTCCCGTCCGCGGCGCTCGTGGTGGGCAGCCTGATCCTGCTGTCGTTGTTGGTGCATACCGTGCTGCCGCACGCCCATTGGCCAGGCTACGCGGCCTGGCACACCGCGGTCGTCCAAATCCTGCTGATCGTGGTGCTCGTGCGCGGGCAGGCCGCTCTGGCCTGGCTCGGGATGACCGCCTTCCTGGTCGAGGTCGGGCATTGGGGCATCAGCCACGAGATGGGCGGCGGGGACATGTTCCGGGTGGCCTTCGGGCCGGTGCTGTGGCTGGCGTTGGCGACCCTCCTGCTCCGGGGGCTTCGCCGGATCGGCGCCGAGCTCGTCCGGAGCCAGGGGATGTCCCGGGAAGCGGCCTGGCGGCTGGCGTCCAGCTTCTCCCAACTGGTGCTGCACGAGGTGTGGCTGCGCGACCTCACCGAGCAGGTCGGCCCGCTGCTTCGCCGGCTGGCCGATCCCAGCCAACCCCTCTCCGCCGAGCAGCGGGAGGCCGCCCGGGTGGTCGAGGCGAGGCTGCGTGACGCTCTTCGGGCCGGCAACCTGGTCTCCGACAATGTGGCGGACGCCATCGGCCGCGCCCGTGCCCGGGGCGTTGAGGTGACCCTGGTCGACAACCGCGGTTCCGAGCTTCCGGCCGAGGTCAGAAAGGCGGCGTTGGCGCATCTGGAGGGCCTGGTCACGGCGTCCACCGCTGGGCGGATCGTGGCTCGGACCGCCCCCGAAGGTTATCCCGAATTCGTCACGATCCTGGCCGTCGCACCAGGACGCTCACCCCAGCTGACTACGATCGATGGTCATGGAAGACTGTCAATGAGGACGCCATGACCACCCCGATCAGGACCGCGATCGTTGACGATCACGAGGCGATGCGGGTGGGCGTCGCGGTGGCGCTCACCCAGCAGGCCGGCGGGGCAATCCAGATCGTTGCCTCGTCCGACTCGGTGGACGGCCTGCTCGCCCTCGGTGCCGAGGCCGATGTGGTGATGCTCGACCTGATGCTGCCCGACGGCAGCGACCCTCGACTGAACACCGAACGGTTGCGCGCCGCCGGCTTTCGGGTGCTGGTCTACTCGATCGCCGACAATCCCAAGCTCATTCGGGCGGCGTTGGCCGGGGGAGCCGAGGGTGTCTGCCGGAAGGCCGAGCCGATCGCCCAGACCGTGGCGGCGCTGAAGGCGGTGGCAGCCGGCGAGGAGGTGCTCTCCCAGGAGATCCTGGCCGCGATCGAGAGTGACGCGTCCTACGTTGCGGCGAACCTCGGCCCGCGGGAGCGCCAGGTGCTCTCGCTCTATGCGGCCGGGCTGGAGATCCCCGATATCGCCCGCGAGTTGTCGATCGCCGACAACAGCGTCAAGGAGTACCTGAAACGGATTCGGTCGAAGTACACCCAGATCGACCGTCCGGCGGCCTCGAAACTCGACCTGCTGCGTCGCGCCATCGAGGACGGCATCGTGCCGCCGGTGGCCCCGTTGGGTTAGCGGTCGATCCTCGTCCGGTCAGTACCAGCCGTGGGCGCGTTTGAACGCCCAGGCCGAGCACGGCGAGCCAAAGCGGTCCTTGACGTAGCCGAGCCCCCACTTGATCTGGGTGGCCGGGTTCGTTCGCCAGTCTGCGCCCGCCGACGCCATCTTGGATCCGGGCAGCGCCTGGGGGATGCCGTAGGCGCTCGATGTCGGGTTGTCGGCGTACCAGAGCCACCTGCTCTCGCGCATGATGATGTTGTCGTAGCACTGGAACTGGCTCTCGCCCCAGCCGTACTTGTTCTTCATCATCTGGCGGGCGATCTCCCGCGGATCGGTGGTGCCGGGCTCGTACCCCAGTTCGCGGATCCGCCGCTCCAACGCGGCCTTCTCTCGGGCGATCCGGGCCAGGATTGCCTTGCTGCGCGCCTTGATCTGCTTCGACTGGGCGGTCAGTGCCACCTGACGCGTGGCAAGGGCCTCGAGATCGACCGGCAAGGCGGTGCGCTCGGCATCGCGGTTCACCTCGGCCTGCGGACGAACGACGTCAGCCGCGGCTGCCACCGGTGCCGCCGGCTGGGCCGACATCACGGTCACTGGCGCCATCGGCTGGGAAGCATCCGCGGCCGTTGGCCGGCTCAGGGTGACCCCGAGCGCGGCTACCGACGCCAACGCCGAGGCAGCCACCACGGAGTACTTGAAAGCGAGACGCACCCCATGACGATGCCAGATGGAGAAACGTTAAGCAAAATCTCAGGAAACCAGTGGCCCTGTTCGCTCAGAGTCCGCGCAGGAAGTCTGGATCGTCGTCGGGCGCGCGCGGTCGTCGGACCGTTGGCCGAGGGCCGGCGCCTCGGCTGGGACGGCCCAATACGAACCAGGCCAGGGCCCCGAAGCCGGGGACGAAGATGATCACCGCCACCCACAGCCAACGCGGCATCAGTCGCACCCTGATCGGATTCGCCTGCGCCACATCGACAACGCAGTAGATGGTCACCAGAGCCAGGATGACCAGCGGCAGGATGCGCGGCATACCTCCAATGTACCCAGCCTGCCGCGACCCGTCGGGGTCGCACTATGGTCACCCTGTGAGCGTGATCACGGTGCCGCTGGAAGGCCTGCCGGCCGCCGTGGCGCGGGCGCTGGACGGTGGGCCGCCGATCCGGCCGGTGAGCGCGGACCAGCCTGCGGGCGAGGCGGTCGCAGGGCCGGTGGACGCAGACGTGGCGATCGTCGTGGCGACATCCGGCAGCACCGGGACGGCCAAGCAGGTGCTGCTCGGCCGGGCGGCGCTGCTGGCCAGTGCGGCAGCCACCCAGCAGCGCCTGGGTGGGCCGGGGGCCTGGTCCTGCCCGTTGCCCACCCACCACGTGGCGGGGCTGATGACCATCGTCCGAGCCCGCCAGGCCGGGCTGCCGTGGGTGCCGGTGGCGGCCGACTTGAGCGATCTGAGACCGCTGCCGGGGGTTCGCAACTATCTGTCGTTGGTCGCCGCGCAACTCCACCGGGCGCTGGACGATCCGGCGACGGCGGCACGGCTGGCGGCCTTCGACGCGGTACTGGTCGGCGGATCGTCGATCGATCCGACGCTGCTGGCCCGAGGGAGGGCGCTCGGGCTGAGCGTGGTCGCCAGCTACGGCATGACCGAGACCTGCGGCGGCTGCGTCTACGACGGGGTGCCGCTGGCCGGCGTTGAGGTGTGCATCGGCGGGGAGGGCCGGATCGCCCTGCGAGGGCCGGTTCTGATGGCCGGCTACCTCGGTCAGCCAGCCGCCACGGCTGCCGTCTTGCGGGATGGCTGGTTCCACACCCAAGACCGCGGCGAGCTGGCGCCGGACGGCACCCTGACCGTCGTGGGCCGCCTCGACGAGGTGGTGATCAGCGGCGGGGTGAACGTGGACCTGGCCCGGGCCCAACAGTTGAGCGACGCCCGGTTCGGCACCGACCAAGTGGTGATCCTGGCCGTGCCAGACGACCGCTTCGGCGTCCGGATTGTGGCCGTGACCACCTCGGCGCTCACCTTGGCGCAGCTGCGCGACGCCTTGTCCCCGGTCCTGTCCGGGGCGGCTCTGCCCCGCGAACTGCGCCGGGTGGCAGCATTGCCGCTGACCGGCGGCGCTAAGGTCGATCGCCGGCGACTTGTGCGGGATTGGGCCGAAAGGGGTGGCGCGTGGCCTCAGTGAGTCAGTGGATCGAGGGCGCCAGGCCCCGGACGCTGCCGGCGGCGTTGGCCCCGGTGCTGACGGGGTCCGGGATCGCCGCCTTCGAGGGCGCCTTCCGTCCACTGTTGGCCACACTCTGCCTGGTTGTCGCGCTGGCGCTGCAGGTGGGGGTCAATTACGCCAACGACTACTCCGATGGAATCCGCGGCACCGACGACGTCCGGGTCGGCCCGATGCGCCTGGTTGGTTCTCGCGCGGCGTCGGCGCAGGTCGTCCGGGCGGCCGCCTTCGCCTGCTTCGGGGTGGCCGCGATCAGCGGCCTGGCGGTGGTCGTGATCACCGGGCATTGGTGGTTGCTCGGCGTCGGTGCGCTGGCCATCCTGGCCGCCTGGTTCTACACCGGCGGGCCCAAGCCCTATGGCTACCTGGGCCTGGGCGAGCTGTTCGTGTTCGTTTTCTTCGGGCTGGTCGCGGTGGCTGGCACCACCTATGTCCAGCTCGGCCGAACCACCCCGGCCACCTGGTGGGCCGGAGTGGCCATCGGCTCCCTGGCCTGCGCGATCCTGGTGGCCAACAACCTGCGCGACCTGGCCGCCGACGCCGCGGTGGGCAAGCGGACGCTGGCCACCCGATTGGGGGACAGGGGCACCCGCTGGTTCTTCGCCGCGTTGGTGCTCCTGGCCGCTGGCGCCGTGGTCGGGGTGGCTGCGACCAGCAACCGCTGGGCCCTGCTCGGCCTGCTGATGGCGCTGTTCCTGGTCGGCCCGACCAGGGCGGTCCTGCGGGGAGCGAGCGGACGTTCGCTGATCGGGGTGCTGAAACTCACCGGGCTGGCCGAGCTCGCCTGTGCCGCCGGGGTGGCCGTCGGTCTGGTGATCGCCGGATGAAGTCGGCGAGCGCGCTGCTGATCGGTCCGCTGCCCTGGGTCGCAGTGGCGCTGGGCGTGCTCTGGGTGGCCGGCGGTGTGGCGCTGTTGCTTGCCGGGTCAGGTGCGGCGGGGTCGGTGCTCGCGGTGCTGGCCGTGCTGGCCGGCCTCGGGCTGATCGTGATGGCGGCGCGGATGGTGGTGCTGGTCGACGCCACCAGGCTGCGCCAGCCGGGTCACCGGCCGCTGCAGCGGGCCGACATTGAGGCGGTCGGGCTGCAACGTCTGCCGGGGATGCTGCCGCTGTACGTCCCTGGCGTGGACGTTCGCCAGGGCCGGGCGCTGCGCCGCTACGACGTCGACGGCCTGAGCGGTGTTGGCCGTCGAACCGGCGCGCTCCGGCGGGCCGCGCGGCTGGCCGACAGGCTCGGTGTCGAGCTGGTCGAGGTGGCGGCACCGTCATCATCGCGGGGACGGCGTCGCGCCGATGAATGAGGGTCTCTACGTCTACGACCTGGGGCTGCACACGCCGTTTCGTGGTCTGGCGCGACGCTCCGGGATGCTGGTTCACGGACGAGCGGGCTGGGCCGAATGGAGTCCGTTCGCCGAGTACCACTTCCCCGAGACCGCGGATTGGTGGGCGGCCACGGTCGAGGCCGCCGAGTTGGGCTTCCCGGCCGCCGTCCGCGACCGCGTCCCGGTGAACAGCATCGTGCCGGCCGTCGGACCGGAGCGGGCGGGCGAACTCGCGCTGGCCGGGGGCTGCCGGACGGCCAAGGTGAAGGTCGCCCAGCCCGGACAATCGTTCGCCCAGGACCTGGATCGGGTGGCTGCCGTCCGTTCGGCGCTGGGACCGGACGGGCAGATCCGGGTCGACGCCAATGGCGCCTGGAGCCTGGACGAAGCGGTCGACCGAATTCCCCGGCTGGACCGCTACCGGCTGGAGTACGTCGAGCAGCCCTGCGCCACGGTGGACGAGTTGGCTCGGCTGCGCACCATCTTGGCCAGGGCCGGCGTCGACGTTCCGGTTGCGGCGGACGAGTCGATCCGCCGCTCCACCGACCCCGAGGCGGTGGTGGCCAAACGGGCGGCCGACATTGCCGTGTTGAAGGTGCAGCCCTTGGGCGGGGTGCGGGCATGTCTCGAGTTGGCCGAGCGGCTCGGCCTGCCGGTCGTGGTCTCCTCGGCGCTGGAAACCTCGGTCGGAATCGCTGCCGGGGTGGCCTTGGCGGCGGCCTTGCCCGAGCTTCCCTATGCCTGCGGTCTGAACACGGTCTCGCTGTTGGACGACGACGTCGCCGTGGAGCCGCTGCTGGCCAGCGACGGGACGCTGCCGGTGCGCGCGGTGGAGGTCCGCCCGGATCGCCGCTGGCAAGCCGACGCCGAGCTGGAGCGGTGGTGGCTGGAGCGGTGGCGCTCGCTCGAGGACGACCTGCGAGGCTCCGAATGAGCAGCGCGATGAAGTGCGCGGTCACCGTGGTGGCCCAACTGGTTGCTCAGGGGATGACCGAGCTGGTGCTCGCACCCGGGTCGCGCAGCGCCCCCCTGGCACTCGCCGCCTGGCGAGCCGAACGGGCCGGCCTGATCCGCCTTCACGTCCGGGTGGACGAGCGCAGCGCCGCCTTCCTGGCCCTGGGGCTGGCCAAGGCGGGCGGTCGTCCGGTGGCGGTGATCACCACCTCCGGCACCGCCGTCGGCAACTTGCTGCCCGCGGTGATGGAAGCCCACCATTCCGGGGTGCCGCTGCTGGTCGTCAGCGCCGATCGTCCAGCGGCGCTGGTGGGGTTCGGGGCCAACCAGACGACCGAGCAGGCCGGGCTCTTCGCCGGCTTCGTCCGCTACTCCGCGCGGGTGTCGGACGGAGCACCGCCGCCGTCGTGGGCCGCCCAGGCCGCCCGAGGCTGGACGAGCGCCGCCGGTCTCGGCTCCCGGGACCCCGGCCCGGTCCACCTGAACATCGAGCTGTCCGATCCCCTGGTCGCCGACGACGAGCCGGACTGGCCGACGCTGCCGCCCGTCCGCCAGGCGGCGCCGGTGGCGGGTCGAGCCGAACCTCTCGCCGGCGGCCCGCACACCCTGGTGGTCTGCGGCGACGCGACCCCGGCGCTGGGCCGTCGGGTCGCCGAGTTGTCGGCGGCCGCCGCCCTGCCGCTGGTCGCCGAGCCGTCCAGTAACGCCCGGCGAGGATCGTCTGCCTTGCAGTGTGGCCGGTTGCTGGTCGACGGCCCGATCGGGGAGCGGATCGAGCGGGTCGTGGTGTTCGGTCGGCCCACCTTGTCCCGACCGCTGAACCGGCTGCTGTCGCGCAGTGACGTCGAACTGATCGTGGTCAGCGAAACCGCCACCTGGGTCGACCCGGGCTGGCGAGCCAGCAGTCTCGCCACCGCGGTCGACATCGAGGCCGGCCCGCCCAGGTGGCGTGACGAATGGTTGGACGCCGACCGCCAGCTGGCTCGGGCGCTGCGCCGCCGGCTCGCCGACCAATCCGCGATCAGCGGGCCGGAGTTGGCCCAGGCGGTGTCCGCCGGCGCCTCGGGAGCGCTGGTGATCGGCAACTCCAACCCGATCCGCGACGCCGACCTGGCCCCGATCCGAGACGACGGCCCCGAGGTTTACGCCAACCGGGGTCTGGCCGGCATCGACGGGACGATCGCCACCGCCTCCGGCATCGCGCTGGCCTCGGGCTCGCCGACCACGCTGCTGTGCGGCGACCTCACCTTCCTGCACGACGCTGCGGCCCTGGCGGTGCCGGCCGTCGAGCCGCGCCCCGACCTGCGGATCGTGGTCGCCGACGATCACGGCGGCAGTATCTTCGCGACCCTGGAATACGGACAGGAGCGCTTCGCTGACCCCTTCGAGCGGGTCTTCGCGACCCCGGTCGACGTCGACCTGGTGGCGCTCGCCCAGGCCCACCGGGTCAGCGCACGGCGGATCAGCACCCGCGCGGAACTCGCCGCGGCCTTGGCCAGCTCGCCTCAGGGCACCGAGGTCCTGGTGGTCGACATCGACCGGGCAGGCCGCCGGTCGCTGTTGGCCGACCTGAACCCCTGAGCGGTCAGGACGACGTGCGCAGCCAGCGCCGGACGTGCCAGGTGGCCCGGACGTCGTCCTCGTTGTATTCAAGGACCCGGGTCGCCGCGCGCGCCCGCGCCTCGGCATCGTCGGAGTGCACGGCTTCGGCGAACCAGGCCTGAGAGTTCAATCCGCCGGGCGCCTCGTCCCGCCAGGTGAATCCGGCCGCCCGGGAGGCCACGGCCTTCAGGCCCAGCCCCTGGGTGCCGAAGAAGTGCTCCCTGATCGGCGCGAACAGGTCGACGAAGTGCGTCCGGGCGTAGTCGGCGGCCCAGGCCAGGGACGGGTGGCCGCTGGCCTTGGCCAAGCGGTCGATCCGCAACACCTCGTAGTCGGAGTAGTGGAAAACCAGGGCTTCGGCGCCCTCAACCACACTGCGCAGCCACTCCATCGCCGACACCGCGAGGGCCTGCTCGGCGGTGTCGTCCAGGTCGGCGAAGCCGCTGAAGTGGCGGTAACGCGACTCGCCCGTCTGGGTGTCGGAGATCAGGAACCCCCACAGGTAGACCCGATCGTCGGCCGAGGTCTCCACGTCGATGTCGATCTCCAGCGGGGCCGCGGGGAGGTCGATCGGCCCGGTGGTGAGCCGGTCGAAGTCGATCCCCTTGGCCATCAGCACCGACCGTCGCCAGGCCAGTCGGAGCCGCTCCTCGCTGCCGGCTCGATGGGTCACCAGCGGCAGGTAGCGGGGGAGCAGGTGATCGAGGTCAACCTTGGCCAAGGCGCCGACGGTCTCGACGCCCAGCTCGCGCAACATGGCGATCTCCTGCACGTCCAACCGGGACTTGTTGATCCGCAGGCTGAGGTCGTCATCGTCGAGCTGGGGCCGGCAGACCGAGAACCAATGGCAGTAGGTGCACTCGCGGTTCACGATCGGCCGCAGCACCGGCGGGTCGTCGGGCCCCTGCGCGGCGGCGGTCACCGCGATCCCCTCCCGCAGCGCGAACTCATGGTCATAGCGCTCCAGGGCGCTGACCAGGGCGGGTTCGTCCGCGCCGAGGGCGGCGCTCGGGGGTGCCGCCGCTGAGGCCTCGCCCAGGTGGATCCAGGTGATCACGTGTCCCCGGTCGGGGAGGTCGTCAGTGCCGATCAGCCCGGCCCATGGCTGGGTAGCGGCGCGCCCCAGCGCCTCCAGCATTCGCCAGTAGTGAGCCATCTGCAGGGCGGCGTTGAGTCGCCACGACCAGCGGAACCGGAAGCCGGCCTCGGTCTGCTTGGCCCTCGGCTGGTCGAAGGTCGAGTAGCTGAGGACAGCCTCGCCGCCGCGCGTTTCCACCAGGCGCTGGAACTTCACTTGCACCGGGTGATAGCCGTCCTCGCCCCGGATCAGCAGGTCGGGTCGGCCGCTGCGGTGCCCGTCCCAGTCCCTGGGCAACAGGCCGCCGACGATCACCGGGACGCCGGCGCTCAATGCGTCCAGGGTGGCCCGTTCCTGATCCGTGGAGGGGGAATCGCGCAGCCCCCGCAGATCGAGGACCTGGTCGGCGCAGCGGGCCACCAGGTCAGCCAGCACCTGCTGCTGGAAGGCGATGCCACCGTGGAACGCCTCCCGCAGCGATTCGTCCTCCGCGCTGAGCCGCATCCCGGGGTGGAACGCGTTGTGCGTCTTCACCGGGCAACTGCGCGCGGCGTAGGCGTCGAGGACGAACTCCATCAGGCGCGCCCCCGATGCAAGGCCACGATTCCGCCGGTGAGGTTCTTCCACTCGATGTCGCGCCAGCCAGCGGCCGCCATCAGGTCGGCCAGGACGCGCTGAGGATGCCAGGCTCGGATCGACTCGGCCAGGTAGGCATACGCCGGAGGGTTGGACGAGGTGGCCCGCGCGACTGCCGGGAGCGCCCGCAGGGCACCCTGCTGGTAGGCCAGCCGGAACGCGCTGTTGGTGGGAGTGGAGAACTCACAGATCACGATCCGTCCACCGCGCCGGGTCACCCGGTGCAACTCGGCCAGGGCGTCTTGGGTGTGCTCGACGTTGCGCAGCCCGAACGAGATGGTCACCGCGTCGAACGATCCGTCGGCGAACGGCAGGGCCAGGGCGTCGGCATTGACGAAGGGGAGGTCCGGCTGTCGCTGCTTACCCACCTGGATCATCCCCAGGCTCAGGTCGGCCGGCACCACCAGGGCACCGGCGTCGGCGAACGGCCTGGACGAGGTGCCGGTCCCGGCGGCCAGGTCGAGGACCCGCTGGCCGGGTCGCGGGTCGACCGCGGCCAGCACCGTTCGGCGCCAGGAGCGATCCAGCCCACCGGTCAGGATGTCGTTAACCGTGTCGTAGCGTTCCGCCACCCCGTCGAACATTGCGGCCACGTCCGCTCGTCGCTTGGCCAGCGTTGCCCTCGCCTGTGCTCGTTCACCCACGAGCAGACAGCCTGCCACGACCAGCCGACAATCTCTGCCCGGCTCGGTCGGTCCCACAAGTTGACGACCCGCCGGAGTCTGTCTGAACCTCCGCCTAGGGTGTCGGCATGAAGTCCACCCCCACTTCGACGCCTTCGGCGTCCGCCCCTGCCCATCCCGACGCCACTCAGACCACCCCCGACTCCCCGGCCGACGAACGACCGCCGCGGCGCTTCCACTGGGCGGTCCGGCTGCTGCTGACCGCCGTCTTGATGTTCGCCAACTACCTCGGCCTGCTCGCGGTGCTGCCGGTGCTGCCCTTGGCCAACGACCCATCCCAGCCGCCACTGGTGTCGCTGGCGGCGTCCGTCGCCCCTGGGGTGATGACCTCCATCGTCGCGGTGGTGCTGATCTGGTTGGTGATGCGCTACGTCGATCGTCGGCCGCTGTCCGAACTCGGTCTCCGCTTCGACTCCGGCTCGATCCCGGCGCTGCTGCTGGGGATCGCGGTGTCGGCGGCGGTGGTCCTGCCCAGCGGCTTCTTGTTGCAGAGCCTCGGCCTGCTGCGTTCGGCCGGTAACAACAACAGCGCCGCCCCGATCTGGATGATCGCGATCGTGGTGTTCTCGCAGGCGTTCCTGCTGCAGGGCTTTCCCGAGGAGCTCGACTGGCGGGGCTACCTGATGCAGACCCTGCCGTTCACCAATCGTTGGGTGGTGGCGCTGATCTCGGCGGCGACCTTCGGCGTGATGCACATCTTCTCCTCGGGCGGTCAGGAGAACCTGTTCGAGCGTCTGATCTACATCGGGCAGGCGTTCGCGTTCGCCTTCGCGGCGGCCGCGCTCTACCAGGCCACCGGTCAGTTGTGGGCGGCCGTGGGCATCCACGGAGGCCTGCACGTCGCCTTCGCCATCGCCGCGCTCAACGGGGTCGGCCAAGGTCCCTGGCTGTGGATCACCCAGACGGTCCTCTACTGCGCGGTTGCCGCCGCGGTCCTGGCCTGGCTGGACCGGGCCCGCCCCGACACCCCAGCGGCCGGCCGCCGGCTACCCGCCTGACCTCGTCCGCGGCCCCCGGCCTGGTCTGGTCGGGGGAGCGTGGGCGATGCGTCACAATCGACCCCATGGCCAAACGCAAGACCGTCCTTTCGGTGTCCAACCTGACCAGGACCTTCGGCCCGGTGACGATCGTCGACTCGTTCAACCTGGAGGTCGCCGAAGGCGAGGCGGTCGCCCTGACCGGACGCAACGGGGCGGGCAAGTCCACCATCCTGCGCTGCCTGGTGGGCGCCGATCAGCCCGACTCCGGAACGATCGAGGTGGACGGGATCAGAATGAGCGAGATAGATCCGCAGATCCGCCGGATCGTGGCCACCGTGATCGACGACCTCGACTTCTTCCCCGACCTCAGCGTGGTCGAGCACCTCGACCTGCTGGCCCGGGCCCACGGCATCGCCGACGCCGAGACGGCGGTCGACGAGGTCCTGCACGAGGTCCAACTGGTGCCGCAGTCGGGGCAGTTGCCCGGCACCCTTTCGTCCGGCCAGCGGCGTCGGCTGGCCTTGGCCACCGCCTTCGTCCGGCCCCGACGGCTGCTGGTTCTGGACGAGCCGGAGCAGCGCCTCGACACCGAAGGGGTGGCCTGGCTGGCCGCCCGGTTGAACGCCGAGAAGGAACGGGGCCTGGCCATCGTGATGGCCAGCCACGACCCGGTGCTGGTGTCGTCGGTGGCCACCCGGGTCGTACGGGTCGGCGACAGCGCCGTCGAGGACGCTTCGTGAGCAAGAAGTCCCGCAAGCTGATCCGGGCCGCGAAGCCGGCCGCGGAGCTGGCTGCGCCCGCGCCTGACGTGGCCCCGGTGGCGGTGGCGTCTCCGGCCCGCGACTTTCATCAGGTGGTGGCCGATCCGAACGCCGAGGTTGACGAGCGCGAGCT
>CAYVOW010000036.1:0-15629 GCA_964453585.1 uncultured Micropruina sp.
CCGGACGGGGCCGCCACCAGTTTGAGGTACGCCGTGCCAGCCGGAACCCCGCCCGGCAGCAGCAGGTTCAGCGCCGCCACCTTGCCGTCCACGACGGTTGCCGAGCCGATCACGGTGCCGTCGACGACCTTGGCCTTTCCCTTACCGCTGAAGCCGTACAGCTGCGCGGTCAGGGTGGTGTTGGCCGGCCCCGGAGTGTTGACCGTCGTTGAGACGCCCGCCGACTTGAAGTCGAGGGTGTCCAGCGCGACCGCGTCCTGAGGCACCGCGATGTTGTGGACGGTGTAGGTGGTGTCGCCCTTGAGAAGGGTCGGCGGCCACTCCGGCAGGGACACCGCGCTCATGGCGAAGGACGGGCTCACGGTGCCCTGCGCGGTGATCCAGCCGACGAACGACTCAAGGTCTGCGCGCCCGGTGTCCTTCTTGTTGACGCCCTTGCGGAACTCGAAGAAGTTGTCGCCACCGGCAATCAGGTACGAGCCGCTGCCGACCGTGTACAGCTTGGTCGGATCGATCGGCTTGCCGTTGATCGAGATCGAGGTGATCCGGCTCAGCCGCGGCTTGGACGCGTCGTAGGTGTAGGTCAGGTTGGGCGACAGTCCGAGCCGCAGATAGGGACGCGAACCGCTCGACAGCGGCAGTCCGTTGATGTCGGCCTGCCACTGCTGTTCAAGGACCGTCTTCACCTGGGCACCGGTCAACTGGGTGGTCATCAAGGTGTTGGCGAAGGGCAGGATCGCCGCCGCCTCGGCGTAGGTGATCGGTCCGGCGTTGAAGTCATTGCGGGTGCCGCCAGGGTTCTGGATGCCGATGAACTCCGGGTCGTCGGGTCCAAGAACCTCCTTGAACATCCGAGCGACCAGGTTGGACATGGTCGATTCACGCAGCCGGTCGTCGGCCCGGGTGATGGTGATCGACCCGTCCGGATTGGTCCTGGTGCCGAAGGTGAAGGCCCGGGTGATCGGATCGGTGGCCTCCCCGACCACCCGCTCGCCGATCACGGCCGCCTGGGCGACCGCGCTGTCCACGAGCGTCTTGACGGCCGCGACCCGGGGGTACGTCGCCACCAAGGTGTCGACGGGGGTGGTGGTGATGCCGACGATCGACTGCTGGTAGCCACAGGTGGCGCCGGTGGTGGCGTCCAGGGTCAGCGTGACCTTGCCGACCTTCCCGGCGTAGCTGCCCGCCTGCAGGATCGGACGGGTTCCGCCCCCGGTCACCGGGCCGTCATAGGTGTAAACCTGATGGGTGTGGGCGTTGAAGATCACCTGCGCCCGGGCATCGGTTTTGGTGACGATGTCGGCGAAGCCCTGGCTCAGCGCCATGTTCTCGGCCATCGTCAGTCCGCCGTTGGTGGCGCCCTCGTGGTACTCGACGACGATCACGTCAGCCTCACCGTTGGCGGTGTTGCCGTCCTTGAGATCGGCGATGGTGCGGTTGACGGCGACCACCGGGTCTTGGACGTCGACCAGCGACAGCCCGTCGGGAGAAACCAGGCTGGGCAGTTCACCGGTGACGGCGCCGACGATGCCGATCCGCAGGCCTACCTTGTCGATCACGGTGTAGGCGTCCATGGCCGGGGTGTTGGTGCCCTTGAGCACGATGTTGGCCGCGAGGTAGGGGAAGTCGACCCCGGGGATGATCCGGTCGCGCAGGTCCGGCCAGCCCTGGTCGAACTCGTGGTTGCCGGCCGCGGAGGCGTCGACATCCATCGCGTTCAGGACGTCGATGGTCGGCTCGTCGTTCTGAGCGAAGGACGGGAACAGCGTCGCGCCCACCGAATCGCCGGCCGACAGCAGCAGCGAGTTCGCCTCACCGGCGGCAGCCCGCTGCTCCTCGATCGTCCCGGCGAACATCGTCGTCTGGGGCGGGTCGGTGGTGGTCGTGCCGACGTTGGCCAGGCGGCCGTGGAAGTCGTTGAAGTTGAGCAGCGTCAGCGGAGTGGTGGTGGCGCAGACGGCGGTGGGCAGGGCGGCGTTCGCGGTGGTGAGCGAACTGCCGACCAAGGCCAGCGTGGCCACGGTGGCAGCGCAGGCGCGGGCGGTCAGGGACGAAGCCATGGGGGAATCCTCCAGCAGTCGAAGAACGAGGCTCCGACCAATCCTGCGGGTCGTCGCGTGATCTGGCAATCAGGTTGGTTGAGACATCACCCAATCGTCACCCGTTCGACCCCTGCCACAATGACTCGATGGCGACCTGGCTGGGGGGCACGGACGAGCGTCCGGCCCGCTTCTTTTCCACCCCCGAGGACTTCCGGGAGTGGCTGGCGGAGCACCACGCCACCGAGACCGAACTGTGGACCGGGCTGTTCAAGAAACACGCCGCCGACCGCGGCATCACCTGGGATCAGGCGCTGCAGGAGGCGCTCTGCTTTGGCTGGATCGACTCCATCTCGTACCGGCTGGACGACGACACGTCACGACAGCGCTGGACGCCCCGCAAACCCGGCAGCAACTGGAGCCCGACCAACATCGCCCACGTCCAGCGACTGATCGCCGAGGGCCGGATGCACCCGTCGGGGCTGGACGCCTTCTCGCGCTGGCGACCCGACCGCAACCCCGACGAGCAGGAGGCCGAACCCGAGCTGACACCCGGGTGGGAGGCCGAACTCCGGGCCGATCCGAGCGCGGCGGCGTTCTTCTTCGATCGGGCCACCCCCTCGTATCGGCGGACCTGCGTCGCTTGGGTGATGGGGGCCAAGCAGGAGGCCACCAGGCGACGGCGGATGACCGAGCTGATCGCCGACTCCGCGGCCGGGCTGCTGATCAAACCGCAGCGCTACGGTGAGCCGCCCGCGTGGGCGCGCAACTCGGACTGAGCGGCGCTGAGGCAGCCGGAGGCGGGGCGGCCGAGGGGCTGGCCGTCGGCGCGCTGCGGCCGGAGGCGTCTGCCCCCGCAACCTAGCGCTTCACCGACGCGCTCAGTTCCCGATCGCGCCCATGGTTTCGAGCGCCATCTCCAGCTCCTCGTTGGTCGGAACGACCAGGATCGCGATGCTCGACTCCGGGGTGGAGACGATCCGCGGCTCCTTGCTCCGCACCGCGTTGGCGTCCGCGTCCAACTCGACGCCCAGGAAGGCCAGCCGCTCGGCGATGGCCGCCCGCAGGACGGGATTGTTCTCGCCGACGCCGGCGGTGAAGGTGATCGCCGCCACCCCGCCGAGCACGGCGATGTAGGAGCCGACGTAGCTCAGTAGCCGGTGGGTGTAGACGTCCAGGGCGAGCTTGGCCGCCGGGTCACCCTCGGCGATCAGCTCGTTGATGTCGCGGAAATCCGTGGCACCGCAGAGGCCGAGCATCCCTGACTTCTTGTTCAGCAGGGTGTCGATGTCGTCGATGCTCATCCCGACCTGGCGGGCCAGGAAGGCGTGCAACCCGGGGTCGACGTCGCCGGAGCGGGTGCCCATCACCAGGCCTTGCAAGGGGGTGAGACCCATCGACGCCTCGACTGCGACCCCGCCCCGGATGGCCGAGATCGAAGCGCCGTTGCCCAGGTGGCAGACGATCTGGTTGAACGAGTCGTAGGGACGGCCGAGCACCTCGGCCACCAACTTGCTGACAAAGCTGTGCGACGTCCCGTGGAAGCCGTACTTGCGGATCCCGTACTCGGCGGCCAGGCCGGTCGGCACCGCGTAGGTGTAGGCCTCCGCGGGCAGGGTGGAGAAGAAGGCGGTGTCGAAGATGGCCACGTGCGGGACGTCCGGCAGGGTCTTGCGGGCCGCCTCGATGCCGGCGATGGCCGCCGGGTTATGCAGCGGCGCCAGCGGCGACAGCTCGCGCAGGTGCTCCAGCATCTCGTCGGTGATCACCGTGGTGGAGTTGAACGCCGAGCCACCGTGGACGGTGCGGTGCCCGACCGCGACCACGTCGGCGAGCGGGGGGCCGAACTCCTCGAACATCTGGGTCATCACGGTCAAGGCACGGCCGTGGTTGGGGAAGCCGCGCTCCTGGAAGTGGGTGACCCCGTCGACGGTGTGGTCGATGGTGCCGGTCTCGTCGCCGATCCGCTGAATCAGGCCGGTGGCCAGGACGCGCTGATCGTCGGCGTCGATGACCTGGTACTTGATCGAGGACGAACCGGCGTTCAGCAGCAGGATGGGGGTGCTCATGCGTCCACTTTCTTCGGGTCGGATTGGGCCTGGATGGCGGTGATGACGACGGTGTTGACGATGTCCTCGACCAGCGCGCCGCGGGAGAGGTCGTTCACCGCCTTGTTGAGGCCCTGCAGGATCGGGCCGATCGCGATGGCGCCGGACGAGCGCTGAACCGCCTTGTAGGTGTTATTGCCGGTGTTCAGGTCCGGGAAGATGAACACCGTCGCCTTGCCCGCCACCGGCGAGTTGGGCAGCTTCGTCCGGGCCACCTCGGGATCGACGGCGGCGTCGAACTGGATCGGCCCCTCCAGGGCCAGCTCCGGAGCACGCTGCCGGACGATCTCGGTGGCCTGGCGAACCTTGTCCACGTCCGCGCCCGAGCCGGACGTCCCGGTCGAGTAGGAGAGCATCGCCACCCGCGGCTCGACCCCGAAGGCCTTGGCAGTTTCGGCCGAGGAGATGGCGATGTCGGCGAGCTGCTCGGCGGTGGGGTCGGGGTTGACCGCGCAGTCGGCGTAGACGTGGACCCGGTCGGGCATGCACATCAGGAACGAGCCCGAGACGACCTTGACGCCGGGCTTGGTCTTGATGAACTCCAGCGACGGGCGAATGGTGTTGGCGGTGGTGTTGATCGCGCCCGACACCATGCCGTCGGCCATCCCGAAGTGGACCATCATCGTCCCGAAGTAGGAGAGGTCCTTCATCTTCTCGGTCGCCTGCTCCACCGTGACGCCCTTGTGGGCGCGCAGCCGGGCGTACTCGGCGGCGAACTTCTCCAGCAGCTCGGGGTCGGCCGGGTTGACGATCTGGACCTCGTCCAGGTCAAGACCCAGCGTGCCGGCCCGGGTCTTCACCTCGACCGGGTCACCCAGCAGGATCAGGTTGACCACGCCCCGGCGCATCAGCAGTGCCGCCGACTCGAGGATCCGGTTGTCGGACGATTCGGGCATCACGATCGTCCGGCGGTCCTTGCGGGCCAACTCGTTGAGTTGGTAGCCGAACATCAGCGGCGTGATCGCCTTGGACGGCTCGACCTCCACCGCCTTCATCAGCGCGTCCGAATCGACCCGCTCGGCGAAGATCCGACGCGAAATCTCCACCTTGCGCGGCGAGGAGGTGAAGTGGCCCTGGGTGTGGAAGACCCGCTCCGCCGTGGTGTAGGTGCCCAGTTCGGTCATCCCGATCGGCAGGTCCAGATGCATCCCGTCGAAGAGCCTCAGCACCCCCTCGGGGATCGGGTAGCCGCCGGTCAGGATGATCCCGGTGAGCTGCGGGAACGACCCGGAGTGGTGGGCGAGGATCAGCCCGGGCAGCAGGTCGGAGCGGTCGCCGGGCATGATCACGGTGGCTTCGGTGACCAGCCGGGAGAGCACGTTCGGCAGGGTCATCGCGGCCACCAGGACGTCTTGGGACTCGCGATCGAGCAGGTCGGCGTTGCCCAGGACGTGCACGGCCTCGGACGCCTCGAACTCGGCCCGGAGCGTCGGCGCGACCAGGATCTTGTCGGCGGGCAGGGCGGCGGTGAGCCGGTCGCCGCCGAGCGCGGACAGCTCACTCTCGACCCCGTCCAAGATCGCCGGGTCGACCCGGTTGGCGATCACCCCGATGGTCTGGACGTGGTGGGCGGTGAACTCGTTGAGGGCGGCCTCGGCAGCCCCGCGAATCTCCGCGGCGTCCCGCTCGTGGCCGCTGACCACCAGCAGCAGCGACGAGTTCAGGTTGGCCGCGATGTCGGCGTTGAAGGCCAGCTCGGTCGGGCTGGACACGTCGGCGTAGTCGGAGCCGAGGACGACGACGGCGTCGAACTTGCCTTGGATCGCGCCGAACTTGGCCACGATCGTGGCCAGCGCGTTCTCCGGATCGGCGCGCATCTCGTCGTAGGTGATGCCGACGGCCTCGTCGTAGGTCTGGTTCACCCCGGGCTGGCTCAACAGCATCGCCAAGATGGCGTCGCGTTCGTCGTTGCGGACGAGGGGGCGGAAGACGCCGACCGCCTCGACTTCGCGCAGCAGGGTGTCGAGGACGCCCAGCGCCACCACCGACTTGCCGGTCTGGCCCTCGGGAGCAGCGACGTAGATGCTTCTGGTCACGGCCCTCAGGCTAGCGAGTCGGCTCCGCACGCGTCAGGGTCGGTCCGCGTCTGGAACTCCGAAATCATGGTGCGGCCACGGGCAGTTCCGGACGGTCGTCATCGCCGCCTGACACCGCCGGTCCGAGCCGCGCTCGGCCGGCGGTGGGGGGCCGTTCGTGGCCGTCGTCAGAGGCGGTCGGCGAGCCAGATCAGGTCCTGGGTCTGGCCCTGTTCCCCGCCCGGGGTTTCGACCACCACCGGGGCGTCCGCCTTGCGCAGCACCTCGATCACCCCCTCCGGGTCGCACTGGCCGCTGCCAAAGTTGGCGTGCCGGTCGGCGCCCGAATCGAAGGCGTCCCGCGAGTCGTTGGCGTGCACCAGATCGATCCGGCCGGTGATCGCCAGCACCTTGTCGACCAGCCCGACCAGTTCCTCTCCGCCCGCGTGGGCGTGGCAGGTGTCCAGACAGAACCCCACCCGGTCGGACTGGGACGCCGGCGCGATCGCCGTCCACAACCGGTCGATCCGCTCCAGGCGGCGGGCCATCGCTCCTGCTCCGCCAGCGGTGTTCTCGATCAGCAGCGGGACGGCGATGTCGAGACCGTCGATCGCCTTGAACCAGTTGCTGAACCCGACCTCGGCGTCCTCGTCGGCGCCCACGTGGCCACCGTGGACGATCACCCCGGCGGCCCCGATCGAGGCCGCCATGGTCAGCTGCTTCTGCAGGTGCTGGCGGCTCGGGATCCGGATCCGGTTGTTGGTGGTGGCGACGTTCAGCACGTAGGGGGCGTGGACGTAGAGGGTGATCCCGGCGGCCGCAGCGTCGGCCTTCAGCGCCTCGGCTCCGCCCTGGTAGGCGACTTTCGGACCCTTCCAGCCCTGCGGGTCGCCGAGGAAGAACTGGCTCAGGTTCGCGCCGCGCGCCTTGGCCTCGGCGATCGGGTCGCCCTGGTCGACGTGTCCGCCCATCGGTTGCATGGGAGGCAGGCTAGTCGTCCCCTCTGACAGTCGGCCGGTCAGGGGGTGGCGCCGGTGGTTGCTGTGGGAACCGGGGTCGCCGGAACGGGGCTGGAGGACGGACTCGGCGTGGAGCCGTCGGACGATCCCGGGCTGGGCGCGGACGGTCCCGGGCTGGGCGAAGTCGTTCCCGACGACGTCCCAGCGGCTGCCGTCACCAGGTTGGGGTCCGGCGATCCGGCCGGCGGTGAGTACATCGAGACGGTGACGTAGCCGGCCTTGACCCCCGTGACCCGAACGGTGATCGTCCGTCCGGCGTCGGCCTTGGTCAACCGATAGCTGGCCGTGGTGGCACCGGTGATCGCGGCGCCATCGCGGAACCACTGGAAGCGCAGCGACACCGGAGCCGGCGCCCAGGTTCCGGGAACCGCGGTCAGCAGGCTGTCGGTGGCGACCGTGCCGCTGATCCACGGGACGGGGGTGGCGGTCAGTTTCGCCTTGACCGCCGTCACCGCCACGGACCTGCGGGCCACGCTGAGGAAGCCCGGGCTGCGGCCGGTCACCGTGACCGAGATGTCATGGGTCACGTCGGTTGCCTTGACGGTGTAGGTGGGGTTGGTGGCACCGGTGATCGCAGTCCCGTCACGACGCCACTGGTATGTCCAGGACGTCGGCGTCGGCGTCCAGGTGCCCAGATTGACCGAGAGCGTGGCGTCGGTTTGCGGGGTGCCCTCGATCGTCGGCCGAACCGATTCGAAGACACCGGGGAGGACGTCGGTACCAGCCGACGAGGTCTTGACCAGGGTTGAGCCGCTCAGCGAGGCCCCGACCTTGACCGCGAGTCCGGCGCCCAGATCGGCGGCCACCACCGGGTAGGTCGAGGCGGTCGCCCCCGAGATCGGACGCCCGTCCCGCAGCCACTGGTAGGAGATGGTGGCGCCGGCCGGAATCCAGGTTCCCGGGACGGCAACCAGCGTCCGGCCGACCTGTGGGCTGCCGCCGAAAGCGGGGTAGGGGGCCGGGTGCGGCAGGAAGGGCAACGGCACCGGGGTCGTGGTGGTCGGCCAGGTCAGGCTGGTCGCCCGGGCGATCCGGGGCAGGCAGGCGGGGTAGCTGCCGGTGCCGCAGGGTCCGAGGAGAGGCTGCGCGCGGGTGATCCCGGTCCACCAGGAGGTTTGGGCCATCGCCCCGTCCCAGGACAGTGAGATGTGCACGTGATCCTTGTGGTTGGCGGTGGCCGAACCACGGTCGGCCATCTTCCGCCAGCCCAACTCGGGGTAGTAAACCGACCACAGCCGCTGATTCCAGATCAGGTACATCACGCCCAGGCGCAGCGCCACCTCGCCGTTGTTCGCGGTGATCCAGCGCAGCGCGTCGTTGGCCCGGGCTCGCTGCGAGGTGTTGTAGACCGACATGTGCCAGTCCAGCGCCCGACCCTCCTTGTGCTCAGACGTCCCGCCAACCGAGCAGAGCCGGGAGATGCCGCTGGACGAGCCGCCCCAGGTCGCGATCAACGCCGAGAGCAGCGCCTTGGTGCCCGGCTTGGCACTCGGCGAACAGGTGCGCTGCGGCTTGTAGCCGTAGTGGGCGTCGATCCCTGCGGTCAGGGACTTGGGCGGTGGTGGGTTCTTCGCGGTCGCGGCGGACAGCGGGCCGACCAGCAAGGTGAGGGCGAGGACAAGGACGAGGGCGATCCGGGCGCGCATGTTGAGACTTTCGATTCGCAACGGGGAGGTCGGGGACAGGCTAGGACGGTCCAGCGTTGATCGGCATCTCTGCCCATTCCCGGCCTCGACCCGGCCTCAACGGTTGCCGATTCGTCGCGCGAGCGACCCGCCGGTAGAGTGGGCCCTCGGCCACCGATCAGGTGGCCTGGCATCACGCCCTCCTGCCATGGGAAATGCCCATGGCCGCGAAGACCAGAGGAGGTGGAGTTCGCGTATGCGCAAGTACGAAGTCATGGTCATCATCGACCCCGACGTCGACGATCGTCAGGTTAACGGCCTGCTGGAGAAGCCGCTCGCCGGCCTGACCAAGGCCGGTGGCACCGTGGACAACCTGGACGTTTGGGGCCGCCGTCGGCTCGCCTACGACATTCAGAAGAAGTCCGAAGGCATCTACGCGGTGATCAACGTCACCGCCGATCCCGCCGTCGTCAAGGAGATGGACCGCCAGTTCACCCTGAACGAGCGGATCCTGCGGACGAAGGTCATCCGCCCGGATCTCCACTGATCCAATCCCGCCCCCTCAGAACTGTCAGACCCTGCCGACAGGCTGAGGGAGTTCAAGAAGTCCGACGCGAAAGACATCAACATGGCTGGCGAAACCAACATCACCCTGGTCGGCAACCTCACCGCCGACCCCGAACTGCGGTTCACTCCGTCAGGCGCCCCGGTGGCCAACTTCACCGTTGCCTCCACGCCGCGCACCTTCGACCGGGCCTCCGGTGAATGGAAGGACGGCGACGCCATGTTCCTCAACTGCTCGGTCTGGCGTCAGCCGGCCGAGAACGTCGCCGAGTCCCTGACCAAGGGCATGCGGGTGATCGTTTCGGGCCGGCTGAAGTCGCGCTCCTACGAGACCCGCGAGGGCGAGCGGCGCACGGTGTTCGAGGTCGATGTCGACGAGGTCGGTCCCTCGCTGCGGTACGCCTCCGCCAAGGTCACCCGGAATCAGGGTGGCGGCGGTAGTGGCGGCTACAACAGCGGCGGTGGCTCGAATGAATCGTGGTCGTCCGGCGGCAACAACAACCGCTCAACCGGCAACGACCCCTGGGCCCAGGCCCAGAGCGACGAGCCTCCGTTCTGATCCCCGCTCACCCGGGGTGGGGCCGCGTCGGTGACGGCCGGCCCGCAATCGTGAATACGTCATTCCGGCTCCGGCCGGGCTCAAGAAAGAGAGCACCACAATGGCTTCCAACCAGCGCAAACCGCTGAACAAGAAGAAGATCGCCCCCGCGAAGTCGATTCGCATCGGGCACATCGACTACAAGGATGTCGCCACGCTTCGGAAGTTCATCTCCGAGCGGGGCAAGATCCGCGCCCGTCGGGTGACCGGCCTGTCCGTCCAGGAGCAGCGCAAGGTCGCCATCGCCGTCAAGAACGCGCGTGAGGTGGCCCTGCTGCCGTACGCGTCCACCGCTCGCTGAGAA
Organism: uncultured Micropruina sp.; assembly: GCA_964453585.1. GTDB lineage: Bacteria > Actinomycetota > Actinomycetes > Propionibacteriales > Propionibacteriaceae > Micropruina. The sequence goes on from CAYVOW010000036.1 coordinate 10,273, forward strand.
AGGACGACCGACATGAAGTTGATCCTCACTGCCGCCGTCGACCACCTCGGCATCCCCGGTGACGTCGTCGAGGTCAAGGACGGCTACGGCCGCAACTACCTGCTCCCCCGCAACTTCGCCATCAAGTGGACCCGGGGCGCGGAGAAGCAGATCGACGGGATCAAGCGGGCGCGTGACGCCCGGGAGATCCGTTCCGCCGATCACGCCAAGGAGATTCGGGCCCAACTCGAAGCCCTGACCGTCTCGCTGCCGGCTCACGCCGGTGAGAACGGCCGTCTGTTCGGCGCGGTGACCCCCGCCGATGTCGTCCTCGCTGTGAAGAAGGCCGGCGGTCCGGCCGTCGACAAGCGCGCGGTCGAGATCGCCAAGCCGATCAAGGACGTGGGCAAGCACACCGTTGGCCTGAAGCTGACCAGCGGCGTCGTCGCTCACCTTGAGATCGACGTGGTCGCGGGCTGAGCACCGACCCGAACGCCGGTCGTCCCATGCTGGGGCGGCCGGCGTTTCTGCGTTGGCGCCGCCCCACCCTCGTCCCGACGTTGCGCGCCTAAGCGGTTCCCTGCGCTTCACATGTGAGGCGCACGGTGGCACACGCCGCGCGAGTCATTGGTGGCGGGTGTCCGACACCACTCCCGTCCTGACCGTGGGCCCGCCGTGTCTGGCCGACCCTGGCGACGGACTCGCCTAGGGTGGACGGGTGCGTTGGTTGCAGGGCCTTTCGTGGCTGCGCGTGGCCCTGATCGCGGGCACCGCGGTGGCCCTGGTATTGCTCGGGTTGGTGATTCGCGGGCTGTCCGCCCCGGTGGAACGCCCCGGCAGTCCAACCGCGACGGTGACCGCCCTCCCGCCGACCGCCCCGTCCTCCGCCTCCCCCACCGAAACCTCCAGTGTCAGCCCCTCCGCATCGGCAAGCGGCAAGACGGCCCCGAGCGCCTCCAGCCCAGCCTCGACGATGAAGGCCAGCGGGACGTTCAGCTGGTCGAAGGTCTCGGTCCCGGCGACCGGCTCGGTCGGTACGGACTACCGCTACGCCGTCGCCGTGGAGACCAGCGCGAAGCTGAAGGTGGACGAGGTCGCCCGGTTCACCGCTGGCGTTCTCAACGATCCGCGCAGCTGGACCGGCGACGGCAAGGCTCGGTTCAGCCTGGTCGGCAACCGCGAGAAGGCGACCGTCGAGATCCTGCTGGCCAGCACTAAAACCGCGACTGCCCTGTGCGGCAGCGACGCCGAGTCGGCCTACACCTGTGTCGCCGGGCGCCGGATCGTGATCAACGCTGAGCGCTGGAAGTCGCCGCCACCCAGTTACGCCGGCAACCCGACCGGCCTGAGGCAGTTCCTGGTCAACCACGCCGTCGGACACTTCCTGGGCGAGCCGCATGCGTCCTGCAAGGCCGGGAAGCCGGCCCCGGTGATGATGCAGCAGGCCGCCGACCTTAAGGGCTGCATCGCGAACCCCTGGCCCAACTGAGTCGCTGCCCTCGAAACTGTCAGTCGCGGCTGGCAGGGTGTCGGACGACACGAAAGGAGCCCCATGGCTTTCTCAATCAGCCCCTACCTCAACTTCGCCGGGAACGCTCGCGAGGCGATGGAGTACTACCAGTCGGTGTTCGGCGGCGACCTGCAGGTGATGACGTTCGGTGACTTCCAGATGGAGGGCATGCCGGCCGAAGGCACCATGCATGCGGCACTGGTGCACCCGAACTTCACGGTGATGGCCTCGGACGCGATGCCCGGCGCGGAGCAGAGCTGGGGCGGCACCCGCAACTACATCGCGTTCATGGGCGACGATGTCGAGACCCTGACCGACTGGTACGAGCGGCTGGCCGCCGACGGGCGCGCCGGGAAGCCGCTGGAGAAGCAGACCTGGGGCGACATCTACGGCGACGTGACGGACAAGTACGGCATCGAGTGGATGTTCAACATCTCGCTGCCCGAGGGCTGGGCACAGACCGGGAACGCCTGAGGCCTGGGCCTCGCTCGCTGAGGTGCGGCGGGCCCGGGGGTCCGAACCGGGGGTGAGCACCGGGCCGGGGTCGCCACGGGGTGCGGCACGCGTCGATGGCGGTGAGTTCGTCGTCGGTCAGGCAACTCCGGGCCGGTGTCGCCTTGGGGGCCTACTCGTAGGTCCGTTCGACCCGGCCGGTGATCAGGCAGGTCACCTCGTAGGTGATGGTGCCCATCAACTCGGCCACCTCGGCGACGGTGATCTCCTCGCCACCGCTCCGGCCGATCAGGACGACCTCGTCGCCGACGGCAACAGTCGGGTCGGGGCCCAGGTCGATCATGGTCTGGTCCATGCAGACCCGGCCGGCGATCGGGTACGGGGTGCCATCGATCAGCACCCGGCCCCGACTCGACAGGCGGCGAGAGTAGCCATCGCCGTAGCCGACCGGAATGGTGGCGATCCAGGTGTCGGCGGGAGCCGTCCAGGAGCGGCCGTAGCCGACTGACTCCCCTGCGCTGACCGGCTTCAGGAACGACACTTCGGTGGTCAGTCGCAGGGCCGGCAGCAGGTCCACGGTGTGCTCGGTCTCGGGATCGGGGTAGTTGCCGTAGACCATCACCCCCGGTCGGACGAGGTCGTACCAGGAGGTGGGGTAGCCGAGCACCCCGCCGGAGTTGGCCAGATGCTTGATCGGCACCGGCCCCCGCGCTCGCTCGACGGCGGCGACCGCCGCATCGAAGCGAGCGATCTGATCCAGCGTGAACGCCGCCCCCTCGGGGACGTCAGAGATCGGCAGGTGGCTGTAGACCCCGCCCAGGTCGAGGACGCCGGTGTCGTCGATGCGCTCGGCCAACATCGGCGCGTCGGCCGGTTCGACCCCCACCCGACGCATCCCGGTATCCACCTTCAGGTGCACGGTGGCCCGCTCGCTGCCCAGCGTCCGGGCCGCCTGCGCCGCAGCGTCAACGCCGGCCTCGTCGGCCACCGTGAGCACCACCCCGGCGGTCAGAGCCGCCGCCAAGTCGTCCTCGCCCCTGGTCGGGCCGAACCTCAGGATCGGTAGCGAGACTCCGGCCGCCCGCAGTTGCAGGGCTTCCTCAACCAGCGCCACCCCTAACCAATCGGCGGCCCGGGTGCGTTGCAGCATCAGCGAGCACGCCACCGCGCCGTGGCCGTAGGCGTTCGCCTTCACCGCGGCCAGCACCAACCGATCGCTCCCGACCCGCTCGCGGATCGCGTCCAGGTTGTTGCGGATCGCCGCCAGGCTGACCTGGGCGCGTACCTGAGGGGGCATGGGACTGTTCTACCGCGAAGCCCGGCGTCGCAGCATCAGGCTCAGCCGCCGAGCTGGGCCGGGCGGGCTGGATCGTTCGCCCAGGCCGACCAAGACCCGGGGAACAAGGCCGCCTCGACCCCCTGCGTCCTGAGGGCCAGAATCAGCTGGGCGGCCGACACCCCCGAACCGCAGTAGACGGCGACCGGTCCGCCGGAGCGGGCCGGGGCCAGCAGGCCGGCCAACGCCTCGTCGTCGGGAAGCCGTCCGTCGGCGTCCCAAAAGTCGCCGACCGGGATGTTGACCGCCCCCGGAATGTGACCGGGCCGCGGATCGATCGGTTCGACCTCCCCGCGGAAGCGTTCCGCGGCTCGAGCGTCGATCAGGACCCCGTTGGCCGGGAGGGCAGCCGCCTGATCGGCGTCGACGATCGGCAGCGACCCCAGCCGGAGCGCAGGTGGGGTTGATGATTGAAGCGCCCGCACCCCCGACTCCGTGGGCAGTCCGGCCGCCGTCCACGCCGTCACTCCCCCGTCGAGGACCCGGACGTCCAGACCCGCCCAAGTCAGCACCCACCAGGCACGACCCGCTGCGAAACTGCCCGGCTCGTCGTAGACGACGATCAGTCGGCTGCCGTCCACGCCCACGGTGGCCAGCCCAAAGGCCAGGGTTTCGGCGTCCGGCAGTGGGTGACGGCCCTCGATCGGTTCGCCGTGCCGGGTGAGCACGGTTTCGAGGTCCAGGAACGCCGCCCCCGGCAGGTGCGCCTCCCGGTACCGCTCCCGTCCGGCGCCGGCGGGCTCGCCGAGTCGCCAGCGCACGTCCAGCAGGTCGACCTCGTCCAGCCGGACGGCCAGGTCGCTCACCGATACCAGGACGTCATGACGGGCCATGCACCCAGCCTGCCAGACGTCCGGCGTCGGTTGACAGGTGACTATCCAGTCACATAATTGAGGGCGTGGACGTGTTCAAGGCACTCGCGGACGAGACTCGCCGCGGCTTGCTCGACGCCCTGTTCGCCGAGGACGGCCAGACCCTTGGGTCGCTCTGCGCCCGGTTCCCTCAGCTGACCCGGTTCGGGGTGATGAAGCACCTGGCGGTGCTGCAGGAGGCCGGCCTGGTGACGACGCTTCGCGAGGGGCGCAGCAAGCGCCACTTCCTCAACCCGGTCCCGATCGCCGAGATCGCCAACCGCTGGGTAGGCAAGTACGCCGAGCCCTACGTCAAAGCCATGGTCGGCCTCCGGGCCGGCCTCGAGAAGGAGTGAGTGACCGTGCCCACAGCGCACCAGTACCAGACCTACATCCGGGCCAGCGCCGAGGAGGTTTGGCGGGCGATCACCGACCCGGCGTTCACCCGGCAGTACTTCTTCGGCAGCGCCTTCGCCTCCCCGCCGGTGGCCGGCCAGAGGTTCATCAGCGAGGTCGACGGCCAACCCGCGGTCGACGGGGTCGTCGAGGTGGTCGATCCACCGCACCGACTGGTCCACACCTGGCACGTCCGCTACGACGACGCCATGGCGGCCGAACCCGAGTCACGCGTGGAGTGGACGATCGAAGCGGCGGGCGCCGGCCTCGTGCTGCTCCGCGTGCGCCACGGAGACCTCGCGTTCAGCCCGCTCACCTGGGCCAGCGTCAGGACCGGCTGGGTCTACGTGCTCGACGGGTTGAAGTCCCTGCTCGAGACCGGACGACCGCTGCCGCCCCGCAACGAGGCGGTGACCCCCGAGCCGGTCGCCGAGCAGGTGGCCAAGGACTGGCACCGGATGCAGGGGGTCGAGGCCAACAACACCACCTTCGACCTGCTGGCCGATCCGTCCTCGGCGGCCGAGGACGTCCTCCGCGGCGCCTACACCGCCGCCTACCACTGGGCGCGGGCCACCGGTCGCCAACCGGTCAACGAGTACCGGGCCCAGTACCTCATCGGCAAGGCGTGGCTGCGCGCGGGGCGTCCGGAACTGGCCCTTGGCTACGCCGATCAGGTCATCGCCGGCTGCGTCGAGCACGGACTTGCCGACTTCGACCTGGCCTACGCCCACGAGCTCCGGGCGCGGGCGCTGCACGCTCTCGGCCGCACCCGGGAAGCCGCCGAGGCGTGGCGGGCCGCCAACGCGGTGGAGATCGCCGAACCCGAGGACGC
>CAYVOW010000036.1:15729-23292 GCA_964453585.1 uncultured Micropruina sp.
GTTCGGGCACACGTGGTCGCGGCACCAACTGGTCACCGGACCGATGGTGCACGACCGGGCCTCGTCAGTACATCAACGCCAATCCGGGGTTGGCCAGGATGGTGGCCACATCCGAGAGGAACCGGGACGCGATCTCGCCGTCAACCAGGCGGTGATCGAAGGTCAGGGTCAGGGTGCACACCGAGCGTGGCTCGAGGTGCTCCTGCGCTCCGCTGCCCACCACCCAGGGACGCCGGGCGATCGTCCCGAGGCACATGATCGCCGACTCGCCGGGGTTGAGGATCGGCGTCCCGCCATCGATGCCGAACACTCCGACGTTGGTGATCGTGAACGTCCCATGGGCCATGTCGGCGGGCTGGATCTTTCCAGCCCGAGCGGTCTTCACCATGTTGTTGAGCGCCTCGGCCAACTCCACCAGGTTTTTCCGGTTGGCCTGCTTGATGTTCGGGACGAGCAGCCCGCGCGGGGTGGCGGCGGCGATGCCGAGGTTCACGTCGGGATGCTGAATGATCTCCTCGGCCTCCATATCGAGCGAGGAGTTGATGTCGGGGCTCTTGCCGATCGCCAAGCAGGCGGCCTTGGCGAAAATCAGCAGCGGCGACACCCGTAGCCCGTCGAACTCGGGGCGCTTCTTCAGCGTCTCCACCAGCCGCATGGTCTCGGTCATCTCGGCCTCGACCCAGCAGGTGGCCTGCGGGATCTGCAGAGATGCGGTCATCGACCGGGCCATCTCGCGCCGGACGCCACGCAGCGGCACCCGGACGTCCTCGCCCGAGTGGGCGGTGGGGGACGGGCTGGACGCCTCGACGTGACCCTGGCTGGCCGACGCCGCCGCCACCACGTCCTCGGCGGTGATGGTGCCGTCGGGACCGGTCCCTTCCAGCGCTTCCAGGTCAAGGCCGAGATCGCGGGCCAGTCGGCGGACCGGCGGCTTGGCCTTGGCCCGCGCCGACTGCGGATCGGGGCGCGCCGGGCGTCCGGGCGGTGGCAGCGGGTCACCGACGGGCTCGGCGGTTACCCGCGGCGTGACCGTGGGCTCGTCGATCTTGCGCGACACCGGCTGCGAGGCCGCGTAGGACTCGTGCACATGGTCCGCGACCGGCCCGACGGTGTGGACGGCGTGGTGCTTGCGAGGGCGCCTCGCCAACGCGGAACTCTTGACCCCGTAGCCGACCAGGAAGGCCTCGGTCGTCCCGGAATCGGCCTCCGCGGCCGGCCCAACCGGTGCTTGGTCGGCTGCCGATGACTCCGCGGCTGGCGCTGACGACGGCTCAGCCGCCGGTGTCGGGCTGCCGTCGTCGATGAAGATGATCGGCGTCCCGACCTCCACGGTCTGCCCCTCCTGGACCAGCAGCCGGGCCACTCGTCCGGCGAACGGGGAGGGCAACTCAACGATCGACTTGCTGGTTTCGATCTCGACGATGATGTCGTTGACCTTCACCTCGTCACCCTCGGCCACCACCCAGCGGACGATCTCGGCCTCCACCAGACCCTCACCCGGGTCCGGCAGTCGGAACTCCTTCATCTCGTCCCCTCTCAGTGCGCCATGGCGCGGTCAACGGCGTCCAGCACCCGATCGAGGTCGGGAAGGAAGGAGTGCTCGACCCGGCTCGGCGGGTAGGGCATGTCGTAACCGGTCACCCGCAACACCGGCGCCTGCAACGAGTAGAAGCACTCCTCGGCAATCCGGGCGGCCACCTCGGCACCGACGCCGAGCGTCCGCTGCGCCTCGTGGACCACCACCGCGCGGCCGGTCTTGTTGACCGAGTCGACGATCGTCCGATCGTCCAGCGGCGACAGGGATCGCAGGTCGATCACCTCCAGATCGCGGCCCTCCTCGGCCGCAGCCAGCGCGGCCTCCACGCAGGTCCGGACCAGCGGCCCATAGGTGATCAGGGTCAGGTCGGCGCCCGGCTTCACCACCCGCGCTTGGTGCAGCGGCATCGGGGATCCGTCCGGATCGACCTCCCCCTTCTCGTGGTAGCGCCGCTTCGGCTCCAAGAAGATGATCGGGTCGTCGGAGCGGATCGCCTGCTGGATCATCCAGAAGGCGTCGACCGGGTTGGAGCAGGTGACCACCTTCAACCCGGCGGTGTGGGCGAAGTAGGCCTCCGGGCTTTCGCTGTGGTGCTCAATCGCCCCGATGCCGCCGCCGTAGGGAATCCGGATCACGATCGGGAGCTTCAGCCGCCCGTGGGAGCGGGCGAACATGTGCGCGACCTGGGACACGATCTGGTCGAAGGCGGGGTAGACGAACCCGTCGAACTGGATCTCGCAGACCGGACGGTAGCCGCGAAGGGCCAACCCGACGGCGGTGCCGATGATCCCCGATTCAGCCAGCGGCGAGTCGACCACCCGGTCCGGGCCGAACATCGCCTGCAGCCCCTCGGTGATCCGGAAGACGCCGCCGAGCTTGCCGATGTCTTCACCGGCCAGCAACACCTTGGGGTCGGCCTCGAGGGCGCGGCGCAGGCCGGCGTTGAGCGCCTTGGCCATGGTGGCGGTCACGGCGGCCATCAGTTCGCCTCCTCGCCGTCGGCGACGAAGCTCGCCTCGTAATCGAGGTAGTCCTGCTTCTGCGCCAGCAATGGGTCGGGGGTGTCGGTGTAGACGAGGTCGAACCACTCCTCCAGCTTGGGCTCCGGCATCGACACCGCGCCTTCCCGCATCCGGATCGCCAACTCTTCGCTCTCGGCGTCCAGCGCGTCCAGCCAGGTCTGGTCGATCGCCCCGGTGCCGAGCAGATAGGTCTGCAGCCGGGCGATCGGGTCCCGCGTCCGCCAATGATCGGTTTCGTCCCGGGAGCGGTATTTGGTGGGGTCGTCGGAGGTGGTGTGGGCCCCCATCCGGTAGGTGTAGGCCTCGATCAGCGTCGGGCCGTCGCCGCGCCTGGCGCGTTCCAGCGCCCAACTGGTGACTGCGTGGACCGCGAGCACATCGTTGCCGTCGACCCGGATTCCGGGGAATCCGAAGCCCGACGCCCGTCGGAACAGCGGGATCTTTGACTGCAGAGCGATCGGCTCGGAGATCGCGTACTGGTTGTTCTGGCAGAAGAACACCAGCGGCACCGTGTAGGAGGAGGCGAAGATGAACGCCTCGCTGACGTCCCCCTGGCTGGTGGCGCCGTCGCCGAAGTAGACGATGGCCGCTCCGTTGTCGAGCGGATCGTCGTTACCGACCAGCCCATCGCGCTGCATCCCCATCGCGTACCCGACCGCGTGCAGGGTCTGGGTGCCGATGACGAAGCTGTAGATGTGGAATCTCCGCTCGCGCGAGGGCCAGTTGACCATGTCGGTGCCGCGGAAGGTGGCCAGGAGTTCAAGCGGGTCGATGCCCATGCACCACGCGACCCCGTGTTCGCGGTAGGAGGGGATCACCTCGTCCAAGCTTCCGACCGCGTGCGCCGAACCCACCTGGGCGGCCTCCTGGCCCAGCGAGGGTGGCCACAGCCCGAGCTCACCCTTGCGCTGGAGGGCGGTCGCCTCGGTGTCGATCCGCCTGGTCAGGACCATGTCGCGCAAGTAGGTGGCCAAGGTGGCGTCGTCGCCGTCGAAGGCGAACTGCGGATGCTCCACGCGTTCCCCGGTGGGGGTTAGCAACTGGACGAAGTCCGCGGACGACGTGGGAGACAAGGCTGGGATCCTTCCGGCCGACGTCGGAATGCTGGGGACTCTGCTTCTGCGTCACGCTAGCCACCCGACGACCGGGTGGCCAGTCCCCACCCTGGAATCTCCATCCCAGAGCCGTCAGATCGACGTATTGCACGTATCGGGCCTGTGGGATGGAGATTCCAGGGTGAAGCGTCGGCCATCGGGGTTGGGCCACGGCCGGACGCTTGCCGGGGCCGCCCTCCCCTGGGTGCCGCACCGCCCATTCGGGTGGCCCCCTTCCAGAAACTCGACGCTACGACACTCTGGGGATGTCTTAGTTCTTTGCTAGAGAGGCGAATACAGTCCGATCGTGGACCCGATCAGGAACCCCTACGCCCCCGGCGCCGGTCAGCGGCCCCCCGAACTCGCGGGACGCGACGCCCAACTCGAGGCGTTCCGGTTCACCCTGGAGCGCGTTGCCCGAGGACGCCCGGAGCGTTCGGTGGTGCTGACCGGCCTGCGCGGGGTGGGCAAGACAGTGCTGCTGAACGCGCTCCGCTCCGAGGCGGTGCGGGCCGGATGGGGCACCGGGAAACTGGAGGCGCGGCCGGATCAGCCGCTGCGCCGGCCGCTCGGTGCGGCCTTGCACATGGCGATTCGCGAGCTGGCCCACCCCGATCCGACGCAGGTGCTCTCGACGCTCAAGGCGTTCGTCGAACGGGATGCCGCGCGCGGCACCAAGGCGTACGACCGCTGGAACTCCGGGATCAGCGCGCCGACCTCGTCCGGTCGGGCGGACTCGGGCGACATCGAAATCGACCTGGTCGAGCTGCTCACCGACGTCGCGGGTCTGGCGGCCGACCGGGGCCGCGGGGTGGCGGTGTTCATCGACGAGATGCAGGACCTGGGCCCAGACGACGTGTCGGCGCTCTGCGCGGCCTGCCATGAGCTGGGCCAGCAACGACTGCCGCTGCTGATCGTCGGGGCGGGGCTGCCGCACTTGCCAGCGGTGTTGAGCGCGTCCAAGTCCTATTCGGAGCGGCTGTTCGCCTATCACCGGATCGATCGCCTCGACCGCGCCAACGCCGATCGCGCGCTCAGCGCGCCTGCCGAGGATGAGGGGGCGACCTTCACCGCGGGCGCATTGGACGCGCTGTACGCCGAGACCGGCGGGTACCCCTACTTCGTCCAGGCCTACGGCAAGGTCGCCTGGGATCTGGCCCCGGCCAGCCCGATCACCGCCGAGGACGTCGCGGTCGCCGCCCCCGAGGCCGAGCGGGACCTGGCGGTCGGCTTCTTCGGCTCCCGCTTCGAACGGGCCACCCCCGGAGAGCGGGAGTATCTGCGGGCGATGGCCGAGGCGGACGCCGACGATGCCGGGTCGGTGCCTTCGTCCGCGGTCGCCGACATCCTGGGGCGCAAGCCCCAGTCGCTCTCCCCCGCCCGCGACTCCCTGATCAAGAAGGGGCTGGTCTTCTCCGGCGAGCGCGGCCGGATCGCCTTCACCGTCCCGCACTTCGGGCGCTTCCTGCGAGGGCAGGCGTGAGCGTCACCTTTGCTGGTTTCACCGGGTCGCACTGATCGGTGCCAAAATCTCGGTCTCTGGGGACCGGCATCGTCGCCAGGGCCGTGCTCCCGGCCAGGCGCCGAGGTTTTGGCGGCCGCACGGGCTGGTAGGCGCAGCTTCTATCCTCAGGGACATCGAGAGGAGAGCCATGAAGCTCCAGGAGTTCCCGCGCCACCAACTGACCTTCGGCCCCAGCCCGATTCACCACTTGAAGCGCCTCAGCCAGCACCTCGGCGGCGCGCAAGTGTGGGCCAAGCGGGAGGACTGCAACTCCGGGCTGGCCTTCGGCGGCAACAAGATCCGCAAGATGGAGTACATCGTTCCCGACGTGCTCGCCTCCGGCGCCGACACCCTGGTCTCGATCGGCGGCTACCAGTCCAACCACACCCGCGCGGTCGCCGCGGTCGCGGCGCACCTGGGCCTGAAGGCGCGGCTGGTCCAGGAGAAGTGGGTGCCCTGGGACGACCCGGTCAACGACAAGGTCGGCAACATCCTGCTGTCGCGGATGATGGGTGCCGACTCGCGGCTGGACCCACACGGCTTCGACATCGGGATCCGTGACTCCTGGAAGGACGCGCTGCGCGAGGTCGAGGAGGCCGGCGGCACCCCCTACCCGATCCCGGCCGGCGCTTCGGAGCATCCCCTGGGTGGGCTCGGCTTCGCCAACTGGGCCTTCGAGGTCGCCGAGCAGGAGCAGCGGCTGGGCGTCTTGTTCGACACGATCATCGTCTGCACGGTCACCGGGTCCACTCACGCCGGGATGATCGCCGGGTTCGCCGCCCTGGAGGATCTAACCGGAATCCGCCGGCGGGTGATCGGCATCGACGCCTCGGCGACGCTGACGAAGACCCGCGACCAGGTGGCCAGGATCGCCCGGCACACCGCGGAGCTGATCGACTTGGGCCGCGACCTGCGCGACGACGAGATCACCGTGCTGGAGGGCTGGGCCGGCGACCTCTACGGGATCCCGGTCGATTCGACGATGGACGCGATCGCGCTGGCCGCCCAACTGGAGGCGATGATCACCGACCCCGTCTACCAGGGGAAGTCGATGGCCGGCCTGATCGATCTGGTTCGAGACGGCGAGATCGCGAAGGACTCCACCGTCCTCTACGCCCACCTCGGCGGACAGCCGGCGATCAACGCCTACCACCGGCTCTGGAGCTGAGCCGTCAGCCACCGGCTGACAGCGGCTGCCAGTTCTACTGGTCGGAGGCCCCACCCTCAGGCGGGGGCTGCGGCGTCTCCGGCGCCTGGGGGGTCGCCACCGGTTGGGCTGGTTGCGTCGGGGCTTCCGGCTGGGCAGGGGGCGTCGAGACCCCCGGGCGGGCCCGCATCCGGCGGCGCCACCAGAGCAGGGGTGCGGCGACCAGGGCCAGCAGCGCCACGAACGGCACCAGGGCACCGACCAGGCGCAGCAGCGCCGCCACCGAGGCGATCATCGCCTCCCACCCGTCGACCAACCCGTCCCACAGCGGGTTGGCCGTCGTCACCTGGCCGGGGGCCAAGAGCGTCACGGTGATCGGCGCCAGGGCGACCCGGTCCTTGAGCGACTTCTGCTCGGCCAGCATCGCCTCCAGTTCGGACTGGCGCTGGGTCAGTTCCGACTCGACCCGGGCGATGTCACCGATCGAGCCAGTGCGATCCATCAGGGCGCGGATCCGCTCGATCGACTCACGCAGGGTCTTGATCCGGGCCTCGACATCGACCACCTGGGTGGTCACGTCCGTGGCGGTCACGGTCCGCGTGCGCAACTCGCCCAGCTTGGCGATGGCGTCCATGGTGGCGCCGAGGGCGTCTGATGGAACCGCCACGACGACTCGGGACGAGGCGGTCGAGCCCGCGGCGGTGGTCACGATGTTCTCGGCGGTGACCAGACCGCCAGCGGACTCGGCCAGCACTCGCAACTGCTGGGCCGCGGCCAGGACGTCAGTGACCGAGACCGAGATGGAACCGGTCCGAGCCACCTGTCGCTCGGCTGCCGGATCAGTGGGCGCCTCCGGGACCGCCCCGCCACCAGAACGGTCCTCGGGCTGGCCTTCGGCGGCCATGGTCGCCGCCGGTTGCGGGAAGCCGCCCGGAGCGCTGGACCCGACTCCACAGCCCGCGAACAGGGCCAGCGAGGCGGCCAGAGAGAGGGCGGTGAGGCTGAGGCGCTGTTTCGTCATCACGCCACTACACACTTCCCGGGGGCGCACTTCGTTGCGGAGGACGGCAATCGTCGTCGGATCGTGACCGGGTTGTGATCGGGTCGTGATCAGGGACGAGATTGACCACCCGACCCGCTCCCCCTCCCGGCCGCCACGCATGTGTGCTGACCACCGCCAAGGTGGGCTCAGGCCGAGGGTTTGAACGCTGCCGCAATGTCCTCCAAGTGGCGATACAGCGCGGCATAACTCGCCTCGT
>CAYVOW010000037.1:0-23050 GCA_964453585.1 uncultured Micropruina sp.
CGACCCAGGGATTATGAGTCCCCTGCTCTGACCGGCTGAGCTACCGCCCCGAAGCGGCTCTCACTGTAACCTCTCGCTCCCGCGGCTACCTCACTGCAGCCAGGTAGGCCCGCACCGCCGCCACAATGCCAGCCTCGGCTTCCGCCCTGCTGACGGTTGACAGCCCGTCGCCGGCTTGGGGTCCGTAGCGTCCGAAGAAGGCGTGCACCGCTCCGGGCACGGTTACCAGCCGCGAGCCGGCGGGGAGGCGTCCCAAGCCGGCCTGGACCTTCGCCCGGCTGGCCAGTCCGTCGTGTTCGGCGGCGAGCGAGAGGGCCGACCACGCCGCCTGCACCCGGACGTCCTCCGCCGGGTAGGCGCCAAGCAGTACCAGCCCGGCCAGCCGATCGGCATGCCGGGACGCGTAGTCGGCGGCCATTGCGCCACCCAGCGAATGTCCGGCCAGGACTACCGGCACGCCCTGCGGCAGCACCGGAAGCAGGGCATCAGCCCGATCCTTGGCGAGAACCGCCAGATCAACAGGCATCTCCGGAACCCAGGTGTCGACGCCGTCAGCGGCCAGGGCCCGCCCCAGCCACTCATACGCCTGCGGCCGGACGAGGCCGCCGGGGTACAGGATCAGGACCACCCGCGCCGGACCCTGGGAGTGCACGTGAATCACCGATCCGCCGTGGTCCTCAACGGTGACCGCGGCCGCAGTCGAGCCGGAATCGCTGATCGCGTCCTGGCCCACTACCAGAGGCGGCCGGACGACCACCGGCTGGGCGATCCCGACGCCGTACCCCAAAGCCCCGACGAGCACCGGAATCACCACCGAACGCACACGCATGGCTCACTGTGACACATGCGAAAAGGCCCGGTCGGGGACCGGGCCTACCTCGTGGCTCCCCCGCCTGGACTCGAACCAGGAACCTGCGGATTAACAGTCCGACGCTCTGCCAATTGAGCTACAGGGGATCGCTTGCGCGGTCACCGACAGTACCAGATCGTCAGCCGATGTCGTATTCGGCCCTGACCCGGGCCAGCTCCTCCGCGACCCGGGCGCGGTCGTCGTCGTCCAGGCCTTCCTCCGGCACCAGCACCCGCCATTGGACCGGCGCATCCGGACGACCCGGGTTACGGCGGGCGGCGATCAGGGCCAGCTTCTTCTGCCTCACAGACACCGGCCGTTGAAGCAGGATGCTGGCCCCCACCCGCTCGCGGAAGAGGTCTGGGAGCCGCCCCGTCTCGTCCAGCACCACCTGTCCAGGGACTCCCTCGCACCGCCAGCTCAGGGTCTTGGTGGTGGGATCCCACCGTCCTTGGTCGATCAGGTCCCAGCCGAGAAAGGTCCACTCATCGGCCCCGCCCCAGGCCAGGCGATCCGCCAACCCGACAACCACCTTGCTGGATCCTCGCCCCCAGGCCAGCACGCGGACCGGGCCACCGCAGGCCTCGGCCAAAGCCTCGTAGTCGTGTGCTGGCAGGGCCGCCCGGTCGAACCATCCCATGCTCCCTAGTCTGTCAGGCGACGTCGCGACCCGGCTCTTCGAGCGGCGCTGCCGGCCCGGGAGCACGGGCGGGCGCGAGGGCCACCCGGATCAACTCGAGGGCCCGCCGCTCGTACCGGCGGACGGTGCTTTCCGACATGCCCAGTCGGACCGCCACCTCTACCTGGCCGACCGGCTCACCAGTCTCGAAGCCATACCGCAGCCTCAGCACCCGCCGCATGGACGAAGGCAGTCCGGCCATTGCGTCCTCCACCGGCCCCGCCCCGCGGTCGCTCTCGTCCTGCGCCGCCAACGCCACGTCGATGCCGTCCAGCGGCGCCACCGGCTGATGACCCAGCAGGGCACGCACGCTGGCCAGCGTGCTCCCCTCAACCTCAGCCAGCTCGGCCGGGTCGACCGGGCGACCGCGCTCCTGGGTCAGTCTCGACTCGAGGTAGCGAAGCCGTCGGGCGCGACGAACCGTCTTGGCGCAGACCAAGGCGTCCCCCTGCCCGATCACGGCGCAATCGAGAACTGCCCGCCGGATCCAGTGACGCGCGAAGGTGCTGAACCGGAGCCCACGCCGGAAGTCCCATCGCTGGAGCGCCTCGGTCAACCCGACGAATCCGTCCTGAAAGAGTTCGTCGAAAGAGACTCCCGAGCGTCCGCCACAGCGGAGGACCTGCAACCGGACCAGGCACATGTTTGCAAGCAGAAACCGCTGCCAGGCCTCGGCGCCCTCTCGCTCAACGATCAGCAGTTCCTCGACCGTGCCCAGGCTGTGATCACGCGCAGCCAACGCCGCCGAGGCAATCAGCCCCGCCTCGATCCGTCGGCCGAGTTCGGTCTCGTCCTCGGTGGTCAGCGTGCTGGAGGTGACGACGTTGATGCCCATGTCGACCACCCTGATTGGACGCGGTCGGCCGCTCAAGAGAAGCGGTCACCCGGACAGCACCCGGACAACACCGCCATCAGGACGGGCCCGCGGCCACCAACGCCAGATCGTGGCGCTCCTTCTCCAACTCCAGCAGCTTGGCGAACATCCGGTTGTACTGGACCTGATCGTCGACCGGGTTGGTCCGCTGCAGCCGTGACTTCAGTTCCCTGATCCGCCGGACGAGCGACAGCAGCCTGAGCTTCGCGACGTACTCCGCGGCGTAGGACGGGCTGGCCGGACGCAGCAGCGGTTCGGTGGCCAAGGCCGCGATCACCTGTTCGGCGGTCGGGTCAGCCACCTGTTGCCCCACCGGCTGCGGCCAGTCGGTGAACACCCGACCCACCCGCTCGACCGCTTCGAACAGCGCCCGGTAGGTGGGATGGGTGAAGTCGTCGGCGGCCACGCCCAGCCAGGAGTCGTCGAATACCTCCGGCGACCGAACGATCAGCCGCAGCGTTCCGCGCTCCACCTCCAACGACCGGTCACGAGGATTAGGGAACGGCAGCCCGAGTGCGGGTTGTTCCGGCGGGTCCTGCTGCGGGGGCGACTCAGCGCGTCCCGATCGAGCGGGCGCAACCTTGCGCCGCGACGCCGCGGCCACCTCGCGTCGCACCTCTTCGACGTCGGTGCCGATCAGCTTGGCCAACTCCTGCACGTACCCGCTGACCAGCGACTGATCCCGGACCGATCCGACCAGCGGGGCCGCGGCCCGCAACGCGGCCAAGCGTCCATCCACCCGGTCGAGGTCGAAACCGCCGACGACGTTCTTCATCACGAACCGATAGAGGGGCACCCGCCGCCCCACCAGCTCCCGCACCGCCGCCTCACCGTGCTGCAACCGCAGGTCGCAGGGGTCGAGACCGGTCGGCTCGACCGCGACGTAGGTCTGCGCGATGAAGTTCTGGTCACCGCTGAACACCTTCAGCGCCGCCGCCTGCCCGGCTGCGTCTCCGTCGAAGGTGAAGATCACCTCGCCCTGCAACGCGTCGCCCCCGATCAGCCGCTGCAACAGCCGGGCGTGGTCGTCACCGAACGCGGTGCCGCAGGACGCGATCGCCGTGTCCACCCCGGACAGGTGTGCCGCCATCACGTCGGTGTAGCCCTCGACGATCACCGCCTGGTTCTTGCGGCCGATGCTCTGCCGGGCGAGGTCCAGCCCGTAGAGCACCAGCGACTTCTTGTAGACCACGGTTTCGGGGGTGTTGAGGTACTTGGCGGGCATCCGGTCATCGTCGAAGATCCGCCGGGCGCCGAACCCCAGCACGGATCGTCCGGCGTCACGAATCGGCCAGAGCACACGTCCCTGGAAGAAGTCCCAACCGCTCTCCCGGGCGAGCCCGGCCTTGACCAGTTCGGCGTCGGTGAACTTGTGCGCCCGCAGGTGCTGCTGCAGTTCCTTGCCGCCCTGCGGCGCCCAACCCACCCCGAACTGTTCGGAGACCTCCCGGTCGAAACCGCGGCCGCCCAGGAACTGCCGCCCGGGAAGGGCGTCCGGCCCGGACAGCTTCTCGGCGAAGAACTCCGCGGCCAGGCGGTTGGCCTCCAGGACGCGCATCCGCAACCCGGGCTCGGCCCGTCCCGCCCCCGAGTCGGTGTAGCGCAGTTGGACGCCGACCCGGTCGGCCAGGAACTCGACCGCCTCGGTGAAGGTGACGTTGTTGATCTTCTGGACGAAGCCGATCACGTCGCCGCCGGTGTTGCAGCCGAAGCAGTAGAAGAAGCCGCGACTAGGGGTGACGCGGAAGGAAGGGGTCTTCTCGTCATGGAACGGGCAAAGCCCCGAGAGGGCGCCACCTCCGGCCGGACGCAACGTCACGTAGGAGGCGACCACGTCCTCGATCCGGGCGCGCTCACGGACCGTCTGGAGGTCTTCCTCCACAATCAGCCCGGCCACGTCGCAGATTCTAGGTCAGCCCCGCCGCGATACTGAGCGGGTGAGCGTGAACCCCGGACCCGGCCTAGCAATCGCCCTGGTGCTGCTGGTCGCGGTCGCTGTCGTGGCGTCGTTGGCAGGACGGGTCAGGCTGGAACGCCAGATCGTGATCGCGTCGCTGCGGGCAGTCGGCCAACTGGCGGTGGTGTCTTTGGTGATCACCGCCGCCGTCCAACATCTCGCCGGCGCCGCGGCGTTCGTCCTGCTGATGTTTGTCGTCGCCGTCGTCACCACCACCGGACGCGTTGATGCCCGGAGGGCCTGGCCCTGGACGGTGCTGGCGATGCTGGCGGGCGTCGTCCCGGTGCTGGGGATCGTGTTCGCCAGCGGCGCGGCGCCCCTGAACGGGATCACCCTGATCTCACTGGCGGGCATCGTCATCGGCAACATGATGACCGCGCACACCCTGGCCGGACGGCGCTGTTTCGCCGAACTCCGCAGCAACATCCCCACCTACGAGGCGGCGCTGTCGCTGGGGCTCCCCCGCTCCGACGCCATCGGAGAGGTGATCCAGCCGGTGGTCGCAGAGGCGCTGATCCCCAACCTCGACCAGACCAGGACTGTGGGCCTGGTCACCCTGCCCGGCGCCTTCATCGGCGTGCTCCTAGGCGGTGGCTCCCCGCTGCAGGCGGGGGCCGCGCAGGTGCTCGTCCTGCTGGGAATCATGGCCGGACAAGGGGTGACGGTCACCGTGGCGGCACTGCTGATGCGCTCGGGACGGCTGCTCCCCGCCGACCTGGCTGCCCGACTGCGGCCCTGAGTCGGCCCAGCCGTACCTTGCACTGGTCAGAGGGGTGGGCTCACTCGACCATGCCGAAGGCCACGCTGATGAACGGCTGAGGGATCAGGCCCCGCGACCGATCCCCCTGGGCAGCCGAGCGGGGTCCCAGCCGAGCAGAGCGGCGGCGGTGTCGAAGGCGAAGCGATCGGTCATCCCGCCGACGTAGGCGACGGCGCGCCGCACCGGATCCAGCGTGGCGAACTGGTCGGGAATCTCCTGCGGCGCTTTGATGTAGTGCTCCACCAGGGCGTGCAGCACCGAGATCACCGCCTCCGACTGGGCCAGCGAATCGGGGCGGGTGTAGATCCGCTCGTAGTTGAACGCCCGGAGCGCGGCCAGCGCGCCGGCCACCTCGGCCCCCATGCCCACCTCGCCCGTGCGTGCGGTGGTCATGACCACCTCGCGGACGAAGGTGCGCAGCTGCTCCCGGCGGGTCGCGCCAGCCACCTCGCGGACCTGGTCGGGGACGTCGCTGTGGGCGACGATGCCGGCGCTGATCGCGTCCTCGAGGTCGTGGGCGCAGTAGGCGATCCGGTCCGACCAGGACACGATCTCTCCCTCGACGGTGGCTGGCGAGGGCCTCGACCAGGAGTGATTGCGAATCCCGTCCAGCGTCTCGGCACACAGATTCAACGGGGCCAGAACCACGTCCGCACCCCATGGGCCATGGTCGTAGCCCTCGGGGATGAACGCGTCGAAGGCGTCCTCGCTGGCGTGCCCGCCGGGACCGTGCCCACAGTCGTGACCGAGCGCGATCGCTTCGGCAAGGGTGGCATTGGCGCCCACCCCACGGGCGATCGACGTGGCCACCTGGGCCACCTCGAGGGCGTGACTGAGCCGCGTCCGCTGATGGTCGGTCGGGAACACCACCACCTGGGTCTTGCCGGCCAAGCGCCGAAAGGCCGTGGAGTGGACGATCCGGTCTCGATCCCGCTCGAAACAGGTGCGCTCGACGTCCGGCTCTTCGGGACGGGCGCGGTTCCCGGCACCCGAGGCCAAGGTCGCACCGGGTCGCAGCAGTGCGCCCTCAGCGGCTTCTCGCTCAGCCCGCAGCACGGGACGAGCAGCGTCGAGGCGGGCGTCGGAGTCGCGGTGCGCGCGGACCAGACCGCCTCCCGGATGGCCCCCCATGGTGTGCGCCCACGCAATCGCGCGCGGGGTCAACTGCTCGGCCATACCGCCCATCATTCCATCAGCCGATTGGTGGGAGCCGCGTGCCATCATGGAGCCGCAGACGCGAGAGGAAGCCATGACCAGCCAGCCCCCAACCTCCTGGAGTCCCGATCCCGACCAGGGGAATCGCCAAGGATCGGCTTCGAACCAGCAGGCCAACCCGTACGCGGCCCCGCCGACCAATCCGCCCGCTGGCTGGGGACAGCAGGGGCAGAATTCCGGTCAACCCACCCAGACCTACGGCCAGCCGTCCCAGGGTGGCTATGGGCAGCCCTCCCAGGGTGGCTACGGTCAGCCCGGCCCGGGTCAGGCGTACCCCCAGCAGTACGGTCAGGCCCAGTACCCGGCCCAGCAGCCCTACGGCTACCCACCTCAGCCCTATCAGGCCGCTGCCAAGCCCAAGGGCTCGCCGATTCTGGGGGCCCTTGCCCTGGGCGGGGTGCTGGCCTGCCTGGCTTTGATGGGGTGGTCGTCCTGGAATATCGGACAGGTGATGGGTGATCTCATGGCGACCTACGGCCCAGGAGTGAGCCAGTCGCAGCTTGAGGCCGAGATGATGCGGCGGGTGTCGACGACCGATCTCAACGTGTTCGGTGCCTCCATGCTGGGCGGGCTCGCCGCCTGGATTGCCGGCATCGTCGCTACCGCCACGCGGCGCGGCCGGGCCTACGGCGTCTGGGCGATCATCCTGGGGATCGCGGCCCCGTTCATCGCGATGGGCGTGATGGTCATGGCGATGATGCCTTACCTCAATCGCTGACGACGCGACGCCGGCGGGCTTGCCGTTCGCTGAGACGGTGCCAGGCGATAACGCCCAGCACGTAGGCCACGGGCGCGAGGCCGAGCGCCACAACAATGCCGACGCCCAGGGCAGGTTGCACGCGAGCGATGCCCAAGACGAAGGCCCCGAAGATCAGGGCCAACGCCACGATGCCGATCAGAAACCCGAGGCCGCGCATGGCTCAGGGTGACACAGGGCCGGTCTAACCAGGGCGACGCACGGTCAGCCGCCCGAGACGTCCGACTCGGCTTCGCTGAGGTCGTCATCTCCGGCGCAGGTTGAGTCCAGCCAGCCGTACGGCAACACCACCTTCTCGCGTGGTGATCCCTGACGTCCGCGTGGGGTACCCAACTCCTGCGACGGGAAGGGTGCGTCGGCGGGCAACTCAGCCAGGAGTTCGTCCAGTTCGGCCAGCGAGGAGACCATCGCCAGCGAGCGCCGCAGGTCCCCGCCGACCGGGTACCCCTTGAAGTACCACGCCATGTGCTTGCGCAGGTCGGTCAGTCCGTAACGCTCGCCGTCCAAGTCCGCCAGCAGTTCCGCGTGCCGCCGCACCATCTGGGCCACCTCGCCGAGCGTGGGCAACGTCCGCCGATCGCGGCCGGCGAAGGCATCGGCGAGGTCTCGGAAGAGCCACGGTCGGCCCAGGCATCCGCGACCGATGACCACCCCCGCACAGCCGGTGCGCTCGACCATCGCCAGCGCATCGGAGGCTTCCCAGATGTCACCGTTGCCGAGCACTGGGATCGGGGTGGACCTGACCAGCTCGGCGATCCGCGACCAGTCGGCTTCCCCGGAGTACGCCTGCTTCACCGTCCGGGCATGCAAGGCGATGGCGGCACACCCGGCCTCGGCGGCGATCCGGCCGGCGTCGAGGAAGGTTTCGTGGTCGGGGTCGATGCCGAGCCGGGTCTTGATCGTGACCGGCACTCCGAACGGCTGGGAGGCGGCGACCGTGGCTTCGAGGATCGCGGCGAGGCGGTCGCGCTTCCAGGGCAGGGCTCCCCCGCCGCCGCGCCGGGTCACCTTCGGCACCGGGCAGCCGAAGTTCAGATCGATGTGACCCACCCCCAACTCCTCGCAGAGGATCTGGGCCGCCTGGGCCATGATCGCCGGGTCGACGCCGTACAACTGGACCGACCGCACCGTCTCGCCGGGGTCGAACCGCAGCATGTCGAAGGTCTTGGGGATCCGCTCGACGATGCCGCGGGAGGTGATCATCTCGCAGACGTAAAGACCGGCCCCCTGCTCCCGACACAGCTGGCGGTAGGCGGCGTTGGTGATCCCGGCCATCGGCGCCAGGACCACCGGAGGGTCCACGGCCACCGAACCAAGGGTCAACGGGCGCATCCGTGCAGCGTACCCAGGCTCGCCGCGGGCCTCCCCACCCGCCTGTGGCGAACTCGGATCGGAAATCTGGTCGTCATTAATGCCCCCAGCGGCGCCGCGCCGACTGAAATCGGAAAAGTGGTCGTTATCAGGCCTCGATGTGGCGCCATAGCGACCACTTTTCCGATTTCGGTTCACAGACCTGAACAGACCACCGTGATAACGACCAGAATTCCGATCCGAGTCAGCCGAGCGCCCGGGAGATCCGGTCGACCACCGTTCCCGGGTGCAGCATGATCTCCTTGGCCAGCCAGCGGACCACCCGATAACCCAGATCGCGCAGCAGTTGCTCGCGCTCCTTCTCCAACACGAAGGCACGCGGGTCGGCGTACTTGCCCGCTCCATCCACCTCGCCGACCAACCTGCGCTCCGGCCAGTAGAAGTCGGGGTAGATCACTGTGCCGCCCACGCGCAACTCCACCTGGCACTCGGGACGGGGCAGTCCCGCCAACTCCAGGTAGCCCGCCGACAGCGACTCGGCCATCGACTCCCGCAGGGGGCTCGCCACGGCGAAGAAGGAACGGACCCGAACCGCGCCGACGGTGGCGGCCGCGTCCTCGAGCAACTCGACGGCGGCCTGGGTAAGCCGGGGGTTCGCGTAATCTCGACGCCGCGCCTGGGTGCCCACCAGCGACGCCACGATCAGCCGGGCCGCGGCGTCGAGCACGACCAGTGCCTGCGGGAGTTCCAGACTTCTGGCCAGGTCGACCGCGGTGCGGGCCGGAGAGGTGATTGCGTACCCGTCCCGGGTCTGCTGAACCTGGCCGGGCGGGAGGGCGCCGATGTGCCGGACGACCTCTTCGGTCCGCGACCCGCGGGCGGTTCTGGGCAGGGTCACGCTAACTGGGTCGTCGGCCCAGCTTCCGAAGCGCGGAGTGGGCAGCCCCCACTCCAGCGCGGCCGTCTGATGACTCAACACGGCTGTCGGATGGGCGGCCTGCTCCGCGCGCCCCCGGATCAGGTGCCGGCCCTCCGGATCATCGGGCCAGCTCCTGGCCCGCAGGAAGACGCCCTGCCGGACGGCCACGAGATCGCCCGCCGCTAGCCTGGTCCGAAGCAGCCGAGCGCTGATTCCCGACGCTGCCAGGTCTGCGCGCGTGATGGGTTGGGCAGGAAGAATCCAAGGCGTGGGGGTCCGCATCGAGACAGCGTGAGCAGATTCGGCTGCCCCAAGCAAGCCGAATTCGGAGTTATCCACAGAATTTGTGGAGAAGTGGGGAGGCGGGCCGATGGACATCAGCGAGGCGTTCGCCGCGATTCCCCGCGACCGGTTCCTGCCAGCGTCGATGCGGCACCTCGCCGGCAGGGACGAAGCACTACCGATCGGCCACGGGGTGACCAACTCGCAGCCCTGGACGGTGCGCTACATGCTGGAGCGGCTGGACCTGCAGCCAGGCCACCGCGTGCTGGACGTCGGCTCGGGTTCAGGCTGGACGACCGCCCTGCTGGGAGCCCTGGTGGGTTCAGCGGGTTCGGTGGTCGGGGTCGAGCTGATCCCGGAACTGGTCGACTTCGGACGCGCCAACCTGGCGGCTTGCGACCTGCCCTGGTGCCGGATCGAACCAGCGGTCCCCGGTGTCCTCGGGCTAAGCGCCGAGGCCCCCTTCGATCGGATCCTGGTCTCGGCCGCCGCCATTGCGTTGCCCCAGAGCCTGGTCGCCCAACTGGCCCGACCAGGGCGATTGATCGTCCCGGTCGAGGCCGAGATGTGGGTGGTGGACGTGGACGCCGCGGGCGCGGTGCAGGCTGCACCGACCGGAGACCTGTTCCGGTTCGTCCCGCTGCGCTGAGGTCGGCCTTCGACCGACCCAGCGCGCCCGACGTTGAGGCTTTCAGGACGTCGCCTGGCAGTCAGCGGGGCGCCCGGTCAGCGCTGGCTACGATGCTGGTCATGACGTTCGCCGTGCATTTCCTGACCGCCGACCAGGCAGCCGCTGACCAGCCGCTGGGGTTCAAGGACGACGAGGCGGCACCTCACACGTTGACCGCCGACGAGATCGAGATGTGGAACAGGCTGCACCCCACCTTGGTGGCACTGCTGCCTCCTGGCGGGCACGACCTGGCGGAGACCGAGTTCGCCCGCCAGCTGGTCTATGAGCCGGCTGGTTTGCTGGTGGTCTGGAATCACGACGACTACCAAGTGAGCGTCCCCTACTGGACGAAGAACTCCGCCGCCCCGACCTTCGATCTGCTGGCCCGGATCGCCCAGGCGGTCCATGAGAAGACCGGGCTGGTCGCCGTGGACGAGGTGACCCAGGAACCGTTCCTCGACCACGTCGCCGAGGCGGCGGCCAACTTCGAAGCGGTCTCCAAGGGCTTCGCCGAGGCCATGGACCAGCAGAGCCTGTGGGGTTGGATCAAGGCGAAGTTCAGCCGCTGACCCGTCTCACACCCGATCGCCGGACGAGCGACTCCGCGCCCGCTCCACCAGCCACCGACTGACGGCCATCGTGCCGACCATCATCGGCGCCGTCCCCAGCGCGGCGGCGGCGACCACCGCCGGGCTCTCCGGGGCCACCCCCCGTCCGATCAGGCGGCGCCTCGCCCACAGCCAGTATGGGATGACCACCAGAGGCGCGGTCGCCACTCCCGCGGTATAGCCCCGCGTGGCCGCCGACGCGGCGAGGTGTCCGAACCCGTGCAACCCGTAACCCAGCAACACCGTCCTGAAGAACACCGATCGGCCCTCTGATCGCGCTCCGGCCACACTGGCGGCACCGACGATCACTGCCATCAGACCTAGGCCGACGTTCACCTCGGCCTGCGAGTAGCCCTCTCGCCGCCAGCGCTCGGGGAGCGGCAACCACCCGGGGGCCCGGGCGAACACCTCCCCTGAGGACCGCGCCAAGGTGCCGGCCTCCTCCGCGTCGTGGATCGCCCAGGTGACAAACAGCCCGGCCGCGACGCCCGCGAAACCCATTCGGGTCAGCAACCCACCAGTCGCTGGGCCAGGTACCCCTGCACCTGATCGAGCGCCACCCGCTCCTGGGTCATCGTGTCGCGGTCGCGGACGGTGACCGCCTGGTCGTCCAGGGTGTCGAAGTCAACGGTGACGCAGAACGGGGTGCCGATCTCGTCCTGGCGGCGGTAGCGGCGGCCGATCGCCTGGGTGTCGTCGAACTCGACGTTCCAGTTCCGCCGCAGTTGTGCCGCCAGATCCTTCGCCGCCGGGGACAGTCGTTCGTTGCGCGACAGCGGCAGCACGGCCACCTTGACCGGGGCTAGCCGCGGGTCGAGTTTCAACACCACCCGGGTGTCGACGCCGCCCTTGGTGTTGGGCGCCTCGTCCTCGGTGTAGGACTCGACCAGGAACGCCATCAGCGAACGGGTCAGGCCGGCCGCCGGTTCGATCACGTAGGGGGTGAACCGCTCTCCCTTGGCCTGATCGAAATAGGAAAGATCGGTGCCGGAGTGCTGCGAGTGGGTGCTCAGGTCGAAGTCGGTCCGGTTGGCGATGCCCTCCAGCTCACCCCACCCGTCACCCCCGGCGAAGCCGAAGTTGTACTCGATGTCGACGGTCCGCTTGGAGTAGTGCGACAACTTCTCCTTGGGGTGTTCGTACAGCCGCAGGTGGTCGCGGTCGATGCCCAGGTCGACGTACCAGTCGGTGCGAGCATCGATCCAGTGCTGATGCCACCCCTCGTCGGTGCCCGGCTCGACGAAGAACTCCATCTCCATCTGCTCGAACTCCCGGGTGCGGAAGATGAAGTTGCCCGGGGTGATCTCGTTCCGGAAGCTCTTGCCCACCTGGCCGATGCCGAACGGGATCTTCACCCGGGCCGAGTTCAGCACCTGGTTGAAGTTCACGAAAATGCCCTGGGCGGTTTCCGGACGCAGGTAGTGGAGCCCCGACTCGTCCTCGATCACGCCCAGATAGGTCTTCAGCATCATGTTGAAGTCGCGCGGCTCGGTGAACCGGCCGAGCGTCCCGCACTCGGGGCAGTTGATCTCGTCCAGGCCGGAGGGCTTACGGCCCTTCTTGTGCTCGAAGTTCTCCTCCAGCTGATCGGCCCGGAACCGCTTGTGGCACGACAGGCACTCGGTCAGCGGGTCGGAGAACACCCCGACGTGCCCGGACGCCACCCACACCTGCCGGGGCAGGATGATCGAGGAGTCGATGCCGACCACGTCGTCGCGACCCTGGACGACGGCCTTCCACCACTGGCGCTTGATGTTCTCTTTGAGCTCCACGCCGTACGGGCCGTAGTCCCACGCGGCACGGGTGCCGCCGTAGATCTCACCGCACGGGTACACAAACCCCCGGCGCTTGCACAGGCTGATGACGTTGTCGAGGCGGCTGGCCACGTGAACTCCTTGTGAGTCGGCGCCCACCCGGCTGGTAGGCGTCCGGTCAGCCTAGCGGGCTGCGCGGACGGTTCTCGCCGACCGCGTCCGGGTGGTCGAAGACGCCCGGCTCGTCGATCGCCTGGCTGAGCAGCGGGATCAGAATCACTTTGCCGTCGTAGCCGCTGAACGAGCGCCGGTAGGAGCCGATGTTCGCCCAGCCGCTGGCGATCGCCCACAGTTCTGGGTCGTCAACGTTGCGGACCACCTGCACCCACAGGCAGCCGTCCCGGCCGTTGAGGAAGTCGGCGGCGATCGCCGCCCGCTCCTGGAAGTCTGCGGCGAGGTCCTCTGGGACCCGAAAACGGTTGACCACCAATGCCATGGGGCCATCTTGCCGGTTTGACATCATCCGCACGCTTATTGAGAATGAGTCTCATGTTCAACCGTCTCTCGATGATGGTCGGGGCAGCACTGCTGGCCCTGGTCGCCTCCGCCTGTTCAGCCGCCACCCCGGCCGCCCAGGGGCTGAACGTGGTCACCGCGTTCTACCCCTATCAGTTCGTTGCGCAGCGGATCGTCGGCGACCTTGGCACGGTGACCAGCCTCACCCAACCGGGTGCGGAGCCCCATGACCTCGAACTCACCCCGCGACAGATCGCCTCGCTGACCGAGGCTGATTTGGTGGTCTACCAGCACGGGTTCCAGGCGGCCGTCGACAGCGCGGTGGCCCAGACCGGCCCCAAGCGGGTGCTGGACGTGGCCGCGGTGGTGCCCCTGCTCCCAGGGGCCGAGGATGAGCACCAGGCCGAGGAGGGCCACGAGGAGGAGCACGGCGCCACCGACCCCCACCTCTGGCTTGACCCCACCCTGCTGGCCAAGGCGGCCGAGGCGGTCGGGGCCCAGTTGCAGGCGGCCCGTCCCGAGCACGCCGCCACCCTCAAGGCCAACCAGGACGCCCTGATCGCCGATCTGACCGCCCTCGACCAGCGGTTCAGCGCCGGCCTGAAGTCCTGTTCCACCAGGGTTTTCGTGACCAGTCACGCCGCCTTCGCCTACCTCGCCGCCCGCTACGACCTGCAGCAGGAGGGCATCGCCGGACTCGACCCGAGCATCGAACCGACCCCCGCCCGAATCGAGGCCGTGCACCGGGTGGTCGCCGAACACCATGTGACCACCATCTTCTTCGAGACCCTGGCCAGCGACGCGGTCGCCAAGGCGTTGGCCCAGGACCTCAAGCTGACCACCGACGTGCTCGACCCGGCCGAGGGCCTCACCGATCAGTCCCGCGGCAAGGACTACCTTCAGGTCATGGACGCCAACCTGACCGCCCTGCAGAAGGCCAACGGATGCCACTGATCCCGCCGGTGGAGGCCGAGCATGTCACCGTGATGCTCGGCGGCCTCCCGATCCTGCGCGACATCTCGCTGACCCTGGCGGCCGGCGAGATCGCTGCCCTGATGGGCGGGAACGGCTCCGGCAAGACCACCCTGGTCCGGACGATCCTGGGGCTGACCCCCCACCAGCACGGGACGGTTCGTCTGTTCGGAACAGATCTGGCCACCTTCAAGGACTGGGGCCTGATCGGCTACGTGCCGCAGCGCAGCGCCCCCACGCTGAGGCACGCGACAGTGACCGAGGTGGTCGCCGCTGGACGACTGGCCCGCCGGCGGCCCTTCGTCCCGGCCAGCCGGACGGACAAGGCGGCGGTAGCAGCGTCGCTGGAGCGGGTGGGGCTGACCGATCGCGCCCGGGACCTGTTCGTCGACCTCTCCGGGGGCCAACAGCAGCGGGTGTTGATCGCCCGCGCCTTGAGTTCCGAGGCGTCCCTGTTGGTGATGGACGAGCCGCTGGCCGGCGTCGACCTGCACACCCAGCAGGAGCTCGCCGACCTGGTGGCCGACCTGAACGCCGATGGCGCCACCTTCCTGATCGTGCTCCACGAACTGGGTCCGTTCGCTCCGGTCTTGTCCCGGGCGATCGTTCTGCAACAGGGACGGGTGGTGTCCGATGGCCCACCCCCGCACGATGCGTCCCACGGCCACGAGCACGAGGAGCCGGACCGGACGAGCCTGCTGTCCGGCCTGATGGGTCAGGAGCCTTGATGGAGATCCTGGCCTTGCCGTTCATGGTCCGCGCCCTGCTGGCCGCACTGATCGCCGGCTGCCTGGCCCCCGCGATCGGAACCTACATCGTCCAGCGCCGACTGAGCCTGTTGGGCGACGGCCTGGGCCACGTCGCGATCGCCGGGGTCGGCCTGGCCCTGGCCACCGGGACGGCTCCGTTGCCGATGGCGGTCGCGGTCTGCGTCGCCGGTGCGGTCGGCGTGGAGTTGCTGCGGCAGTCCGGACGAGCCAGCGGCGACGTCGGGTTGGCGATCCTCTTCTACGGCGGACTGGCCACCGGCGTCCTGCTGGCCGGGACCGCGGGCCAGGGGGCCGGAGCGCTGTCGCAGTTCCTGTTCGGGTCGCTGATGACCGTCGGCGAAGCGGATCTGTGGCTGATCGCCGGCCTCGCTCTGCTGGTGCTGGTGCCGACGATCGGGCTGATCCCACAACTGTTCGCCACCTCCGCCGACGAGGACTATTCGCGCACCCTCGGCCTCCCCGTCCGCTGGTACAACCTGCTGGTTGTGGTGCTGGCCGCGATCACGGTGACGGTGTCGATGCGGACGGTCGGGCTGCTGCTGGTCAGCGCGCTGATGGTGGTCCCGGTGGCCACCGCGAACAACCTGTTCCGCGGCTTCCGCCGCTCCCTGTTCGGCGCGATGGCCTTCGGCGTGGTGGCGTCCGTGGGTGGGGTGATCGGGTCGTACTACGGCAACACCGTCCCTGGCTCGCTGATCGTGATCGTCGCCATCGGCCTGTTCGCCCTCTCACTTCCGGTGGCGGCGGCGCTGGCCCGACGTCGTAGGGCCACCCCGGTGGTCGAGGATCTCGACCCCGCCCCACTGCCCCATCAGGCCACGCAGAACCGCCACCGCGACCACGTACACGGGCCGGGCTGCGGTCATCAGCCGATCGTCCACGGGGACCACACCGACTACCTGCACGACGGCCACCGGCACGCGCCCCACGCCGACCACTACGACGAGCACTAGGGGCGGACAGTGACCGAACAACCACGACGAACCCGGCAGCGGGCGGCGGTCCAGTCAGTGCTGGACGGGGTCGACACCTTTCGGACCGCCCAGGAGATCCACGACGAACTCCGCCGAAGCGGCGACCCCGTCGGCCTGGCCACGGTCTATCGGACGCTGCAGGGGTTGGCCGACGCCGCCGAGGTGGACGTCCTGCGGACCACCGACGGGCAGACCGCCTATCGCGCCTGCTCGACCGGCCACCATCACCATCTGGTCTGCCGGCAGTGCGGACGCACTGTCGAACTGGCCGCGCCCGAGGTGGAGGCGTGGTCGCGTCGGGTGGCCGCCGAGCAGGGCTTCACCGAGGTCGACCACCAGGTCGAGTTGACCGGTCGCTGCGCCCAGTGCGCCGCCAGCGGTCGCGCCACTGCTCCCGAATCGCACTGACCCTTGCCGACCCTAAGCGGGGCGCACTGACCCTCGCGTACCGGCCGGGGCCGCACCGACCCTGGCGTCCCGAGACGGGGCCGCGGGGGCTGCCGCGCCCGTCCCGCCCCAATGACGTCAAGCCCAAAGTCTTGTCGCCGCCGGTGCCGTGTGATGTTGTTCGCCTGTTGATACCCAAGGAGGCAACCATGCGCGTCCGCGTCGTCCTGCCCCTCCTGGCCTGTTCGATCGCCGTCGCCGGGGTGACCCCGGTCGTCAAGGCGGAGGCAGCGGGGGGCTTCAGAACCAGCCAGCCGGCCATGTTGAGCGGTGTCGGCGGCTCCACCACCCGGCCGATCATCAGCGTCGGCGACCAGGTGGACGAGTACACCTTCGAGTCGATCCCCGACGGCATTGCGATCAGCCGCCGCAACGGAAAGGGGACCGTCGACATCCTGCTCAACCACGAGACCTCCAAGGTCCCGTTCCCGGCGACCCGCCAGGACGCCACCAACGCGATCCTGTCTCAGCTACGGCTGACCCAGAAGGGGGTTGGGGTGGCCAGCGGAAGGTACGCCATCCCGTCCAGCGCGGGCTACCAGCGGTTCTGCTCGAACTTCCTGGCCGGGAAGGCGGAGGGCTTCGAAACCCCGATGCTGTTCACCGTCGAGGAGGCCCGCGACATCGTGCTGCGCCAGGAGGATTCCTGGGGGCCCGGGCTGGTGGTGGGCCCCGGAGCACCGGCGAATGCCGAGCAGGCGGGAGTGGTGGTCGCCTACGACCCCGCCACCCGGCAGTACCGCAGCATCTACGGGATGGGCCGACACAACCACGAGAACGCGATCGCGATGCCCGGCTACGGCCATCCGGTGGTCTTGTCGGGTGACGACACCTTTGATGCCCCCAGCTCCCAGCTCTACCTCTACCGGGCCGACTCGGGTGCGGCGGTCTGGAACGACCAGGGCTCGCTCTTCGCTTTCGTCTCCGACAACCCGGCGATCAACGACTACGGCGATCTGACCGCCGGCGCCTCGGTCACCGGTCACTACATCCCGGTGCCACGCGAGATCGCCACCGGCAAACTGGGCGGTGACCCCACGGCCCGCGAGATCGTCTCCAGCGACCTCGGCTACCCCGCGCCAGTCGGCATTCCGGACGGGCCGCAGTGGGTGCTGGAGTACTGGAGCCGGACCAACAACGTGTTCCAGTTCATCCGAATCGAGGATCTCGCCTACGACCGGTCCAACCAGCGGGTGCTCTACTTCGCCGACACCGGCGAGCCCCGCGCCGTCGCCGGTGGCCCGAACAACACGCTGGCCCGCGGCCCGTCCGGCACGCGCGGGGCCTACCCGAATGGCCGGATCTTCAAGATGACCCTGGGCGACGACCCGCTGACCTCGGCCACCCTTCAGGTGATGGCCGACTTCGACGCCGGCGGCTACGACAACGCGACCGAGGTGCACAACCCCGACAACGTCGAAACCACGGCCGGGGCCCTCTGGGTGACCGAAGATCCCGGGAGCCACAACCAGTTCGCCGGGGCCACCAACGCCCGAGTCTGGCGGATCGACCTGGCCACCGGGGAGCGCCGGGTGGTGGCCGAGATCAACCAGGCGGTCCGGCCGGGGAACACCCAGCGGCCGGGATCATGGGAGACCGCGGGCATCGTCGACGCATCAGCGATCTGGGGCAAGGGCGCCTTCCTGATTAACGTGCAGGCCCACGGGTGGGACACCCTGGTGGCCAACCACCCGACGGTGCCGGGGCTGGCCTCCTACCGGGAGGCGGGGCAGCTGTTGCTGCTGAAGGTCACCAACCCGTAAGCGAACGCCCGAGGGCCTCGCCTGCAGGATGTTGGATCTTTCGTGGTACTCGACGAAAGATCCAACATCCTGACTCCCAGACGTGACGAGAGCCCCGGATCCACCAGGGATCCGGGACTCTCGCCTTGCGACTACTTCTGGGTGTCGCCCTGTCCGTCGATGGACTCGCTGACCGGCGGCTTGGCCGTGGTGTCGGCCATCCCGCCCGCGCCGACGGCCAAGGAGCCGGACTCGCCGGCCATCTGGGACGCCCGGCCCTGGAACGCCTTCATCACCATGCCGACGAAGGAGTTCCCGCCGCGAGCCTTGCTGAGGACGTCGAAGGCGACGGCGCCCAAGAGCACCAGGCCCTTGATGATCTGGATCCAGTTGGAGTCCACGCTCATGTTGGCCAGTCCCAGGTTCAGCACGCCCATCACCAGACCACCGATCATTGACCCGACCACCGTGCCGACACCGCCTGCAACCGCGGCGCCACCGATGAACACGGCCGCGATCGCGTCCAATTCGAAGCCCTGGCCGTCCTTCGGGTTCGCCGCGTTCAGGTAGGCGGTGAAGACCATGCCGGCGATGGCCGACAGCGCGGCCATGTTGACCATCACGAAGAAGTCGACCTTCTTGGTGTCGACACCGGACAACTGGGCCGCGTGCCGGTTACCGCCGACGGCGTAGATGTGGCGACCGATGACCGTCTTCTGGGTGAGGAACGTGTAGAAGAGGATCAAGCCGAACAGGATGATCCCGACCACCGGGATGCCCTTGTAGGAGGCCAACAGCAGGCCGAAGACCAGGATCACCGCGCTGATCACGACCAGCTTGAACACCATCCCGACCATCGGGCCCGGCTCCATGTCGTGCTTGCGGAGTTCCGCGCGCTTGCGGAACTCGCTCCACACCACGAACCCGATCGCGAGCAGGGTCAACAGCAGCGTTGGGTTGTGATAACCGGTGCTCGGCCCCATCTCAGGGATGAACCCGTTGGCGATCTTCTGGAAGTCGTCGGGCACCGGAATCGACTGGGCGTTGAGGATCAGCAGGTCGAGACCGCGGAACAGCAGCATGCCGGCCAGCGTCACGATGAACGCCGGGATCCCGACGTAGGCGGTCCAATAGCCCTGCCAGAAGCCGACCAGGATGCCCAGGAAGATGCCGAACAGGATGGCCAACGGCCAGGGCAGCGACCAGTCGCGCATCACCAGCGCCACTGCGGCACCGACAAAGGCACAGACCGAACCCACCGACAAGTCGATGTGCCCGGCGATGATCACCATCACCATGCCGATCGCCAGAATCAGGATGTATCCGTTCTGGACCAGCAGCGAGGTGACGTTACGGGGCTGCAGGAACAGCCCGTTGGTGAGGACCTGGAAGAGCAGGATCAGGGCACCCAGGGCAATCATCATGCCGTACTGGCGCAGGGCACCCCCTCCGAAGCCGGCCTTGAGTTGTCCCAGCAGCGAATCCTGCTTGGGGGACGCGTTACTGGACATCGTCACTGAGCCTTTCGTTGGGTCATGTAGCGCATGAGCACTTCCTGGTCCGCCTCGTCGCGCGGGACGTCGGCGGTGATCACCCCTGCGGACAGGGTGTAGATCCGGTCGCAGATGCCGAGCAACTCGGGCAGCTCCGACGAGATCACCAGGACGCCCTTACCGGTATCGGCGAGCTGGTTGATGATTTCGTAGATTTCGTACTTCGCCCCGACGTCGATGCCACGGGTGGGCTCGTCCAGGATCAGGATCTCGGGGTCGGTGAACATCCACTTGCCCAAGACGACCTTCTGCTGGTTGCCGCCGGACAACTTACCGACGCCCTCATCGATGGTGGGCGCCTTAATCCGCATCGCCTTGTGGTAGTGGTTCGCGGCCTTGACCTCGGCGTTCTCGTCCACCACGAAGTTCTTGGAGATCTTCTTCAGCTTCGCGGCTGTGATCGACCTCCGGATGGTGTCGAGCAGGTTGAGGCCGAGCACCTTGCGGTCCTCGGTGACATAGGCGAGCCCGGCGTCGATGGCGTCCTCGACGTTCTTCAGCTTCAGCGTCTTGCCGTTGAGGGTCACCTCACCGGAGGTCTTGTTGCCGTAGGACTGGCCGAACACGCTGCGAGCGAGTTCGGTGCGTCCGGCGCCCATCAGGCCGGCCAGACCCACGATCTCGCCCTTGCGGACGTTCAGGTTGGCGCCCTTGATCACGAACCGCTCGCGGTCGTCGGGGTGCATCACCGTCCAGTCCTTGATCTCGAACATCACCTCGCCGGCGTGGGGTTGGTGCGGCGGGTAGCGGTGATCGAGGTCTCGGCCGACCATGCCCTTGATGATTCGGTCCTCGTTGACGGTGCCCGAGGCCATCTGCAGGGTTTCGATGGTCTGGCCGTCGCGGATGATGGTGATCGCATCAGAGATCTGCTCGATCTCGTTCAGCTTGTGGCTGATCATGATGCAGGTGATGCCCTGCTCGCGCAGTCCCTGCAGCAGGCGCAGCAGGTTCTGGGAGTCGGTGTCGTTGAGGGCCGCGGTGGGCTCGTCCAGGATCAGCAGCTTGACGTCCTTGTTCAACGCCTTGGCGATCTCGACCAGCTGCTGCTTGCCGACGCCGATGCTCTTGATCTGGGAGTTCGGGTCCTCGGTCAGGCCGACCATCTTGAGCAGTTGACGCGCCCGCTTCTCGGCGGCCTGCCAGTCGATGATGCCGGTCTTGGCGACCTCGTTGCCGAGGAAGAGGTTCTCGGTGATGGTGAGCTCGGGGATGAGGGCGAGCTCCTGATGGATGATGACGATGCCGGCGTGCTCTGAGTCGCGAATGTTGCGGAACTTGCAGAGTTGGCCTTCGAACCAGATCTCACCGTCGTAGGTGCCGTAGGGCCATACGCCCGACAGCACCTTCATCAGGGTGGATTTCCCGGCTCCGTTCTCACCACAGATGCTGTGGATCTCGCCCTTGAGGACGTCGAAGTTGACGTTCGAGAGGGCCTTGACGCCGGGGAA
Source organism: uncultured Micropruina sp. (assembly GCA_964453585.1). GTDB lineage: Bacteria > Actinomycetota > Actinomycetes > Propionibacteriales > Propionibacteriaceae > Micropruina. The sequence continues at coordinate 21,062 of CAYVOW010000037.1, forward strand.
CTCCTTAGTGATCTGGCGCATCGACAAGATGGTGTCGGCCACGGGGCGACTCCTTCGTCTGATGGTGGACGGCGATGCGCCGGTGGGGCGGGTCTCCCCGCCCCACCGGCAAGAGGTCAGCTGTTGAGCTCGGCCTCGGTGTAGTAACCAGCCTTGAGCAGGACGTCCTTGATGTTGCTGGCATCACAGGAGACCGGCTCCAGCAGCATGGTCGGGACGACCTTGACGCCGTTGTTGTAGGTCTTCTCGTCGTTGACGGTGGGCTTGGCGCCGGAGGCGATCTCGCCGATCATCTTGACGGTGGCCTTGGCCAGCTCACGGGTGTCCTTGAACACGGTGGAGTACTGCTCGCCCTTGAGGATCATCTTGACGCTCTCCAGCTCGGCGTCCTGGCCGGTGACGACCGGGAGCTTCTTGCCGCCCGAGCCGTAGCCCGAACCCTTGAGAGCGGCAATGATGCCGCGGGAGAGGCCGTCGTAGGGGGCCAGCACGCCGTTGACGTCCTTGTCCGAGTACGACTTGGTGAGGATGTTCTCCATCCGCTTCTTGGCCACAGCGGCGTCCCAGCGCAGGGTGGCGACCTTGTTGAAGTCGGTCTCAGCGGACTGGATCTTGATGTCGCCCGCGTCGATCTTCGGCTGCAGGATGCTCATCGCGCCGTTGAAGAAGAAGGTCGCGTTGTTGTCGTCGGGGGAACCGGCGAACAGCTCAACGTTCCACGGCTTGGGCGCGCCGGAGGCCTCGAGGCCCTTGAGCAGCGACTCGCCCTGGAGCACGCCCACCTTGAAGTTGTCGAAGGTGGTGTAGTACGACACGGCGTCGGTCTCGCGGAGCAGGCGGTCGTAGGCGATCACGGGGATGTTCGCTTCCTTGGCCTGGCCGAGCACGCCCTTGAGGGCCACACCGTCAATCGCGGCGACGACCAGCATCTGGTTGTTCCGGGTCACCATGTCGTTGACCTGGGTGACCTGGGTCGGGATGTCGTCGTTGGCGTACTGCAGGTTCACCTGGAAGCCGGCGGCCTCCAGCTGCTGCTTGATGAAGTCGCCGTCCTTGATCCAGCGCTCCGAGGTCTTGGTCGGCATCGCGACGCCGATGGTGCCCTTGGTCGCGGCAGCGGACCCGGAGGCGCTCCCTGAGGCGGCCGGGGAGGCAGTCTCCGTCCGACCACAGGCGCTGAAGGTCAGCGCCAGAGCTGCAGCTGCGGCAACTGCAACCAGCTTGCGCATAGTTACTCGCTTTCTCGACCCCCCGCGCGCGCTGGGATGGTCGTTGGTGTCTGCCCGGTCGGGAAGTCCCCAGATCCGGACGTATTCAGTTGTCAGCGTGCACCACCAGGGCTGTGCCGGGTTACAGACCCGCCGCCAGCCGGTGGTACGCGTTGTTCCAGCGCAGTTCCTTGGCGAACTGCCCAGTTCTGGTGGACTCGTCGATGGTGACCAGTTCGATCCCGATCATCTCGGCCAAGTCGGTGAGGTGCTCGCCGGTGAGGGCCGTCGAGAGCACGGTGTGGTGCGGGCCACCAGCGGCCAGCCAGCACTCGGTGGAGGTGGAGAAGTCGGGCTTCGGCGCCCAGACGGCGCGGGCCACCGGCAGCTTCGGCATCTCGGCCAACGGCGGGACGACGCTGACCTCGTTGCTGACGAACCGGAACCGATCGCCCAGATCACAGATGCCCAGGATCACCGCGTCGCCGGGGGCGGCATCGAACACCATCCGGACCGGATCCTCGCGTCCGCCGATGCCCAGCGGGTGGATCTCGATTCGCGGCTTCCCGGACGCGATCGTCGGGCAAACCTCGAGCATGTGGGCGCCGAGGATCAACTCGTTGCCCGGTTCCAGGTGGTAGGTGTAGTCCTCCATGAAGGACGTGCCGCCCGGCAGCCCGGCGGCGGCGGTCTTGAGAGTGCGGCCCATCACCGCGGTCTTCCAGTCGCCTTCGCCGCCGAACCCGATGCCGTCGGCCATCAACCGCTGAACGGCCAGGCC
>CAYVOW010000038.1:0-22971 GCA_964453585.1 uncultured Micropruina sp.
GCGGTCGTCCCGGCCGAGGCGGTCAACTTCACCCTGTTGCAGGAGCAGTTGCACGACGTCCTGGACACCCTGTCCGAGCGTGAGGCCGGCGTCGTGTCGATGCGCTTCGGCCTGACCGACGGCCAGCCCAAGACGCTGGACGAGATCGGCAAGGTCTACGGGGTGACCCGGGAGCGGATCCGCCAGATCGAGTCCAAGACGATGAGCAAGCTTCGGCATCCCTCCCGGTCCCAGGTGCTCCGCGACTACCTCGACTGAGGTGCCCTTCGGGATCCGCGAGGCGCGCCTGGCCGATATCGAGGCCGCGGCACGGGTTCGCGCGCAGGCGTGGCGCGAGTCGTTCACCGGGTTCTTGCCCGAGGAGGTCTTGGACAACGCCGACGCCTGGGCACCCGAGGTGGCCGCCCGGTGGGCGCACAACATGACCGATCGTGGGGCGACCTACTGGGTCGGGGTGGACAAGGCAACCGGCAGCATCGTCGGCGTCTCCCATGCCGACGCCGCCACCGGCCCAGACCAACCCACGACGCTGATCTTGAAGTCGCTGTACGTGCTGGACGGCGCCAAGGGATCCGGCCTGGCCGTCGCGCTTGTTCGCCGCGCCATCGGTGACGACATCCCCGCACACCTGTGGGTGATCGATGGGAACGAGCGGGCGATCGCCTTCTATCGGCGCCTTGGATTCGAGCCGGACGGCCTGATCCAAGACATCGAACCCGGATGGCCCGGCGGACGGCAACTGCGCATGGTCCGGCGCTGACCTGGGCGGCAACCCCAGGTCGAACCTGATCAGACTCCGTGGTCGCGGGGCAACCATCACGGGGTGACAGATGATCACCGGGGTGGACGTCAGGGTGGACAGCTACGAGGTCAGGACTAACAACGTCCCTACTGATGATCGCGCTTCGCGAGACGGGCCTGGAAGGCGTCGCGCAGCCGCTCGGAGAACAGTATGAACCGGACCAGGCCAACCCCGGTTGCGGGATGTCCGCCGACCGCCTCGACGGCGATCCGCGCGACATCGTCAGCGTCCCACCCGTAGGCGCCCGCGCTGATCGCCGGAAAGGCGAGGCTGCCCGCACCTAGTTCGCCCGCCACGTCCAGGCTCCGGGTGAAACACGATGCCAGCAGGGCTGGATCGGTCTGTCCGCGGTGGGCATTCGGGCCCACCGTGTGGATCACCCAGCGGCAGGGCAGGTCGAAGGCCTCGGTGGCCACCGCTTCACCAACGGGCAGGCCATCGGGCCAGGTTGTCCGCCGCACCCGGTGGCACGCCTCCAGCAGCCGGGGGCCAGCGGCGGCATGGATGGCGCCGTCCACCCCGCCACCACCGAGCAGGGTGGCGTTGGCGGCATTCACGATGGCGTCGGTCCGCTGCGCGGTGAGGTCGCCGCGGACCACCTCGAACCTGATCATCGGCCCAGCTTGTCACGCAAGGCCTCAGGCCACGACGCCGGGGGAGCGCTCCCCGAACGGTCAGCGAGCGCGATCGGCGGCGATAGGCTGGCGCGCATGTCCGACCCTCGCACCCACGATCGTCTCAACGAGGCGGTTGCCGCGCACCTGGCCGTCGCGATGGAGGCGCAGGACGCGCTCTCGCAGGCCGTCGACCTGTCCGCGCCCTATCAGGCCGACATCGGCGCCGCGCAACTCGTGGTCGGCGGACGTGCGCTCCGCGTCCTGCTGCTGGGAACGGTGTCGAAGCAGTCCAACACCTGGCTCTGGTCGTGGGCCAACCAGGGCTTCTCGCCCGACTCGCCGGCGATCGCCCCGGTGCGCGCGGTCGCTCAGCGGGGGGCTGAGTGGGGGCTGTGGGAGTTGCAGGAGTCGGTCTTCGACCTGACCGGCGTGACCGACACCGGCCTGGGTGGTGGCGCCAGCGTCGCCCTGCTGGGCTCGATCCTGGCCGGCGGCGTCGGCTTCTACGGAGCCGACTATGGAGCCGGCATCGCCTACTTCGCCGTGGTGGATCCCAGCGTGCCGCGCCCGGCGGCCGACGGCGTCAGCCTGCCCAGGCGGATCCTCAACGCGGTCGACCTCGCACCCGGCCACGGTCGTGGCCAGTTGCTCACCTATGCGGCCGTACACGACCTGCGGGTGCGCAGCGTCCCCGAGGGCCTCGAGGTGCACCTCGCTCCCGGCGACGTGGTGCTGGTCCAGTTCGACGAGCAGAACCGGCCCAGCCGGTTCTCAGCGCAGTTGGGTTAGTCGGGTCAGTGATCGCGACCCTGGACGAGGTGGCCGACGGCTACCTGGCCACGATTCTGCGCGCGGTTCGCCAGGAGTATCCGAACGCGCCGCGGCACGTGACCACGGGTCCGGACGATCGACCGACGCCGCGCGATGCCCACCCGGCCTTCTATGGCTGCTTCGACTGGCACTCGGCGGTGGAGATGCATTGGGCGGCGGCCCGGCTCGTCCGCCTCCGTGAAGGTGTGAGCCGGCCCGGCGCGTCACCCGATGGCCTGCGCGACGAGGTGGAGGCGTTGTTCGATGAGCACCTGACCGAGGCCAACCTGGCCGTCGAACACGCGTACCTGCAGGCGAACCCGGGGTTCGAGCGCCCTTACGGTTGGGGCTGGCTGCTGCAGTTGGCCGAGGAACTGGACGGTACCCGGTGGGCCGGCCCCCTGCGGCCGCTGGCCGATCAGATCAGCGCTGACTTCGTCGGCTGGTTGGCCCGCAGCCCGCTTCCCAACCGGCAGGGCGCCCACATGAACACCTCGTTCCCGCTGACCAGAGCCTGGCCCTGGGCAGTACGGCTGAGTGCCGCTGGGAGCCCGTCGTTGGCCACCGCGATCCGGGACGCCGCCGTGGCCTGGCACGCCGCCGATCGCGACTACCCGGCCGGCTGGGAACCGTCAGGCAACGATTTCTTATCGGCAGCGCTGGCCGAGGCGGAACTGATGGTGACGGTGCTGCCGGAGCAGGAGGCACGGAGCTGGTTGGCCGGGTTCCTGCCCGGGCTGTCCCTCGGTGAGCCGGCGTCGCTGTTCACCCCGGTGACCGGGACGGACCCCACCGACGGGCAGTCGGCGCATCTGATCGGCCTCAACCTGCACCGCGCCTCGGTCTTCCGGAAACTCGGCCGACTGCTCGGACTCGCGGTGCTCGACGAGGCCGCCGAGGCTCACCTCACGGTGGCGCTGCCGCACGTCGTCGGCGGGCACTGGATGACCGAACACTGGCTTGCCGCCTACGCCGTTCTGGCGATCGACAAAGAAGCCTGAGGGGCCCCGGAAACCCGGAGCCCCTCGACTGGAATCTGTCCTGGGGTCAGTTTCCGATCCGGTGACTTTCGTCGTGGATCTTGAGCGCAACCTGCTTCAGCTTGTCTTCGTGGGCCCGCGCGTGATGGGCGCAGAAGAACAACTCACCGCCGGAGGGCAGGGTGACCCGGAAGTACGCCTGTGCCCCGCAACGGTCGCAGCGGTCGGCTGCCGTCAACGCGTCGATCATGGTCGTGGTCATCGTGGCTCGTTCCTCCCTTGCCTTGCGTGCACCAGTATCAACTCCGGATCAAGGGCGATTGTTCCCCCGATCATGCGGCCAGAGTACGCCTCAGCAGGGGCGGCGCTGTGCAGGGCCGCTCTGCGCGGGTGTCGCGGCGAACTTGTCAGGGTCGGGCACTAGCCTCGACGGCGTGGCAGAGGTGAAGACGACAACCGCAGTGCGCGGCGGCGAGGGGCGTGATTACGAAGCGCGGCACCTGCTGGTGCTCGAGGGCCTCGAGGCGGTTCGCAAGCGCCCCGCGATGTACATCGGCTCGACGGACACCCGCGGGTTGATGCACTGCCTGTGGGAGATCATCGACAACGCCGTGGACGAAGCGCTGGCGGGCTTCGGCAGCTCGATTCAGGTGGCGCTAAACGCCGACGGCAGCATCTTCGTCGTCGACCACGCGCGCGGCATCCCGGTGGACATCGAGCCGAAAACCGGCCTGTCCGGGGTCGAGGTCGTCTACACCAAGCTGCACGCCGGCGGGAAGTTCGGCGGGGGCTCGTACAACGCCACCGGCGGCCTTCACGGGGTGGGGGCCTCGGTGGTCAACGCCCTGTCCGCCCGGTTGGACGTCGAAGTCGACCGCAACGGCGCCACCTGGGCGATGTCGTTTCGCCGCGGGGTCCCCGGCGTCTTCGCCGCCGACGGACCAGACGCCGCGTTCACACCTGGCGGGGGACTGCGCAAGATCGGCCGGGTGGCGAAGGGTGTCACCGGCACCAGGGTTCGCTACTGGCCTGATCGACAGATCTTCCTCAAAGACGCCCAACTGTCGCTGCGGCACCTGCTCGATCGGGCCCGGCAGACCAGCTTCCTGGTCCCGGGCCTGGAGTTGGTGGTCACCGACGCGCGCGGCGCCGCGGCGACCACCGAGGTGTTCAAGCACGTCGGTGGCATCTCGGAGTTCTGCGACTTCCTGGCCACCGACCAGAAGGTCACCGACATCCTGCGGTTGCAGGGCACCGATCAGTTCACCGAGACGGTGCCGATGCTGGACGACGACGGGGCGATGACCCCCACCGATGTCGATCGCACGCTGGACGTGGACATCGCCATCCGCTGGGGCACCGGCTACGACAGCCACGTCCAGTCTTTCGTCAACATCATCGCCACCCCGAAGGGCGGAACCCACGTCCAGGGCTTCGAACGTGGCTTGACCAGGGCTTTCGCGAAGGCGCTTGACGGCACGCGGTTGCTCAAGGCGGGCGAGGAGGTGCTCAAGGACGACGTGCTGGAGGGCCTGACCGCGGTGGTCACGGTCCGGCTGGCCGAACCGCAATTCGAGGGCCAGACCAAGGAGGTCCTGGGCACGCCGCCGGTGACCCGACTGGTGGCGCGGATTGTGGAGAAGGAGTTGGTCGAGTTCCTCACCTCGGCCCGGGTAGCCCACCGCGCCCAGGCGCGTGCGGTGATGGAGAAGGTGGTCGGCGCCTCGAGGACCCGGGTGGCCGCCCGGGCTCATCGGGAGAACCAGCGACGCAAGAACGCCCTCGAATCGTCGACCCTGCCGCCCAAGCTGGCCGACTGCCGCAGCACCGACGTCGACCGAACCGAACTGTTCATCGTCGAGGGTGACTCGGCGATGGGCACCGCGAAGATGGCGCGCAACTCAGAGTTCCAGGCGCTGCTGCCGATCCGCGGAAAGATCCTGAACGTCCAGAAGGCATCGGTCGGCGACATGTTGAAGAACGCTGAATGCGCCGCCATCCTGCAGGTGGTCGGCGCTGGGTCCGGGCGAACCTTTGACCCCGACGTGGCCCGCTACGGCAAGGTGATCTTCATGGCTGACGCCGACTCAGACGGCGCCCACATCCGGATCCTGTTGGCCACCCTGTTCTTCAAATACATGCGGCCGCTGGTCGAAGCGGGTCGGGTCTACACCGCCGTGCCGCCGTTGCACCGGTTCGAGTTGATCAATCCGCGCAGGGGTCAGGAGAAGTACCTCTACACCTACTCCGAAGCCGAATACCGCCGCAAACTGGCCGAGCTGACCAAGAAGGGCCAACCGTTCAAGGAGCCACAGCGCTACAAGGGACTGGGCGAGATGGACGCCGACCAGTTGAAGGACACCACCATGGATCCCCGCCACCGGACCCTGCGCCGGATCACCGTCGAGGAGGGTGAATCGCTGGAGAACGCGATCGCCACCTTCGACAAGCTGATGGGTAACGATGTGGCGCCGCGCAAGGAGTTCCTGGTCGACGGTGCCTATCAGCTGGACGCCGAGCGGATCGACGCCTGATGTCCAGGCGGTTGCTGCTGCGCTCCGAATGCCGGACGACCGAGCGGCGCACGCCGTTGATTCCGGCGGACGCCGGGACGCTGATCGACCAAGGCGTCGCGGTGCTGGTGGAACGGTCCGCCCAGCGCTGCATTGCCGACGAGTTGTATGACCAGGCCGGCTGCTCGCTGGTGCCGACTGGTTGGTGGGTCGAGGCCGACCCGGACGTGGTCGTGCTGGGGATCAAGGAGCTACCGGACGAGCCGGCCGCTCTCCATGGGCGCCACATCATGTTCGGCCATGCCTTCAAGGGTCAGGACGGGGCGGGGGAGTTGCTCGGTCGATTCCGGCGAGGCGGCGGCACGCTGCTCGACCTGGAATACCTCACCGACGAGCAGGGTCGTCGACTGGTTGCCTTCGGCTACTGGGCGGGCTTCGTGGGTGCCACCCTGGGCGTACTGCAGCGGGCCGGGGAGTTACGGTCGCCGCTGACACCCACGGACCGGCCCGCCCTGGAGTCGGCGCTCCGCTCCGCTGGGCGTTCGCTGGGTGGCCAGGCCGCGCTGGTGATCGGCGCCCTGGGCCGGGTCGGGCGGGGTGCCTGCGACGCCCTGGAGCTCGCCGGCCTGCCGATCACGCGGTGGGATCTCGCCGACACCGAGGAGCTCGATCGGGCCGCCGTGCTGGCCCACGAGATCCTGGTCAACGCAGTGCTGGCTACCGCGCCGATGGAGTCGTTCGTACGCGTTGAGGACGCCCAGGACGCGGCGCGGGAACTCCGGGTGATCGCCGACGTGACCTGTGATGTCACCTCGGCGCTGAACGTGCTGCCGGTCAACGATCGGCTGACCACCTGGGCGGATCCGGTCCGCCGGATCACCGAACGGCCGGTGCCGTTGGACGTGATCGCCATCGACAACCTGCCGTCGCTGGTGCCGCGCGAAGCGAGCGAGGACTTCTCGGCCACTCTGGTCCGGCTGCTGCCCGGACTGTGGGACGCCGATCCGAGCTGGCGACGGACAGCGGACCGATTCAGCGCGGCGGTGGCCGCACTCTAGGGTTGGTGCGTGACCGCTGACCCCTTCGACGACCTCCTGGCCGCGAACGCCCGCTACTCCCGGACCGCCCCCCGCGGCTTCGACGGTATCGCCCACGAGGGCGTCCTGATCCTCACCTGCATGGATTCCCGGCTTGAGCCCCTGGCCATGGTCGGGCTTCGGGTGGGTGAGGCCAAGATCCTGCGCACTCCTGGTGGCCGACTCACCCCCGACTCACTTGCGGGGATGGTGATGGGCGTCCACAAGCTTGAGGTGAACCGGATCCTGATCGTCCCGCACACCAAGTGCGCCGCCGCGTCGATGAGCGAGCAGCAGATGGCCGACGCGATCACCGAGCTGGCCGGGGTTGATGCCCACGGCGTGGAATTCGGGGTCGACCCGGATCAGTTGGGGCGGCTCACCGACGACGTGCGGTCGGCCCGAGAGCACCCGCTGATCGGGCCGTTCGCCCAGGTGGGCGGCTTCTTGTACGACGTGGACAAGGGAACTCTGCAACGCCTGGTGTGAACGGCCGTCCTCGGCGACCCTTCGACACAGTCAGGGTCGCGCGGGCCCCCGACTATCCGTGGTACCTGGTGGAGACGGCGGCAACCGGTTGTCCCAGGGCAAGTCCCGACCCGTCGCGGCGGCGGTCTGGTTCCGGCAGGTCGATCGGTGACCCGCTGGCCGCGGCAGCGACCGGGGGAGTGGCTCCCACCCAGGCAAGTTGGACGACGTCCTCGCCTTTCAGGAACCGCTGGCAGCGGACGCCGCCGGTGCCGCGGCCCTTGGCGGGGTACTCCTCGAAGGCCGTCACCTTGACGCTGCCGACGTCGGTTCCGGGCAGCGCCCGCGACGACCCGGCGATCGACACCACCGCTGAGTCGGCAACCCGGCTGGTGCCGAAGAACACCACCTTGGCGCCTGCCGAGAGCTTCACCCCGGCCATGCCGCCGCCAGCGCGGCCCTGTGGACGAACGGAGGCCACCGGGAAGTGCAGCAGTTGCGCGTCCGAGGTGACGAAGACGAACTCGTCCAGATCGTGGAGGAGTTCCACCGCGCCGATCACGCGGTCGCCCTCGTCCAGCCGGACGATGTCGAAGGAGTCCTTGGCGATCACGTCAGGGTTCACCCGCTTCACCACGCCCCGCTCGGTGCCGACCGCCCAGCCGTAGCAGCGATCTCCCAGCCCGGTCAGTCCCAGAACCCGCTCACCCGGGTTGAGGGCCACCAGTTCCGCGGCAGGCGAGCCGCCTTGGAGGTTCGGGGCGGTGGCCGTGATCGGCACCGAGGGCAGCTCAAGTGCCTTCCCCCGGATCACCCGGCCCTGGGAGGTCAGCAGGCCAAACTCGCCGCGCGCTGTGGCGCGGCAGACGCCGGTGATCACGTCGTGCTGGGATCTCGGACCTCCGGTGGGCAGCGGATCGTCATTGTCGGTCCGGGCTAGCAGACCGGCCGAGGACAGCAGCACCCAGCACGGATCGTCGGTGATCTCCAGCGGCGTGGCGGTGGCCGTGACGGTGGTGCCGCCGGAGGCGAGCAGGACGGTCCGCCGCGGCGTCCCGTGAGTGCGGGCGACCTCGTCCAGTTCACCCGAGACCACGCCCCGCAGGGTGGCGTCGTCGTCGACGATCCCTTGCAGCTCCGCGATCCGCGCCTGCAACTGATCGCGCTCGGCCTCGAGTTCCAAGGTGCTGAACTTGGTCAACCGGGCCAGCCGCATCTCCAGGATGTAGTTGGCCTGCACCTCGGTCAGGTCGAAGACCTCCATCAACCGGCTCCGGGCCTGGGCGACGTCGTCGGAGGATCGGATGATCGCGATCACATCGTCGATGTCGAGGATGGCGATCAGCAGTCCCTCGACCCGATGCAATCGGTCGGCGGCCTTGGCCAACTGGAAACGGGTCCGGCGCAGCGTCACCTCCAGCCGATGACCGAGGTACACGACCAGGAGATCTCGCAGGCTCAACGTTCGCGGCTGGCCGTCGACCAGGGCCACCGCGTTGATCCCGAAGGAGTCTTCCAGCTTGGTGAGCTTGTACAGCTGTTCCAGCAGCGCGTCGGGGTTGAACCCGCTCTTCACCTCGATCACCAGCCGGGTGCCGTTGGCCAGGTCGGTCAGGTCCTTGATGTCGGCGATGCCGGTCAGCCTCTTCGATTGGACTAGGGTCTTGACCTGTTCGATGATCCGTTCCGGCCCGATCATGTAGGGCAGCTCGGTGACCACGATCCCCTTGCGGCGCGGGTGCACCTGCTCGATCCGGGCGGTGGCCCGAATGCGGAAGCTGCCCCGACCGGTGGTGTAGGCATCCCGGATCCCGTCAAGGCCGATGATCTTGCCGCCGGTCGGTAGATCCGGTCCGGGAACGAACCGCATCAGCGTCTCAACGTCGGCGTCCGGGTGCTTCAGCAGGTGCTTCAGCGCCTGGATGGTCTCGATCAGGTTGTGCGGGGGGATGTTCGTGGCCATCCCGACCGCGATTCCGGTCGACCCGTTGACCAGCAGGTTGGGGAAGGCGGCCGGTAGGACGACCGGTTCGGTCTCCTTGCCGTCGTAGTTCGCCTTGAAGTCGACGGTGTCCTCGTCCAGCCCAGCCGTCATCGCGAGCGCGGCCGGTGCCATCCGGCACTCGGTGTAACGCATCGCCGCGGGGCCCGAGTCCAGTGAGCCGAAGTTGCCGTGACCGTCGATCAGCGGCAACCGCATCGCCCACGGCTGCGCCAGCCTGACCAGCGCGTCGTAGATGGCGCCGTCACCGTGGGGGTGCAGCAGACCCATCACCTGGCCCACCACGCGGGCGCACTTCACGTGGCTACGGTCGGGGCGGACGCCCATGTCGTCCATCGTGTAGAGGATCCGGCGCTGGACCGGCTTCAGCCCGTCCCGGGCGTCCGGCAGCGCTCGGGAGTAGATCACCGAGTAGGCGTACTCCAGGAAGCTCGACTCCATCTCGGCGGAGACGTCGACGTCGACGATGCGCTCGACGACGTCATCGTCAGCCGGTGGGCGCGCGACCATCCGTTCCTCCTCCTCGGCCCGTGGCCGGCTCTGATTCTCTCGCCGCGCTGTGACACTTCGGCGATGGACACACCCTCAGCGGCTGAGTCCGAGGATCGGACGCAACTGGGCGGCCAGCCCGCGCCCGTCCGGAGCCTCGACCAGGGGAGTGTCCTCAGGAACGCCTGACGCCTCGGACTCGAGCGCGGTCAGAGTGCCGTGGGCAAGGTACTGCTCGGTGGGGGTGAGTTGCCGGATCGCGATCGCGGTCACGTGATCGGGGTGCCCGGCGGCGAACTCGGCATAGATCGTCGGGTCGTGCTGCCCGTCGTCGCCGACCAGAATCCAGGAGATGCTGGGGAAGTCGACGGTCAACTGCAGCAGTGAGGCCCGCTTGTGCTGCATCCCGGATCGGAACCAGCCGGTGTTGGTGGGACCCCAGTCGGTGAGCAGCATCGCACCGTTGGGGTAGCCGTGCCGGACCAGGAAGCGGTTCAGGAAGCCGTGGGTGTTCCAGGCTCCGGTGGAGACGAAGATGATCGGCGCGCCCGGATTGGCGTTCAGGATCTCGTGGTACAGCCGGGCCATCCCGGGCACGGCCTGCCGGTTCGACTCGTCCCGGACGAAGGAGTTCCAGGCGGCGATCATCGGACGCGGCAGCCAGGTGGTCAGGATGGTGTCGTCGATGTCGGAGACGATTCCCACCCGGATGTCGTCGCCGACGATCTGGACCGGCACCTGGGTCGGTTTGGAGGTGGCACTGCGAATGGTCGCGTGGTGCCACCCAGGCGGCAGGCCGTGACCGCGCAGCCGGTGATCGATGTAGCCCCCGCGATCGGTGGTCACCGTGGCGGTGGCCGAGCCCAGGGTGATCGTGATCTTGGCCCGGACGACCGCTGCGGTGAAGAAGTTGCGCCAGCCGCGCCGCTTCACGAAGACCTCGGTCGCCTTGCCGATCTGGCTGGTCGCCCGTCGCGGCACCAGCACCACCCGGCCCAGCACGCGCGCCGACTGGGGAGACCCGTACCCGGTGTAACCAATCACCTTCTCCCGCCAGCGGATGGCGCGAAAAACCGCTTCGGCCCGCCGGTCGAGGACCTCCTCAACCCTGGCGGCGATGAACGGCGTGGTGCTCATGACGGCCTACGCTACCGGGAAGCAGCCCTGCGCAGGCTGATTGGGAGGCCCGTCGCCAGCGTGGCAGGATGTCGCAATGAGTTCGTCCGACGCGACCCTGCCGAAGGGGCTTCGGGCCGACATCGACGCCTGCGGCTACTTCCCCGACCTGATCGCCGACGCGATCGCGCTCTCCCTGGCCGGTGAGCCGGTGGTCGATCACCTGGTCCATCACGAGGCGACCTTCTCGCGTGAGGAGATCCAGCGTCACCTGTCGGTGCTGGTGCTGACGCCTACCCGCTTCATCGTCGGGCACACCGACGAGCAGGAGGCGCCCGGCGAGCCCAACCAGGCGATGACCACCACCGAGTCGGTGAACCTGGGGGCACTGCGCTCGGTGGCCTTGACCCAGGTGGTGGCACACCCCGAGCGTTACGGCAGCAGACGCGCCGCGGTGACCGAGACCTGGTTGACCGTCGGCTGGGGGACGATGCGCAGACTCGATCTGGAACCCGCTCATTGCGGCGATCCGGGCTGCGACGCCGACCATGGCTACTCGGGTTCGCTGGCCGCCGACGACCTCACCGTACGGATGAGCGCAGCGGCCGACGGAGCCCCGAACGTCGCCCGCCTGGTGGCCTTCGCGTCCCGGCTGCAGACCGCCACCGGCGGTGGTCGGTGAGCGTACCGGTCCTTCCCCGGTACGGCGCCGCCACCCTGTCAGACCTGATTCCCAGCGTTGCGGCGCGGCTGGGCCACCCGGGCAGCACCGACGTCCTGGGGCTCGGCGAGTCCGATCGGTTCGTGGTGCTCCTGGTGGATGGCCTTGGCTGGAACCTGCTCCGGGCGGCCAGGGAAGCCGCGCCCACCCTCACCGCGATGGCCGGCCGGCCGATCAGCAGTGGGGTTCCCAGCACCACCGCCACCTCGATCACGTCCCTGGGCACCGGTCTCACCCCTGGCCAGCACGGCGTGGCCGGCTACACCTTCCGTTACGCCGGCGAGTTGCTGAATGCGCTGTTGTGGCGTGCGGGCGTGGACGGTTTGGACGTCCAGCCGCAGCTCACCTACCTGGAACGGCTGGCGAAGGGCGGGGTGAGTGTTTCCTCGGTCACCCCGGCCCGCTTCCGCAGCAGTGGTCTGACCACCTGCGCCCTGCGTGGGCCGGTGTTCTTGGACGTGGCCGACGAGGGGGACTCCGCCGCCAAGGTGGCACTCGCCGTCCAGGGCGCCGGTCAGGGAGACCGGTCGCTGACGTACGTCTATGAACGGGAACTCGACCACACCGGCCACGCCCACGGTGTCGCCAGTGGGCAGTGGCTGGCCGCGCTGACCAAGGTGGACGACTTCGTCGCGCAGCTGCGGGCGGCCCTGCCCGACGACACCACCCTGCTGGTCACCGGCGACCACGGGATGATCGACGTCCCGTTGTCGGCCCGGTTGGTGATCGAGGAGGAGCCGGAGTTGGCGGCGGGGCTGGCGATGATCGGTGGCGAACCGCGGTTGCGGCAGTTGTACGTCCGCCCCGGCCAAACCGCCGCGATCGCCCAGCGGTGGACTGATCGCCTCGGCGAGGGGGCCTGGGTGCGAACCCGCGACGAAGCCATTGACGAGGGCTGGTTCGGGCCGACCCTGCCGCGGCTTGCCGACCGGTTCGGCGACGTGCTGGTGGCCTGCCGTGACGACGCTGCGCTGATGACCCACAGCCAGCCCAAGGAGTTCACGCTGGTCGGCATGCACGGTTCGTTGACCGACGACGAACTCACCGTCCCGCTACTGATCGGATGACCGTGCCGTCGCTCACCTTCTTCACCGGTCCGATGAACTGCGGAAAGTCGACGCTCGCGCTGCAGATTGACTTCACCGAGGCCGGAGCCGGACGGTCAGGCCGACTGTTCACCCGCCTCGACCGTTCCGGGCGGCCGCTGATCTCGTCCCGGATCGGGATCAGCAAGCTGGCCCTGGAGGCCGACGAAGAGTTCGACTTCTGGCGCTACGTCGTCTCCGAACTGACCTCGGGACGACGGCTGGACTACCTGATCTGCGACGAGGCCCACTTCTATCAGCGCGCCCAGATCGACCAACTCGCCCGGGTGGTGGACGACCTGCAACTGGATGTCTACTGCTTCGGCATCCTGAGCGACTTCCGGACCGAATTGTTCCCGGCCACCAAGCGGCTGGTCGAGCTGTGCGACTCGATGCAGCAGTTGCAGGCCAGGCCGCGCTGCTGGTGCGGCGCTTTCGCGACCCACAACGCCCGGGTGGTGAACGGTCGGATGGTGACCGAGGGGGAGCAGGTGGTGGTCGGCGACACCGAGCCAACCGAAGACGCGGTCGGGTACGAGGTGCTGTGCCGCGTGCACCACCGGCGACGGATGACCGCCGAGGTGGCCCGGGTGACGCTCAACCCCGAGCCGCTGCCGTTCGGCGAGTGAGCCTCAGCGCTTCTGACGCGGCTGCGGAGCTCCGAACACGATCTCGTCCCAGGACGGCACCGAGGCTCGCTTCCGCTTGATCGGCCGGGTCGGTTCGATCACCACCTCGTCCTCCTCCTCGACCAGGCTGGGCTGTTCCGGCTCGACCAGAGAGGGCTGTTCCGGTTCCGGGGGGTTGGACGCGGCGGGCTTGGCCGGGACGGCCGGTGGTTCGGCCGCCGGCGACTCCGCCGGAGCCTTGGTCGCTGACCGTGGGGTCTTGACCGGACGGGGCTTGGGTTGCGGTGCGGCCGCGGGGGAGTCGTCGGGCGCCTCGTCCAGCACCGGGGTCGCCGGATCCACGTCCCGAGCTCGGACCAGCCCGGCGTAAATCTGCACCGAGTCCTCGTCAAAGCTGGACAGCATGTCGTAGAGCACGTCGATGTTGGACCGCTCCGCCGGGACGAAGTCGTACACGCCGTCCACCTCGGCCAACTCCGCTTCGGTGTAGGCGTCCTCGGTGTCGGCGGTCGAATCCACCTCGGGTTGGATGGCCCGGACCAGGGCCAGCTCGTCGTTGAGATCGACGGTGGCCTCGTCATCGTCATGGCGGCGCCGACGTCCCGGCTGCGGGCCGTGCGAGGGGCCCTGCTCACCCAGCAGCCAGCGAGCGTCGTCGTTGGCGGCCACGCTGAACCGGCCGGTCTGGTCATAGACGAACTCGGCCTCGCGCTGCGCCGAGCCGGAGTCGTAGCTCAGTTTGACCGCCCACCGACGGTCCACGATCCGCCAGGCGTCCCAGGTGGCCTTGTCGACGTCGACCCCCCGCGAGAGCAGCCGCTCGGTGACCACGCTGCGCAGGCTCCGATGCGCCACCGTGTCGCCGGCACGCCGGACCGGTGCGCTTTGCGCCAAACCGGCCACGTGTTCGCGTTCGGCGATCACCGGGGCGGCAAAGCCCTCGATCTGTTCGGCCGGGACCCCAGCCGCCTGGGCCACCTGTTCCAGGCTTTCGCCGGCGCGAATCCTGGCTTGGATCTCGCGTGGTCTCAGTGCGCTGTCCATGTCGATCTCCAGTTGTCCCAGACGGGGGCGGTCGTCACGCAACGCCGCCCTCAGCCGTTCGTCGGCCGGAATGCCCAGGTGCTCCCCGCCCTCGGCCACCACGATCAACACGGTGCCGTCGGGGCTGAGTCCCAACGGACGGGCGGTGCGCATCGATGACAACCTCCCGGTGGCTCGGTCGGGGTGCGGGCCTCGACGTTCCTGGGGGTAACCTACCCGCTCGGATCGCTGAGCAGGGCCAGGCCATGCCCAGCGGAAATGAGAACTGCGGCCCGGCGGCGGCTAAGCCTTGACCCATGTGGTATGCATGCCACCGACGAAACCCGACCGCACGTGCGACACCCCAGACAGGTTCAGGAGAGAACGAGAGTAGATGGCCACCGATTACGACGCCCCACGTAAGACCGACGAGGAGAGCGAAGACAGCATTGAGGAGCTCAAGACTCGCCGCAACGACAAGAACTCCGGCAAGGTTGACGAGGACGAGGTCGAAGCGGCCGAGTCGTTCGAACTTCCCGGCGCCGACCTTTCCCATGAAGAACTCACCGTTCGCGTCCTGCCCCGTCAGGCCGACGAGTTCACCTGCGCGAGTTGCTTCCTGGTGAAGCATCGCAGTCAGATCGCCGAAACCCGCGGCGGCCAGTTCTACTGCGTCGACTGCGCGGGCTGACCGACGCCGCCGTCAGAACTTGACGGCGATCTTTCCCGCGCGGGAGGGCGCGGGCGTCCCCATCACGGCTTCCCAACGGTTGGCCGCGACCCGGCTCATCAGCAACTGGCTGATGCCGATGCCGATGCCGCTGGCCAGCGCCCAACTGAGGGCCTCGGCGATCGGGGTGCGGGGGTCGGTCGGCTCGGGCGGCTCGTCGCCGGTGACCAGCCGCCACGCGCCGGTCACCGCCTTCTGGGCAACGATCGCGGTGACCGCGCCGACCAGGCCGGCGTAGATGTTCCAGACCAGCTTCTGCGAGGGGCCCACGTTGGTTTCCTCCTGTGACGGCGACTTGGCTGAAGTCTAGGCAGGCGCCCAGGCGATACGTTAGGCGGGTGACCTTCCGCGAACGGCTGACCGTTCCGATCTCCTACTGGGTGATCGCTGCGGTGTTCGGGTTGAGCACCGTCACCGGGGCCACATTCGCCCTGGGCGACGCGATCGCCGTCCCGTCCACACTGCTGGCCATCGCCCTGATCGCCTGGGCGCTGATCGGCTACGGATCGATCCGGGTGGGCGCCGATCAGTCCGGCGTGAGAGCCGGATCGTCGCTGCTGGAGTGGCCCTATGTGGGCGAGGTGGAGGTGTTGGACGAGGCCGCCACCCGTCATCGCCTCGGGCCGGGTGCCGACCACGCCGCCTTCTTGGCGGTGCGCCCGTACGTCCGCCGCAGCCTGCTGATCAGAGTGCGTGACCACGCCGATCCGCACCCCTATTGGCTGGTGTCGACTCGTCGCCCGATCGAGTTCGCTCAGGTGATCGGCGACGCGCGGGCCCGGGCGGAGGCGCTGCGATGAGCGAAGACGTCGAGGTCGGGGTTCGGCGGCTGGACGAGGGGCTGCCGCTGCCGCGCTACGCCCACCCGGGCGACGCCGGGGCGGACCTGTCGATCGCCATCGACTGCACGCTGGCACCCGGAGAGAGGCGGCTGGTGCCGACGGGCCTGGCGGTGGCGATTCCCGACGGCTGGGTGGGGCTGGTGCATCCGCGCTCGGGTCTCGCGGCGCGGCTCGGGCTGACCATCGTCAACGCTCCCGGTACCGTTGACGCCGGATACCGCGGCGAGGTGCAGGTCTGCCTGCTCAACACCGATCGGCACCAGGCGGTTGAATTGCGCCGGGGGGATCTGATCGCCCAGCTCGTCCTGCAGCGGGTGGGACGGGCGGTATTCGTCGAACTGGCGGAACTTCCGCCGACACAACGAGGGACCGGCGGGCACGGCTCGACCGGAGGAGTGACCGGGTGGCCCAGCCACCCCACGAAGGAGCCAGGGTGATCTTCCGACGCAAACGCCACACCGAGGACGAGGCCGAGCTCGACCAGGCAATGCCCCTCGACGAGGAGCTCGACGACGACGATCTGGCCGAGACCGACCAGGAGTTGGCGGCCGAGCCCGACGACGAGAGCGAAGACCTCCCGGCTGAGCTGGACGAGGAGAGCGACGAGACCCTGGGCGAGGAGGTCGACTGGCGCCACGACGGTCCCTTCGACATCGACGAGGTCGACCTCGGCGGTGACGAGGTGGAGCGCTTCGATCTGGGCGCCGTGGTGATCACCCCGTGGCCAGGGATGGGCCTACAGCTGCAGGTCAACGAGGCGACCCAACAGGTGGGCGCAGCGCTGGCGGTGTGGCAGGACTCCGGGCTGCAGCTCACCCTGCTGGCCGCCCCGACCAGCGGGGGACTGGCCGCCGAGCTTCGTGAGGACCTGGTCGCCGAAGCGGAGCAGAACGGCGGCACCGCCGCCCCCGCCGTCGGGCCGTTCGGCCCAGAGGTGCGGCGGGTGATTCCGATGGCCGGCCCGTCGGGGGAGCAACTCTTTCAGGAGTCGCGCACCTGGTTCGCTGAGGGACCGCGGTGGCTGCTGGTGGGCACGCTTCTGGGCGCCGCAGCCCGCGAGGGCGAGGACGCGGCCGCGCAGCCCTTCGAGGAGTTCTTCCGCAACGTGGTCGTCCGGCGCGGCGAGAGCCCGATGGTGCCCGGTGACCTGATCGCGATGACCCTGCCGGCCAACCCCCAGGAGTGATCGGATGGCCGGACAGGGGAACTTCTTCTCCCGGGCGCTGCGGCGGCTCGGCCTCTCCAACGCCGACCTGGTGTCGGAGGCCCAACAGGAAACTGCCCGCAGCTCCGGTTGCCAGACCATCGCCGAGGTCGGCCATCGGCAGCAGGGGGTCTTCCGCGGGACGATCAGCCTGCTGACGATGCGGCCGCGCAGCGGCACCCCGTGGTTGGAGGCCGAGTTCACCGACGGATCAGGCTCGCTCACCCTGATCTGGATGGGTCGCCGCGAGATCCCTGGGGTCAACGCCGGACGCGAGCTGCGGGTAATCGGTCGGGTCAGCGACGTGGACGGCCAGCGGCGGATCTACAACCCCCACTACGAGCTGCTGGCCTAGTCACGGGCCCATTGGCCGTGGTGGCCATCCTTGCGGCTGTACGGCCAACGCGGCCATCCAGCAGCCGTCGGCGACCCGACGGTCAGGCGTCCACCGGTTTCGGTGCCCTCGGTGCCAGGTACTGAGCCAGCGCCGACTCGGCCTCTGGATCGACCACGAAGAGCAACTCGTCGGCCGCCTCCAGGGCGCCGTCGCGTTCGGGGGCACGCGCCGACCCGTCCCGGATCACCGCCACCAGCACCGCGTCGCGGGGCAGGTTCAGGTCGCCCACCCGCTGGCCGACCCTGGGGCTTTCGGCGGGCAGGGTCATCTCGACCAGGTTGGCGTGGCCGCCGCGGAAGCTGAGCAGCCGGACCAGGTCGCCGACGGTCACCGCCTCCTCGACCAGTGCGCACATCAGCCGCGGGGTCGAGACGGCCACGTCGACGCCCCACAGGTCGTCGAACATCCACTCGTTGCTGGGGTGGTTGACCCGGCCGACCGTCCGCGGGACGCCGAACTCGGTCTTGGCGAGCAGGCTGTGCACCAGGTTCACCTTGTCGTCCCCGGTGGACGCGATCGCCACGTCACAGGTCTCCAACTGGGCCTCCTCCAGCGAGGCCAACTCACAAGCGTCGGCCAGCAGCCATTCGGCCTCCGGCACGCTGTCGGGCTTGATCGCGTCCGGATCGCGGTCGATCAGCAGCACTTGGTGGCCGTTGGCGATCAACTCTCGGGCGATCGAGCGGCCGACGTTGCCGGCTCCGGCGATAGCTACGCGCATGTCGAGTTCTCCCTCAGTGGATCGCCGGTGGGTTGCCGAACAGCGTCTCAATATCGGAGACGCCGTCATTGGTCACCGCTGCGTAGAGCAGGTCGCCGTCTTGGAAGACGGTGGCCGGAGTCGGAATCTGACCCACCCCGAACCGCTGCAGGAAGGGCAGTGGAGTGTGGGCGGCGTCCTGCATTTGGCCGATGCTGTGACCCACCCAGGCCTGGTCGACGTGCACCTCGACCAGCCGGACGGAGCCGGACGGGTCCCGCCACAGCGGCTCCGCACCCGAGGGCAACAACCGCCGCATGATCTGGTCCGAGGTCCAGCGAACGGTGGCCACCGAGGGAATGCCGAGCCGTTCGTACACCTCGGCGCGGCCCTCGTCGTAGATCCGAGCGACCACGTTGTGAACCTCGAAGGTCTCCCGAACCACCCGCGCGGCGAGGATGTTGGAGTTGTCGCCCGACGACACCGCGGCGAACCCGTCGGCCTCGGTGATCCCCGCCTTCTGCAGCACCGCGCGGTCGAAACCGACGCCCTTGACCGTTCGGCCCTGGAAGGTCGGGCCGAGCCGGCGGAAGGAGTCCTGGAGGACGTCGATCACCGCCACTGAGTGGCCACGCCGCTCGAGGCTGCGGGCCAGGGACGAGCCGACGCGACCGCAGCCCATGATCACGATGTGCACGACGTTCCTCCTGTGAACCGAAGCCGAGCGGGCACCATTGTGGACCAGTCCCGACCGGGCGGCATCTCGATCCAGACGCTACACCGGACGAGGCGGCCCGCGGCGGTCTCGGCGAGGCTAGAGTGACCCATCGTGAGCGTCACCGATGCCATCAAGCGGCTGCTCGTTGGGCGCAAGCTCGCCAGTGCTCAGTTGGGCGAGACCCTGCTCCCTAAGCGGATCGCCCTGCCGGTCTTTGCCTCCGACGCGCTCAGCTCGGTCGCCTACGCACCGGACGAGATCCTGCTGACCCTGTCCCTGGCCGGAATCATCGGTTTCTCGTTCTCCTGGCAGATCGCGGTCGCGGTCGCCTTCGTGATGGCGATCGTCGTCTTGTCGTACCGGCAGAACGTGCACGCCTACCCCTCGGGTGGTGGCGACTACGAGGTGGCGACGGTCAACCTCGGAGGTAACGCCGGGCTGACCGTGGCCAGCGCCCTGCTGGTCGATTACGTGCTCACCGTGGCGGTGTCGGTGTCGTCGGGCGTGCAGAACGCCAAGGCGATGCTGCCCTTCCTGGAGGGCCACGAGGGTCTGTGGGCGGCGGCGATCATCCTGGTGCTGATGGCGATGAACCTGCGCGGGGTCCGCGAGTCTGGTTCGGTCTTCGCCATCCCGACCTACGGGTTCATGATCGGCGTCCTCGGCATGACCATCTGGGGGTTGGTGCGGATCTTCGGGCTCGGCGAGACGTTGGAGGCGCCGACCGCCCACTACGGCGTCGAGGGGTCACCCAGCTACGAGCCATTCACTGGGATCGTGATGATTGCCCTGCTGGCTCGCGCCTTCTCGTCCGGCTGTGCGGCGTTGACCGGCGTCGAGGCGATCTCGAACGGCGTCCCGGCGTTCAAGGAGCCGAAGAGCCACAACGCCGCCACTACCCTCGCCCTGCTCGGCACCATCGCGGTGTCGATGCTGGGCGGCATCGTCGTGTTGGCGAACCTCACCGGCCTCAAGCTGATCGACCCGGACGGCCACTCCCACTTCACCGAGAACGGCGTGCGGGTGGAGGGCACCCACGACACCGTCATGGGGCAGCTGGCCAGCACCGTGTTCGACAACTTCCAGGTGGGCTTCATCTTCGTGATCACGATGACGATGGTGATTCTGTTCCTGGCCGCCAACACCGCCTTCAACGGCTTCCCGGTGCTCGGCTCGATCCTGGCCAAGGACGGCTACCTGCCGCGGGCGCTCTACACCCGCGGTGACCGGCTGGCCTACAGCAACGGCATCATCGCTCTCGCCGCGGCGGCGATCGGGCTGGTGCTGGTGTTCAACGCCAGCGTCACCGCCCTGATCCAGCTCTACGTCGTCGGTGTCTTCGTGTCGTTCACGGTCAGCCAGCTGGGCATGCTGCGGCACTGGACGCGGCACCTGAAGACCGAGCGCGATCCCAAGACCCGCCGACACATGCAGAACTCTCGGGTCATCAACGCGATCGGCCTGACCTGCACCGGGGTCGTCCTGATCATCGTGCTGGCGGCCAAGCTGATCTACGGTGCCTACCTGGCGATCATCGCGATGGCGGTCCTGTTCGTGCTGATGCGCAGCATTCGCCGGCACTACGAACGGGTCGCCCGGGAAGTGGCGGTCGACCCCAGCGAGACCCGCCTACTGCCGAGTCGAGTCCGGGCCGTCGTGGTCGTCCAGCAGATCAACAAGCCGACGCTGCGGGCGGTCAACTTCGCCAAGGCGTCGCGGCCGAGCTCGATCGAAGCCGTCACGGTGTCGGTGGATGACGAGGAGACCAGGCAGATCCTGCGGGCCTGGGACGAGGCTGATCCTGAGATTCCGCTGCGGGTGATCGCCTCGCCCTACCGAGAGGTGACCGGCCCGCTCCTCACCTACGTCAAGGGGCTGCGCTCGGACAACCCGCGGGACGTGGTCTGCGTCTACATCCCCGAGTTCGTGGTCGGTCACTGGTGGGAGCAACTCCTGCACAACCAGACCGCGCTAATCCTGAAGACCCGGCTGAACTTCATGCAGGGCGTGATGGTCACCGCGGTGCCGTACCTGCTCGCGTCCTCGAAGTACGCCATCGACCGGGCCGCCCGCGACAACGTGGCGGCCTGGCGTCGTCCGGGGACCGGGGCGGTGCACTCCGGCGAGCACATCGACCAGCGCTCCTGAGGACCTGGGTTGCGCGCCGGGGAACGGCTTGAACTCGAACTGACCACGATCGCCCAGGGCGGTCACTGTGTCGGCCGTCACCAGGGACAGGTGGTGTTCGTCTGGGGCGGCATCCCGGGAGAGCGGGTGCTCGCCGAGGTCGTGTCGACCGGATCCCGGTACGCCCGGGCCGAGGTGGTGTCGGTGCTGCGGGCCGATGCGGACCGGGTCGAGCCGCCCTGCCCCAACGCCGGACGCTGCGGCGGTTGCGACTTCCAGCACATATCCCTCGATCGTCAGCGCGCGTTGAAGGCCCAGGTGGTTGGCGAACAGTTGCGGCGGCTGGCCGGGATCGAGTGGACGGGCGCGGTCGAGGAGATCGCGCCGACGCTGGGCTACCGGGTCCGGATGCGATACCTGACCGACCCGGCGGGACGACTCGGACTGCGCGCCCACCGCTCCCACGAGGTGGTGGCCTTACCTGCCGAGGGCTGTCGGATCGCTCACCCGGCGATGCCGCACCAGGGCGTCCACCCGGCGGGGGAGTATCTCGGTGTGGTCAGCCGCGAGGGTGCGGGACTGCTGCCCTCGGACACCGCCGAGGTGGTCACCGAGTCGGTCGCCGGCCGGACCTTCCAGGTGGCCGCGGGTGGCTTCTGGCAATCGCACCTGACGGCCGCTGAGTTCCTGACTGCCCAGGTGCTGGACGCTCTTCGTCCGGCCCGCGGAGAGGTGGCCTTCGACCTGTACTGCGGGGTCGGCGTTTTCGCCGCGGCCTTGGCCGAAGCGGGCGCCGAGGTCTGGGGGGTCGAGGGCGACAAGACCGCGGTCGGGCTGGCCCGTCGCAACGTCGGCGGAGCACGGTTCGTGGTTGGGGCGGTCGAGCGGGCCCTGGGTCGGTTGCCCGGTCACGCCGACCTAGTCGTCCTCGATCCGCCGCGGGCGGGTGCGGGCGCAGCGGTGATCGGGCAGCTGGCCGCCCTGAAACCCCGGGCCATCGCCTACGTCTCCTGCGACCCGGCGACGCTGGCCCGCGACCTGGCGGCGGCGCAGCAGGCCGGTCTGCGGATCGCGTCGGTCCGAGCCTTCGACCTCTTCCCGATGACCCAGCACGTCGAGTGCCTGGCCGTGCTCACCCCCGGCGGCGCCGATCAGCAGACCGAGCCACCCAGTTCGGAAGCGTCCCGAGCAGATGGCGCGCGGCTACGGACTCGACTAGTATCTTGATATCGAGATATCTCCCCTCGGACCTGCACAGGAGCGGATCATGAGCCTCAACAGTTTCGGTGCCAAAGCCACCCTGGACGTGGCCGGCACCTCGTACGAGATCTTCCGGCTGGACACCGTTGAGGGGTCGGACTCCCTCCCGTTCAGCCTGAAGGTGCTCTTGGAGAACCTGCTGCGCACCGAGGACGGCGCCAACATCACGACCGAGGACATCTCTGCGCTCGGCTCCTGGGATCCCAACGGGGAGCCGAACCGGGAGATCCAGTTCACCCCGGCTCGGGTGATCATGCAGGACTTCACCGGCGTGCCCTGCGTGGTCGATCTCGCCACCATGCGCGAGGCGATCGGCGAACTCGGGGGCGATCCGAGCAAGGTGAACCCGCTGTCGCCGGCCGAGATGGTGATCGACCACTCGGTGGTCGCCGATCTCTTCGGCACTCCGGACGCGTTCACCCGCAACGTCGAACTCGAGTACCAGCGCAACCGGGAGCGCTATCAGTTCCTGCGCTGGGGCCAGACCGCCTTCGACGACTTCGTGGTCGTCCCGCCTGGCACGGGCATCGTCCACCAGGTGAACATCGAGCACCTGGCCCGGGTGGTCTTCCCGCGCGAGGTGAACGGCGTCCTGCAGGCCTACCCCGACACCTGCGTCGGCACCGACTCCCACACCACCATGGTCAACGGCCTGGGCGTGG